>JAHDXY010000291.1 GCA_023384005.1 Burkholderiaceae bacterium | reverse complement strand
GGCCTCCCCCCCCGTGCCCGTGCGCCACGCCCACCGCCGCCGATCCCGAATCGGGGCGAGGCGCCGCCGGGGCAAGGAGCACGACGAGCAGCAGCAGCAGCGCGCCGCCCGCGGCGGGCAGCGCCCAGACGACGCGTCCGCTGTGGCGCAGGACGAAGAACTGCCGGATCAGTGCTCCCGCGAGCATCACCACCGCGAGCACCGCCCAGCCGTGGCGATGGCCGTAGGTCATCGGGTAGTGGTTGCTGATCATGATGAACAGCACCGGCAGCGTGAAGTAGGTGTTGTGCACGCTGCGCTGCTTGCCGACCACACCGGGCCGGGGGTCGACGGGCTGTCCCGCGCGCAGGGCGGCGACCATCTTCTTCTGCCCGGGGATGATGTGGAAGAACACGTTCCACACCATGATCGTCCCGATCAGGGCGCCGACGTGGACGTAGGCGGCGCGCGCGCCGAACACCTGCGAATAGGCCCAGGCCGCGGCAGTGAGCGCGGCGTAGAGGATCAGCGCGAGAGTCGCTTCGTGCGCGATCCGCCGGCAAAGCTGATCGTAGACCAGCCAACCCGCGACCAGCGAGCCCGCCGACAGCGCGATCGCCCCCGGCACCGGCAGGTCCATCACCGAAGGGTCGATCAGGTAGGTGTTCGCGCCCCACCAGTAGAGCAGCGCCAGCAGCGCCATTCCCGAGAGCCAGGTGGTGTAGGCCTCCCACTTCGACCAGTGCAGGTGCTCGCTGAGCGGCTCGCCCTTGGGTCCGGTGAGGAACTTCTGGCTGCTGTAGAACCCGCCGCCGTGCACCGCCCACAGTTCGCCGTGCACCCCGCGCGTTTCGTCCTCCTTGCGCGACGGTCGGCGCAGCGAGGTGTCGAGCATCACGAAGTAGAGCGACGCGCCGATCCACGCGACGCCCGATATCAGGTGCAGCCAGCGCAACAGCAGGTTCAGCCAGTCGAGGACGTAGTGTTCCATTGGTCTTTCGGGCGGGTCCGGGGCGATTTCAACATCGCCGCAGCGTGAACACAACCACAACGCGCCCCGCCGCGCCCGGCTATAGTCCGCGAATGCGACTTCTGCACGCTCGATGCTCCGGCGCGCTCGCGATCGCCGCGATCGCCACGTTCTCCGGCTGCGCCAACCTGACGACGGTGCGCGAAGAGCCCGCGTCGCGCGTCGAATCCGCGGCGCACGCCCCTGCGCCCGACCGGGTCGAGCCGGCCGCGCGCCCGGCAACCGCGACGCGCGTCGCGCCGGTGCGCGCGAAGGGCGGCACGCTCGAGCGCTTCTCCGAGGCGGCGGGCGGGGCCGAGGTGCCCGCCGGCTGGCAGCCCTGGATCATCCACCCGAGAAAGCGCAAGACCAGCTACCGGATCGTGCGCGACGCGGGAATTCCCGTGCTCGCAGCGAGCGCTTCCGGTTCGGCGTCCGGCCTGATGGCACGTGTCGCGGTCGATCCGCGCGAGCGCCCGGTACTGCGCTGGCGCTGGCGCGCCGACGCGCTGGTTGCCGATGCCGACAACGGCGACGGATCGCGCGAAGACGCCCCGCTGCGGGTCGTGCTCGCGTTCGACGGCGACAAGACCCGGTTGCCGATGCGCGACCAGATGTTCTTCGAGCGGGTGAAGCTTCTCTCGGGCAACGAACTGCCCTACGCGACGCTGATGTACATCTGGGGGAACCGCCGGCCGGTGGGGACGGTGCTGGAGAACCCCCACAGCGCCAGGATCCGCAAGATGGTCGTCGACTCGGGACCGGGCGAACTCAGGCGCTGGCGCATGCACCGGCGAAATATCGTCGACGACTACCGCCGCGCCTTCGGCACCGAGCCCGGGCGCCTGATCGGCGTCGCGGTGCTCACCGATACCGACAACACCGGCGCCGACGTCTCGGGCGCCTACGGCGACATCGAACTGCTCGAACGCTAGGCGCGAGCCGACCCGTTTGACGACGGCGGTCAAGCGCGCCGATACTTGGGCGCGTGGATTTCCCGGATCGCAAGGAAGGAACCATCATGAACCGAACCGTTTCGCTTCGCCTGCCGATCGCCGCCTGCCTGCTGGTGGCTTCGCTCGCGGCAGGCGCACAGCAACTCGGTGCCGGCGGGTCGATGGCGCAGGGCAGCGCCGGGCCCGACGGCGCGAAGGGCGCCAATGCGCAGCTCGAGAAGTGCGAAGCGCCCAAGGGAACGATCGCGGTCGTCGAGCCCCAGAGCCAGGTGCTCTATAGCCTGCAGCGCTACGGACTGGGCTCGCCGACCAGCGTGATCAGGATGCTGGTCCAGCAATCGAACTGCTTCCAGGTCGTCGAGCGCGGCGCCGGAATGCAGAACCTGATGCAGGAGCGCGCGCTCGCCAGGGGCGGCGAGCTGCAGCAGGGCTCGAACGTAGGCAAGGGGCAGATGGTCGCCGCCGACTTCATCGTCAATCCCAGCGTCGTATTCAGCGAGAGCAACGCCGGCGGCGTGGGCGGGAGCCTGTTCGGCGCGCTCGGCGGCAGGTTCGGCGCGCTCGGCGCGCTCGCCGGGGGCCTGAAGTTCAAGCAGGCGCAGACCTCGATGCTGCTGGTCGATTCGCGCTCGGGCATACAGGTCGCCGCAGCCGAGGGCAGCGCCGAGCAGGCCGACTTCGCGCTCGGTGGGCTGTTCTTCGGGCGTGCGGGCGGCGCGTTCGGCGGCTACAGCAACACCAACGAAGGCAAGGTCATCGTCGCGTCCTTCGTCGACAACTGGAACAGCATCGTGCGTGCGATCCACAACTCGCCCTCGCTGGTCCAGCCGCGCGGCGTCGCCGCCGCGCAGGCGAACGCCGCGAACAGCGTCCAGGCTAACGCGGCGGTCGCGGGCGACGTGATGGTGCCGAAGATCGCCGGCGCGAAGGTCCTCAGGGATCCGCAGGACGGCGCGGCCGAACTGCAGACGCTGACCAAGTCCGACGAGGTGCTGCTGCTCGGCGTCGAGGAGAACGGTTACGTGAAAGTCACCGCCTCGCAGGGCGACGGCTGGGTTCGCAAGCTCCTTCTTCGCAAGCCCTGATCAGTGCGCGGCGCCGGGGGCGCCGAACCAGCGCGGCGCGGCCGAGGCGCGCGCGCCGTAGCGCGATACCCCCAGGCCTTCGGGTGAAATCGCCGGGCGCCGGCCGCTGATCTGGTCCGCGAGCAGCTGGCCCGATCCGGCGGCCATCGTCCAGCCCAGCGTCCCGTGTCCGGTGTTCAGCCACAGGTTCGGGTACCGTGTCGCGCCGACGATCGGCGTCCCGTCGGGCGTCATCGGGCGCAGCCCGGTCCAGAATTCCGCTTCGGCGAGATCGCCGGCACCGGGAAAGAGGCTGTCGACCACCATTTCGAGCGTCTCGCGCCTGCGCGGGTTCAGGCCCAGGTCGAAGCCTCCGATCTCGGCCATGCCGCCGACACGGATCCTGTTTTCGAAACGCGTGACCGCGACCTTGTAGGTCTCGTCCATCACGGTCGACTGCGGGGCGGCGTCGGAGTCGAGCACCGGAATGGTCAGCGAGTAACCCTTGAGCGGATACACCGGCAGGTCGAGCCCGAGCTCGAGCGCGAGCTTGCGCGAGTAGCTGCCCAGCGCGAGAACGTAGGCGTCGGCAGACTCGCGCCTGCCGTCGACCACGACGGCGCTCACGCGCCCGCCCTCGCGCTCGATGCGCTCGATCGTCGCGTCGTGCACGAAGCGCACGCCTTCGCGCCCGGCGAGTGCCGCGAGCCCGTCGGTGAACAGGCGGCAGTCGCCGGTTTCGTCGCCTGGCAGGTAGAGGCCGCCGGCGAGCTTTGCAGCCGAGCGCGCCAGTCCTGGTTCGATCTCGTCGAACTGATCCGGCGCGAGGACCCGATACTCGACACCGGCTTCGTCGAGAACGGCGGTGTCCTTCGCGATCGCGTCGAGCTGCCTGCGGGTGCGAAACACCTGCAGCGTGCCTTGCTGGCGAGCCTCGTATGCGATCCCGGTGTCGGCGCGCAGTTCGCGCATGCAGTCGCGGCTGTACTGGGCGAGGCGCAGCATCCGCTCCTTGTTGACCGCATAGCGCGAGGCGGTGCAGTTGGCCAGCATCTGCGCCATCCAGCGCAACTGGAACAGCGTTCCGTCTGGCCTGATCGACAGCGGCGAGTGCCGCTGGAACAACCACTTCATCGCCTTCAACGGGATGCCCGGCGCAGCCCAGGGAGTCGAGTATCCGGGCGATATCTGGCCGGCGTTGCCGTAGCTGGTTTCCATTCCGGGCGCGCGCTGGCGGTCGATCACCGTCACTTCGGCCCCCTGGCGCGCCAGGTACCAGGCCGTGGTCACTCCGATCACGCCGCTTCCGAGAATCGTCACACGCATCGCCGTCTCCGTTGTGGTTGCAGCCCAGCAAGCTCCGATTCTGCGACGAACGGTTCGAACTGATTCCCTCTTTAGAGCTACGTAAGCAGGTAATATCGCTTTTCATATCGACTCATATAGTGAATAAGTCTAGTGAAGACCAAGTCAAGCAGGGAACTCGACCGGATCGACCGGGACATCCTTCGCGCACTGCAGGCCAATGCGAGGATCGCGATGACCGAGTTGTCGGACAAGGTCGGCCTGTCGGTCACGCCCTGCACCGAGCGCGTGCGGCGACTCGAGCGCGAGCGCTACATCACCGGCTACCATGCGCGCCTCGATCCGCATCTGCTGGGCCAGTCGCTGCTGGTGTTCGTCGAGCTGAAGCTCTCGGCCAAGTCGGGAGTGATCTTCGACGAGTTCAAACGCGCGGTGCGCAAGCTCCCGGGGATTCTCGAATGCCACCTCGTTTCTGGCGACTTCGACTATCTGATCAAGGCGCGGATCCCGGAGATGAACGCCTACCGCAAACTGCTGGGCGACATGCTGCTCACCTTGCCCGGAGCGAGGGAGTCGCGCAGCTACATCGTGATGGAGGAGATCGTCGAGCGGCTCGAACTGGTCGTGCCGCCCGAGGACCAGCCCGGCGCCGCGCGCACCTAGGCGGGCGCGGAGCGGCGGTCAGCCGGGGCCGATCCGGCCTTCCTCGACCGCGTGGCAGGCCGCGACCGTGCCGCGCGCTTCGCCGGCGATCCGCGTGAGTTCCGGGCGCTCGCGCTTGCAGCGATCGTTCGCGTGCGGACACCTCGGGTGGAATGCGCAGCCGGTGGGTGGGTTCAAGGGGTTCGGAACCTCGCCGCCGACCGGCGTACGCGCCTTGCCGGTCATCGCGATGTCCGGGATCGCGTCGAGCAGCATCCGCGTGTAGGGATGGCGCGGCGTTGAAAAGATCGTGCGCTTCGCGGCGAGCTCGACGATGCGTCCGAGGTACATCACTCCGACGCGGTCGCTCACGTGGTGCACCACCGCGAGGTTGTGCGAGATGAACAGGTAGGTGAGCTTGTCCTGGCGCTGCAGCTCGCGCATCAGGTTGAGCACCTGCGCCTGCACCGACACGTCGAGCGCGGAGGTGGGTTCGTCGCACACGAGGAACTCGGGTTCCGATGCCAGCGCGCGCGCGATCGAGATGCGCTGGCGCTGGCCGCCCGAGAACTGGTGCGGGAACTTCTCCGCGTCTGCCGGGGCCAGCCCGACGTGGCGCAGCAGCTGCTCCACGCGATCCCGCACTGCCTGCGCGCCGGTG
>JAHDXY010000290.1 GCA_023384005.1 Burkholderiaceae bacterium | reverse complement strand
CGCTCGGCGCGGGCGGCGCCGGGAACGACCAGCCGCGTCGCAAGGCCTCGTCGCCGAGGAAGCGCTCGACCGAGTTGATTCCCACCGCAGTGTCGAGCTTTCCCCGGTTGCACGCACTCTCGCACGGGTGGTAGCAGACCCGCCCCATCACCGCGGGAAGCGGGTTGTCCTCGACCAGCGTGCGCCACGCCTTTTCGTAGTCGCCCGACTCTGCGTGGTAGAGCCACCCCTGGATGTTCTCGCCCGCCGGACAGGCATCGTTGCACGGCGGCAGGCGGTCGAGGTAGACCGGGCGCGAATTGCGCCATGACCCGGTGTGGTTGGCCAGCGAAGAGCCGACGTCGAGCGTGATCGCGAAGGGTTTTTCCATCAGCGCTCCCCGCTTGCTCGCTCGGCGGCGACTTCACCGGTCCCGCCGGGTCGGCCGTCGAGCAATCGGTACCTGCGGATGTTGCGATCCGCGATCGCCTGGATCCGCGCAATCGCTGCGTCACCCTTCGAGTCCGAAAACAGGTGCGCGAAACGGCGTTGCGGGCGCAGGTACTGCTCGACCGGTTGCAGCTGGCGGATTCGCGACACGCCGGTGACTTCGCCGTGCTCGGCCTCGAACACCGGAAACAGCCCCGTTTGCTGCGCCAGGCGGGCAATGCGGATCGTGTCGTGCGACGCGCTGCCCCAGCCCAGCGGACAGGGAACGAAGACGTGCAGATAGCGCGCACCGTGGATCGACATCGCGCGACCGACCTTGTGCTCGAGATCGCGCAGATCGGCCACGGTCGCCGTCGCGACGTACGGGATCGCGTGCGCCATCGCGATTTCAGGCAGGTTCTTGCCCTGCCCGAAACGATTGCCCGGCTCCGCGCCGAGCGCCGGTGTCGTGGCGGTGCGCGCGGCGCCCGGCGTCGCCGATGAGCGCTGCACACCGGTGTTCATGTACGCCTCGTTGTCGTAGCAGACGTAGAGCACGTCGTCGTTGCGCTCGAACATCCCCGACAGGCAGCCGAATCCGATGTCGGTCGTGCCTCCGTCGCCACCCTGTGCGACCACGCGCGTGCCGGAGCGGCCCTTGACCTTGAGCGCCGCGGCAATCCCGGTCGCGACCGCCGCGGCGTTTCCGAACAGCGAATGGATCCACGGCAACTGCCAGGACGTCTCCGGGTAGGGGGTCGAGAAGACCTCCAGGCAACCGGTCGCGTTGGCTGCGATCAGATTGCCGGCGCTCGCGCTCATCGCCGCGTCGATCGCGTAGCGCGCGCCGAGCGCCTCGCCGCAGCCCTGACACGCCCTGTGCCCGGATGTCAGCGAGTTCGACCGCGAGGAGCTCGCCTGAACGCTGCGCTGCTCGGGCGCGAGCAGCCGATTGCCTACCGTGAAGGTTCCAGTCTGATAGAACTTGATCGGCTGCGTCGTCATCGGTGCTCGCTGTCCGGCTCTGTTGCGCCCGGTGTTGGTCGCGGCGAATCAACCCGCGCGCGAAGCGACCACCCCGAGGTCGCGCAGGATGCTCTCGGCGGCGGGGCCGCTGCGGCGCCGCTCGCGCTCGCGCTGCAACTGCCGGTTGACCACGCCCCAGTCCAGGTCGAGGAAGCTGATCGGCTCGAGCGTGTCGGCGATCGCCTCGCGGAACACGCGGTGCAGCGAGGCGCGCGTGATCGCGCGCCCGCCCAGGCCCGCGATCAGCGTATAGCCGTGCAACTGGATTCCGGACAATGCCGAGCGCACGTTCATCGACAGGATGCCGCCGATTCCCACCGCGAGGCTCTTCTCCAGCACGACCACGCGCCTGGCGCGCATCAGCGCGTCGCGCACGCGCGCGAGCGGAAACGGCCGGAACGAGGTGATCCCGAGCACGCCGATGCGCAGCCCCTGATCGCGCATCTCGTCGACGGTGTCCTTGATCGTCCCGAGCACCGAGCCGAGCGCGACGACGATCGTCTCGGCGTCGTCGCAGCGGTACGGATGCGCCAGGCCTCCGGTCGCGCGCCCGAACGCGTGCTCGAACTCGGTGGCGATCTCCGGAATGCGCTCCAGCGCCGTCATCTGCTTCGCGTGCGCGAGGTAGCGCACTTCCATGAACGCCTCGGGTCCGACCATCGCGCCGATCGACACCGGATCGGCCGGGTCCAGGACCTGCCGCGGCTCGTAGGGCGGAAGGAAGGCGTCGACCGCATCCTGCGCCGGAAGGTTCACGCGCTCGTAGGCGTGCGTCAGGATGAACCCGTCCATGCACACCATCACCGGCAGGCTCAGCTCTTCGGCGAGCTTGAACGCCTGGAGGTGGAGGTCGATCGCCTCCTGGTTGTTCTCGGCGAACAGCTGGATCCAGCCGCAATCGCGCTGGCTCATCGCGTCGCTGTGGTCGTTCCAGATGTTGATCGGCGCGCCGATCGCGCGATTGGCCACCGTCATCACGATCGGCAACCCGAGACCCGAAGCGTTGTAAACCGCCTCGGCCATGAACAGCAATCCCTGGCTCGCGGTCGCGGTGTACGCACGCGCGCCCGCCGCGGACGCTCCGATCGCGACGCTCATCGCCGCGAACTCCGATTCGACGTTGATGAACTCGCAGGGTGCGAGCTCGTCCGACTTGACCATCTCGCCGAGCGCTTCGACGATGTGCGTCTGCGGCGAGATCGGATAGGCACAGATCACCTCGGGGCGACTCAGCGCGACCGCCTTGGCGACCGCGCGCGATCCTTCGATCTGCTCAAACATGAGCGCTCGCCTCACGTGCCCGTTCGCGCACGAACTGGTAGGCCTCGGCGGCGGCGGCGATGTTGTCTTGAGCGACCTTGCCGCTGAACTTGCACCGGATCGCCGCGTTGACGGAGTCGAGCGTGACGAGCCCGCTGATCGCGGCGAAGCCGCCGAGCAGCACCGCGTTGGGCAACGGGCGGCCAAGGTGCTTGAGAGCCAGCTCGGTGGCGGGAACGGTGAGCAGCCGTTCGTGCCGGAAACCCCGGACGAACTCCCCCAGGCCGAGATCGTCGAAGCCGCGATTGGAGTTGATCAGCATGTAGCCCTCGGGCCGCAACCCGGAGAACACGTCCACCTGATGCAGCAGGGTCGGGTCCTGGACGATCAGCGCGTCTGGCTCCATGATCGGCTCGCGCAGGCGGATCTCGCGGTTGTCGATCCTGCAGTAGGCGACCACCGGCGCGCCGGTTCGCTCCGACCCGAAGCTCGGGAACGCCTGCGCGTGGCGCCCCTGCAGGAACGCGGCGATCGACAGCATCTCCGCGGCCGTGACCACGCCCTGCCCGCCTCGCCCGTGAAACCGAATCTGGAACATCCGCTCGCCCTCCCGGCGCCGACACGGCGCGAAAGGCGCCGCCCCAGTTCGCGGGCACCCTCGTCGTCGCGATATGGGGCAGTCTGGCCCGAAGACGACGCGTGGTCATTGCGCCACATCAAACGGGCGGTCGCGTCGATCGGGCGGGAGGCGAAGCCACCTGGATCAAGGCGCGCGGAACCCGGATCGCGTAGTCTTGGGGTCCCGGGTTTTCCCGGCCGACGCCGGGTATCAGAGGAGACGACGATGATCCGCGCGATTGCTCTCTCGCTGCTTGCGGCCTTTTGCGCGCCGGCGCTTGCCGCCGACCCCCACCCCGTCGTGACCTACTCGAAGCAGGCGAAGTTCGACGATGTCCGCGACGACCTGAAGGCCGCGATCGAATCGAAGGGGCTGGTGATCGACTATCACTCGTACGTGAACCGGATGCTCGAACGCACCGGCCAGGACACCGGCTCGACCCGCAAGCTCTACCAGGACGCGCAAGCCTTCGTGTTCTGCAGCGCGAAGCTGTCGCGCAAGACGATGGAGGCCGACCCCGCGAACATGTCGATCTGCCCCTACTCGATCGCCGTCTACGCGACCGCGCAGGATCCGGGCAAGGTTCACGTCTCTTACCGCCGGCCGTGGCGACCCGACGGAAGCGCCGCCTCGAAGGCCGCGCTGAAGGAGGTCGAGGCGCTGCTCGACTCGATCGCGCGCGAGGCGCTTCAGCTGCGCTGAGGTCTGAATGCCGGGCTGAACTCCGATCGGGCGAACGAGGGCAGCTTCGGCTTCAAGCCGGGATACCCGGTCCCCGATCGGCGACGGTCGTGCGGCGCCAGCGCCGAGGGCATGATTCGGGCAATCGACGATGAACAAGGAGACTCCTCATGCCCGGTTGGCGAACGCTGATAGTCGTTCAGGACACGCCCCACGTGAGCACGCTGATCCTGAACCGCCCCGAGAGGCGCAACGCCATCGACGCTCGACTGGCCGCCGAGCTGGTCGACGCGCTGTCCGAACTGGCCGGGCAGCGCGGGCTGCGCGTGCTCGTGCTGACCGGTGAGGGCACGGCGTTCTCGGCCGGGGGCGACCTGAAGGAGCGCCTCGCTTGCGGGCCGAAAGAGGCCCGGGAGCAAAGAGACGCGGCGCTGCGCGCGACCGAACTTCTGGACCGATTCCCCTGCCCGGTGATCGCGATGATCAACGGCGCGGCGCTGGCCGGGGGATTCGAGCTCGCCCTCGCATGCGACATTCGCGTTGCATCGGAGGACGCGTTCGTCGGGTTGCCCGAGGTGCGCACGTCGGGCGGGTTCCCGGGCGCCGGCGGACCCGCGCGTCTGGCAAGTCTGATCGGTCGCGGGCGGGCGAGCCTGGCCGTCTACACCGGCCGGCAGTTCCCGGCCCGCGAAGCCTTCGATCTGGGCATGGTGGACGTGCTGGTGCCCGCCGCGCGGCTGCGCGACGAAGTCGCATCGCTCGCCGCACAGATCGCCGCGAACAGCCCGGCGGCGGTGAGCGCCGCCAAGCAACTGATCCGCGAGAGCGCGGACCTGGACCGCGCGGCGGCGACCAGTCTGTCGCGTGAACTGCGCGACCCGATGGACGAATCCGCGGACTTCCGCGAGGCAATGGACGCCTGGCGTGCCCGACGCATACCGAACTACCCGGATCGCTGACCTGAACGCCAACCAGAGCGAACGCAGCCGCAAGGCCCGCTCAACGGTGGCCGTGCGCTCGAGCAGCCCCGAATACATCTGCGCGGTCCAAGACATGGGTGACATCCTGGCGGAGAGAGGGGGATTCGAACCCCCGAAGGGCTGTTAACCCTTACACGCTTTCCAGGCGTGCGACTTAAACCACTCATCCATCTCTCCGGGGGCGCGAAGTATAACAAAGCGCCCTTCGACGCTCGCTCCTTCGACCGCGCGACGCGCGCCACGCGGCAACGAAAAAGGCCCGGTCTCGCGACCGGGCCTTCGAACGAATCGGCCGGGCGGCGCGAACGCCGCCCGGCCTTGGCAACGATCAGGCAGCCTTCAGGTTCGGATAACGAACGTGCTCGACCAGCTCCTGCGTCTCTTTCGAGGGCGCAGGCGTGATCAGGCTGACGATGATGATCACGGCGAATCCCAGCGGCACGCCGAAGAGACCGGCCGAGATCGGCTGGATGTCCCACCACAGGTTGGTCACCGGCGCGGCTTTCGGTATGCCGAAGAACATCTCGCGCAGCCAGGGCTGCGTGCTCGCCATGTAGTAGAACGTCGTGCCGATGCCGGCCAGCATGCCGAGCGATGCGGCGATGCCCGTCGTGCGCTTCCAGAAGATCCCGAGCACCAGTGCCGGGA
>JAHDXY010000289.1 GCA_023384005.1 Burkholderiaceae bacterium | reverse complement strand
TCGAGCTTCCGGGCGCGCTATCGATCCGCGGCGACGGGTTCCGCTACGACTCGCACTACCGGCTCGAAGGGCGTCGCCTCGAGATCCGTCGCAGCCTGCGGATCGACTTCGAAGGCAACGTCTGCACGCCGGAACGATTCAGGATCGTCAGGCGGCTCGCGCAGGACGTGCTCGACGACCTGCAGAGCGAGGCGATCGCGCGGCGCGGCGCTTCACGCTGATTGTTCGGGAGGCGCCGCATCGGCGACCCTGTAGCTGCCGTGGTGGAACACGAGCCCGTTGCCGGGCGCGCGCGCGCAGCGCCTGACTTCGCCGATGAACAGGACATGGTCGCCCTGGCGCGAATGCGCTTGAGTCTCGCATTCGAACCACCCGATCGCCCCGTCGATCAGCGGCGCACCGCCCAGCCCCTCGTGCAGCGGCACTCCGGCGAAACGGTTCGCGCCCTGGCGCGAGAACCGCCGCGCGAGTTCGACCTGCGCCGCCGAGAGCACGTTGACCGAGAAATGGCTCGCGCACAGGAACGCCTCGAGATTGGCCGATCGCGTCCCGAGGCTCCACAGAACCAGCGGAGGCGTGAGCGACAGCGAGTTGAAGCTGTTGGCGGTGAGTCCGACGAATCCGCCCCCTTGCGCCTGCGCGGTGATGATCGCCACGCCGGTGGCGAAGGTGCCCAGGCACTCGCGCATGTGGCGCGAGTCGTTCGCGGCGGGCGCGCCTTCGGTCGGATGCGCCGGGCGTGCCCTCGCGTATCGGTCGGTTTCCACGGCGCGCGCGCGATCCTCAGGCGGCGAACTCGATCAGCAGATCGTGCGCGGCCACGGTCTCCCCGCTTCGCACGTGCACCGATTTCACCGTCGCGTCGCGTTCGGCGCGGATCTGGCTCTCCATCTTCATCGCCTCGATCGACACCAGCGGATCGCCGGCGCGGATCACCTGCCCGGGCTTGACCGAAACGGTCACGATCATTCCGGGCATCGGCGCGGCAACGTGGGCCGGGTTGTCGGGATCGGCCTGCGCGCGCCTTGGCGCGGTCTTCATGCCGGCCTTTTCAACGCGCATCGTGCGCGGCTGTCCGTTCAGTTCGAAGAACACGCGCACGATGCCGTCCTCGTCTGCAGGTGAGGTGCCCTGCAGACGCACCACGAGCGTCTTTCCCGGATCGATCTCGACGGCGATCTCCTCGCGCTCGACCATTCCGTAGAAAAATGTCGGCGTCGGCACCACGCTCACGTCGCCATAGTGGCGCTGATGCTCGGCGAATTCGCGAAACACCTTCGGGTACATCAGCGCCGACGCGAGATCGGTATCGGTCGCGTGTCGCCCGATTGCCTTCTCCACCTCCTCGCGCTTCGCCGCGAGGTCGACCGCCGGCATCTCGTCACCCGGCCGATAGGGCTTGGGAGGGTCCCCGCGCAGGACCTTGCGCGAGAGCTCCGGCGGAAACCCGTCGGGAGGAAAGCCCAGTTCGCCGCGAAACAGCGACACCACCGATTCCGGGAACGCCACTTCGCGCGCCGGGTCGATCACGTCCTTCGAGTCGAGGTCGTTGGTGACCATGAACAGCGCCATGTCGCCCACGACCTTCGAGGTGGGCGTGACCTTGACGACGTCGCCGAACAAGCGGTTCACTTCGGCGTAGGCGCGCGAGACCTCGGGCCAGCGATGCTCGAGCCCCATCGCACGGGCCTGCTCACGCAGGTTCGTGTACTGCCCGCCGGGCATCTCGTGGTTGTAGACGTCCGACGTGCCGGCGCGGATCTCGGACTCGAAGGGCGCGTAGGTCCTGCGCACGCCTTCGAAGTAGTGCGAGATCTCCCGTATCGCCCGTGGATCGACGCCCGAATCGGTGTCCGGCCGGCCCGCGATCCGGCACGGGTCGCGATCGTCGCCCGCGAGCGCTGCGACGATCGCGCCGAGGCTGGGCTGCGAGGTCAGCCCGCTCATCGAGTCGAGCGCGCCGTCGACCGCGTCGGCGCCGGCGTCGATCGCCGCGAGCACCGACGCCGCGGAGGCGCCGCTGGTGTCGTGCGTGTGGAAGTGGATCGGCAAGCCGGTTTCCTCCTTCAGCGTGCGTACCAGCAACCGCGCCGCGCGCGGACGGCACAGCCCCGCCATGTCCTTGATTCCGAGCACGTGCACGCCGGCCTTTTGCAGCTGGCGCGCGACGTCGACGTAGTAGCGCAGGTCATACTTGCGCGAGCGATCGAACAGGTCCGCCGTGTAGCAGATCGCGCCCTCGCACACGGCGCCGCTGTCGCGCACCGCGTCGATCGCCACGCGCATGTTCTCGACCCAGTTCAGCGAATCGAACACGCGAAACACGTCCACTCCGGTGGCCGCGGCCTGCTCGACGAAGTAGCGAACGACGTTGTCGGGGTAGCTGGTGTAACCGACCGCGTTCGACGCACGCAGCAGCATCTGCAGCATGATGTTGGGCATCGCCTCGCGCAGCGCCGCCAGCCGCTGCCAGGGGTCCTCCTTCAGAAAGCGCATCGCAACGTCGAAGGTAGCGCCTCCCCAGCACTCGACCGAGAACAGCCCCGGGAGCAGGCGCGCGTAGTACGGCGCGACGCGCAGCATGTCGATCGTGCGCATCCGGGTCGCAAGCAGCGACTGGTGCGCGTCGCGCATCGTCGTGTCGGTGAGCAGCACGCGGCTCTCGGCCAGCATCCAGCGCGAGAACTTCTCCGCGCCGAGCTGGCGCAGCAGCGTGCGCGTCCCCGGGGGCGGCGCTTGCGTGAGGTCGGCCTGCGGCAGCACCAGGTGAAGGTGCGACAGGTCGGGCACGGCGCGCCCCTTCATCTCCGGGTGCCCGTTGACCACGACGTTGCCGATGAATCGCAAGGCGCGCGTGGCGCGGTCGCGCCGCTTCGGGAAGCGGAACAGCTCGGGCGTCGAGTCGATGAACCGGGTCGTCACCGTGCCGGCGAGGAAATCCGCGTGGTTGATCACGTTCTCGACGAACTGCAGGTTGGTCGCGAGCCCGCGGATGCGGAACTCGCGCAGCGCCCGATCCATCCGGCGAATCGCCTCGCGCGCGCCCGGCGCCCACGCGGTGACCTTGACCAGCAGCGAGTCGTAGTACGGCGTGATCACCGCTCCCGAGTACGCGGTCCCGCCATCGAGGCGCACGCCGAAGCCGGCGGCGCTGCGATACGCGGTGATGCGTCCATAGTCGGGGGTGAATCCGTTCTCCGGGTCTTCGGTGGTAATCCGGCACTGCAAGGCGTGGCCGTAGAGCCGGATGTCCGCCTGCGCGGGCACGGGGCCATCGGCGTCGCCGATGCGCGCGCCCTCGGTGATCCGGATCTGCGCCTTGACGATGTCGATCCCGGTGACCTGTTCGGTAACCGTGTGCTCGACCTGGATGCGCGGGTTGACCTCGATGAAATAGGTCTTCCCGGTGTCGGCGTCCATCAGGAACTCGACCGTTCCCGCATGCGTGTAGCGCACCGCGCGCGCGAGCCTCAGGGCTGCCTCGCACAGCTCGGCACGACCCGCGTCCTCCAGATAGGGGGCCGGCGCGCGCTCGACCACTTTCTGGTTGCGCCGCTGCACCGAGCAGTCGCGTTCGAACAGGTGCACCAGATTGCCGTGCCGGTCGCCGAGCACCTGCACCTCGACGTGGCGCGCGCGCCGCACCAGCTTCTCCAGGTACACCTCGTTGTTGCCGAAGGCCGCGCCCGCTTCGCGGCGCGCGGGCTCGAGGTTCGCGGCCAGATCTTCGTCGTTCTCTATCACGCGCATGCCGCGCCCGCCACCGCCCCAGCTCGCCTTGAGCATCAACGGGTAGCCGATCGTTCGCGCCATGCGCATCGCCGCTTCCAGGTCTGCGGCAATCGCCGCGGCGCGCTCGGACTCGCCGGCCTGCGCCGAAAGCGGCGTTCGCGGCAGCGGGTCGGTGGCCGGCATTACCGCGACGCCTGCGGCGGCGGCTGCGTCCCTCGCCGATACCTTGTTGCCCAGCGTAGTCATCACCTCCGGCGTCGGCCCGATGAAGGCGATGCCGGCCTCGGCGCAGGCGCGCGCGAAGTCCGGATTCTCCGACAGGAAGCCGTAGCCGGGGTGGATCGCGTCGACCTTCGCGAGCCTGGCGATGCGCACGATGTCGTCGATGTCGAGATAGGCCTGCAGCGGCTTCTTTCCTTGTCCGACGAGGTAGCTCTCGTCGGCCTTGAACCGGTGCAGCGCGAATCGGTCCTCGTTCGAGTAGATCGCGACCGTTCGCACGCCCAGTTCGGCGGCGGCGCGCATGACGCGAATCGCGATCTCCGAACGGTTGGCCACGAGCAGCGTCTGGATCCTGCGCATTTCGTTCTCTCTCCGGGCGGGGTCCGCCCCTGCGCGGTGCCCGGCGCCGACCGGTGGCGCCCGGTGCGCCAGCGCAGCGGGGGTAGACTGCGATCCAGGATCAACATGCATCGCAGCGCATACGTTACCAGAGGCTCGACCAGGTTCGCGGCCGCCGTGGCCGCAGTCGCTGCCGCAACGCTGCTCACGGGCTGCGGCGGGGCAGGGAGCGGCGGCGCGGACCCGGGCGCGCTGCCCGACCAGAGCGGCTGCGCGCTGCGTTACGCGCTGGGCGCATCTGCCGCGCTCACGGGGACCGATCCGCTGTTGCCGCTGCAGTGGCACCTCGACAACGTCGGCCAGACGGGTGGCACGGCAGGCGAGGACGTTCGCGCATTCGCCGCGTGGACGATCACGCGCGGAGAGGGCGCGAGGGTCGCGATCGTCGACGACGCGGTCGAACTCGTGCACGAAGATCTCGCGCCGAACGTGGTCGCCGGGGCCAGCTACAGCTATCGGCCCGGGGCGATCGGCAGCCACTGGCCGCTGCCGTGTGCGCCCGACGACGACCACGGCACCTCGGTGGCCGGCATCGTCCTGGCGCGCGACGCCAACGCATTCGGCGGCGCGGGGGTCGCTCCGCGGGCGTCGCTGGTCGCGTACAACGCGCTCGCGACCTCGTACGACGCGGACATCGCCGACGCGCTCACGCGCGCGCCGCTCGAGAACGGCGTCTATCACAACAGCTGGGGCTCGCCCGACGACGGCCGGCTCGGCTACTCGGGTGCGTCCTTCGACGAGGCGATCGAAGCCGGGATCACGAACGGGCGTGGCGGGCTCGGCGCGGTCTACGTATTCCCCGGGGGCAACGGGCGCTGCTACGCGACCGACCTGCAGGACCGATGCTACGCGGAGACGACCGGTCTGGACGCGTACCTGAACCAGCGCGGAGTGATCGCGGTGTGCGCGGTCGATCACCGTGGGCGTGCGACGCCGTACGGCGAGCGCGGAGCGAACCTGCTGGTGTGCGCGCCCAGCGACGGCGGAGCGGGCACGCCCGCGATCACGACGACCGCGGTGCGAAACGGCATGCGCGCGGACTTCAGCGGCACCTCGGCAAGCGCGCCGATCGTCTCCGGCGTCGCGGCGCTGGTGCTCGCACGCTACCCCGCGCTGAGCTGGCGGGATCTTCGCCTGATCCTGGCGCGATCGGCGCGGCGCAACGACCCCGGACATCCCGGATGGGTCGAGAGCCCCTTCGGGCCGGCTTTCAACCACGACTACGGGTTCGGCGTGGTCGACGCCGCCGCCGCGCTGCGCCTCGCGGCGAC
>JAHDXY010000288.1 GCA_023384005.1 Burkholderiaceae bacterium | reverse complement strand
CGGTGCCGAGGACGATCGATCCGACGGTCGTGCCCTCGATCCAGCCGTTCGCGGCGACCAGGCGCTCGGGCGGGAGCAGTTCGGTGAGAATCCCGTACTTCGCCGGCGAATACGCTGCCGCTCCGAAGCCGACCACGGCGTAGGCGAGCAGCGGGTGCACGGTGAAGAACATCAGCGCGCATCCGGCGACCTTGATGATGTTGGTCACGAACATCACCCGGCCCTTGGGCATCGAGTCGGCGAAGGCGCCGACGAAGGGGGCGAGCGCGACGTACGAGATGGTGAAGAACAGCTTGAGCAGCGGCTTCATCCACTCCGGAGCGTGCAACTCGATCAGCAGGGCGATCGCGGCGATCAGCAGCGCGTTGTCCGCGAGCGACGAGAAGAACTGCGCCGCCATGATCGTGTAGAAACCGCGTTTCATCTATCTCCTGCCGGCCCCGGCGCGAGGCCGAGCGGTTATACCACGAAGGTAGCGCCCCATCGGTGATCTCCGACCGTGAACGGTATAGTTCGCGCATGTCACGCCCGACCCTTGCCACGATCCGAATCGACGCGATGGCGCACAACCTCGAGCGCGCCCGCGGGCTGGCGGCGGGGTCGACGGTGTGGGCGGTGGTCAAGGCCGACGCCTACGGCCACGGCCTGGCCAACGCGGTCAAGGGATTCGATCGCGCCGACGGTCTCGCCCTGGTCGAGTTCGAGGGAGCGCAGCGCCTGCGCGCTCTCGGCTGGACGCGTCCGATCCTGATGCTCGAGGGCGCCTTCGATCAGGGCGACGTCGAACTCGCCGCGCGGCTCGACCTCGGACTCGTCGTGCACTGCGCCGAGCAGCGCGCCTGGGCCGAGGCCTTCGCTGGAGAGCGCAGGCTCGACCTGTTCCTGAAGTTCAACAGCGGAATGAATCGGCTCGGTTTCGACGAGACCGGCCTTCGCGCGGCGCACGCTTCGTTGCGCGCCGCGCGCGCGACCCGCTCGCTTGCGCTGGTCACGCACTTCGCGAACGCCGATCTTTCCGGTGGAGCCGACGACGCGCTCGAGCGCTTCGAGCGTGCCGGCGCGGGCCTGCAGGGCGCGCGCTCGGTGTGCAACTCGGCGGCGCTGATCGCGATTCCCGCGGCGCGGGAACTGGGCGCGCGCGGCGGCTCGGTGCGTCCGGGAATCATGCTCTACGGCGCGACCCCGTTCGCCGATCGCGACGCGGCTTCGCTTGGCCTGAGGCCGGCGATGGTGCTCGAGTCGCGCCTGATTGCCGTGCAGCAGCTCCAGGCCGGCGACGCGGTCGGATACGGAGCGACATTCGTCGCCGGGCGTTCGATGCGCGTCGGCGTCGTCGCCTGCGGTTACGCGGATGGGTACCCGCGTCACGCCGCCAGCGGTGCGCCGATCGCGGTCGAGGGCGTGCGCACGCGAACGGTAGGTCGAGTCGCGATGGACATGCTCACCGTCGATCTCGATCCGGTCGCGTGCGCCACGGTCGGATCGCGTGTCGAGCTCTGGGGAGAAACGATCCCGATCGACGAAATCGCGGGCCACGCCGGGACCATCGGCTACGAGCTGATGTGCGCACTCGCGCCGCGGGTCGCGCGCGCGGTGCGCTGATGGCGCGCGCGAAGTCCCAGTACGTCTGTTCGGAATGCGGCGGAAGCAGTCCCAAGTGGCTCGGGCGCTGCCCGCACTGCGAAGCGTGGAACACGCTGCTCGAGACCGTCGAGCAGGACAGGCCCGAGGCCAGGAACCGCTTCGCATCGCTTGCGCCGATGCAATCGGTTCAGGTCCTGGGCGACGTCGACGCCGGGGACCTCGCGCGCGTGCCCACCGGAATCGCCGAGTTCGACCGCGTGCTCGGAGGCGGGCTGGTGGACGGATCGGTGGTGCTGATCGGGGGCGATCCGGGAATCGGGAAGTCGACGCTCCTGCTGCAGGCGCTCGGGCAGTTGTCGGCCCAACACGAGGTTCTCTACGTGAGCGGCGAGGAGTCCGCGGCGCAGATCGCGTTGCGCGCGCGCCGGCTCGAGATCGACGCCGCGAAGCTTCCAGTGCTCGCCGAGATCTCGCTCGAGCGCATCCTCGCGACGATCGAGGCGCGCCGGCCGCGTGTCGCGGTGATCGATTCGATCCAGACGCTGTACTCGGAGCAGCTGCAATCCGCGCCCGGGTCGGTCGCGCAGGTGCGCGAATGCGCGGCGCAACTCACGCGGCTTTCCAAGCAACTCGGGGTCGCAGTCGTGATGATCGGCCACGTCACCAAGGAGGGCACGCTCGCGGGCCCGCGGGTGCTCGAGCACATCGTCGACGCGGTTCTCTACTTCGAGGGTGACGCCCATTCGTCGTTTCGCCTGGTGCGAGCGTTCAAGAACAGGTTCGGCGCCGTGAACGAGCTTGGCGTGTTCGCGATGACCGAAGGCGGTCTGCGCGGGGTGGCGAATCCATCGGCGCTGTTTCTTTCACGTCACGCGCAGCCCGTCGCCGGAACCTGCGTGCTCGTCACGCAGGAGGGGTCGCGCCCGTTGCTCGTCGAGATCCAGGCGCTGGTCGACGCGGCGCATGTTCCGAATCCGCGCCGCCTGTCGGTAGGCCTCGAGCACAACCGGCTGGCGATGCTGCTCGCGGTGCTGCACCGGCACGCCGGGATCGCGTTGTTCGATCAGGACGTCTTCATCAACGCCGTGGGCGGTGTTCGGATCGGCGAGCCGGCGGCCGATCTCGCCGTGCTGCTCGCGGTCGTCTCGTCGTTGCGGGATCGGCCGTTGCCTGCCGGACTCGCGGTCTTCGGCGAGGTCGGGCTGGCCGGGGAGATCAGGCCCGCGCCGCGCGGCCAGGAGCGACTTCGCGAGGCGGCGAAGCTCGGATTCTCGCGTGTCCTGATTCCGCGCGAAAACGCCCCCAAGCGCGCGATCGAAGGGCTGCAGACGATAGGCCTGGATCGGGTCGACGAGGCGCTGAACGCAGCCTGGGGCGGCTGAGCGCCGGCGACGCGCGTCAACGCATCACCAGCCGCGCCGCCTCGATCCCGGAACGCACGGCCGACTCGAGCGTCGCCGGATAGCGTGGATGGGCATAGTCTCCGGCGAGCGCGAGGCGCGCGTAAGGCGTGCCGGGTCGCCCGGCGAGCAGCTCGGCCGCGATGAACGCATCCGGGCGCAGCCGCGGTCGATCGGGCGTGCATCGAAAGGTCGCGCGTTTGTCGACCACGGTGCGCGCGTCGGCGACCTCCGGCGTGGCGAGTTGCGCGCGAACCTGGCGCGCGATTCCCTGCGCCAGGTGCAGCGGCGAGATCGCGTCGTGCCGCCCGCGCGCGCTGACGACGACCGCCGCGATCCGCGACCCGGAGCGCTCGCCCCGGTCGAACAGCCACTGTCCCCAGCCACGGTCTTCGGGTCGTTCCTCGAGCATGATCCAGCGCGGAAGCGATACCGGCTGACCAGGCTTCCAGGCCAGGTAGACGGTCGCGATGCTGTCATAGCGAAACCGCTCTAACGCGTCGAAGGTCGGCAGGTGCGACTGGGCAGCGCGCGCGCTCCGATCGAGCAGCCGGGTTGCGGCGTAGGGCGGCAGCGCGAGGACGACCGCGCGCGCTGCGAACGCTCCGCGGGTCGTTTCGAGTACCCATCCGTCGTCGCCCGGCTCCATGGCGCGCACGGTCGTGCGCATGTGCAGCGTCGCATCATGCGCGACGAGCCAGCGCCCGGCGGGTTCGGGCAGCAATCGGGTGAGATCGGGTTCGGCGAGGACGAAGTCGGACGCCGCGCGCGGCGCACCCAGCGAGTCACGCAGCACGTTGGCGAAGGTCTGCGCGCAGGCCTGGTTCGAATCCGTGTTGAGCGCCGCGATCGCCAGTGGGTCCCAGAGGCGACGGCGCAGCGACGCGGGTTGCCCGAGGCGCTCGAGCATCTGCGTGACGGTTTCGCCAGGACGTGCCTGCCAACCGGCGCGGCGAAGTCGCAAAAGCATTCGCGCCAGCGCGAGGCGCTCGCGAATCGTCATCGCGCGCGCGGCGAGCAGACCGGCGGCGAGATGGTAAGGCGCGGGCAGATTCCACGGGACCAGCCGCAGGCCGTCGGTGGATTCGAGCCGCAGTCGGACGCGGCGCATTGCCGCCGGCGCGCCCGCCCGGACCGTCTCGATCAGGTCCAGGCATGCGCTGTAGGCGCCCAGCATCAGGTGCTGCCCGTTGTCGAGTTCGAGTCCGGCGCCGGCGAGCGTGATGGGTAGCGCACGCGCGCGTCCGCCCGGCGCCGGCGCCGAGTCGAACACGATCGGCGCGTAGCCGCCGCGAGCGAGCTCGACTGCCGCGGCGATGCCGGCCCAGCCCGCGCCGACGACCGCCACTGGCGCGATCGACGCAGTCACGTCTGAGTGGATCGATCGCCCCGGACCTGCGGCGGACGGCCGCGCGACCAGGTTCTCCAGGCGATCCAAAGCTTGCGTATCGGGGTGAGAGAAACGCGCTGCCGCAGGACCTTGAACCCGTCGTCTTCGATCTCATCGAGCAGCGTCGCGTAGATCGCCGCCATGATCAGCCCCGGGCGCTGCGCGCGACGCTCCGACGCCGGGAGGGCCGCGAACGCGTCGCGGTACAACGCCCTCGCGCGCGAGGCCTCGAATCGCATCAGGTCGGCGAAACCCCCGGCGGCGTCGAGTGCGAGGATCCGGTGCGGCGTGACGCCAAAGCGCTGGAGGTCCTCAAGCGGCAGGTAGATCCGGCCGCGGCGCGCGTCCTCGCCGACGTCTCGAATGATGTTGGTCAGCTGCAGCGCGAGTCCCAGCAATTCGGCGTAGCGCGCGCATTCCTGCCGCCCCGCGGAGAAGATCCCCGCCGAAAGCGTTCCGACCACTCCCGCGACGCGGTGGCAGTACAGCCGCAGGCCCTCGAAATCCAGGTAGCGGTCCTGCTCGAGGTCCATCTGCATGCCGTCGACGATCTCGACCAGCCGCACGGCATCGATCCCGAAGGGCTGAAGGTGCGGCGCGAGCGCACGCGTCACCGGGTGCTGCGGGTCCCCGGCGAACAGCCGCGCGATCTCGGCGCGCCACCACTGCAGCTTGGTCGCCGCGATCCCGGGTTCGGTGCACTGGTCGACCACGTCGTCGACTTCGCGACAGAAGGCATAGAGGGCGGTGATCGCGAGGCGTTGCTGCGCGGGAAGAAACAGGAAGCTGTAGTAGAAGCTCGAGCCGCTGCGCGCGGCTTTGTCCTGGCAGTACGCGTCGGGGGTCATCGGGCAGCGGGATCGGCGAGCATCAATCGAAGCAGCGAAGGCGTGTCGCGCCATCCGAGCTTCGGCCGGCGCGCGATCGGATCGTAGCCGTTCGCCGCGAGGCGTTCCAGTACCCGGTGCGCGCCGGCGCGGATCGCGCGCAGTTCCCAGCCGAGCCGGGCAGGGACGCGCGCGACCAGCGGGGCGCCTCGCTCGAGCATCTTCGCGCAGCGCCGCGACTGTGACGCGATGAACTCGCGCAGCGCGATCGGGGCGCTGCCCGATTCGACCGCCGATCGAATCGACTCCTCGTCCAGGCACGCGGCGCCGAGTTCGTCCAGCGGGAGGTAGAGTCGTCCTCGCGACCAGTCGATCGCCAGATCCTGCAGGAAGTTGATCAGTTGCAGCGCGGTGCAGATCTCGTCCGACAACGCTTCGGTGTCGGCGTTCAGCGATCCGAACAGGGCGA
>JAHDXY010000287.1 GCA_023384005.1 Burkholderiaceae bacterium | reverse complement strand
GCACCGGTCACGAACCCCGCACCGGTCACGAACCCCGCACCGGTCACGAACCCCGTCGCGATTGCCAACGCCGCGCCGGTCGCGAACACTGCCGGGCCGGCGACGCCGGTCGCCGCCGCGCTCTCGCAGCACGAAGCCCGGGCGTCGATCGAGCGCCGCGCCAGCGTCGCGGCTGCTCCGCTCAGCGCGGAAGACCGTTTTCGGGCCGCGCTGGCGCGGTACAACGCGGGGTTTCCGCTGGACGCGATCGCGATGCTGCGCGCGGCGCTCGAACAGCAGGCCACGCACCAGGGCGCGCGCAAGGCGCTGGTCGCGATCCTGATCGAGCGCGGCGAACGCGCCGCCGCGTTGTCGACTCTGGACGAGGCGCTGCGCGCGAACCCGAAGCAGCACGAACTCGCGCTGCTCTCGTCGCGACTGTCGCTCGCCTCCGGTCGCTCCGACGACGCGATCCACACCCTGTCGGCGGCTTCAGGCGCGGACGCGCCAGCCGAACTCTCCGCCACGCTCGCGGCGCTGCTCGGCAAGGCGCGGCGCGACGGCGACGCGATCACGCACTGGCTCGCGGCGATCAGGCGCTCGCCGCAGCGCGCACCGTGGTGGCTCGGTCTCGCGGTCTCGCTCGAGGCCGACGGCCGCCAGGGCGAGGCACTCGCCGCCTACGACCGCGCGCTGTCCTTCGGCACGCTGAACGCCGACACGGCCGATTTCGCACGCGCTCGCGTCACGGCGCTGCGCTGAACGCGCGGCGCATGGCGCCGCCGGACACGCCCTCCTAGAACAGCTCGCGCCGGATCAGGTTGCTGACCCGGTGGCGGCCGAAGGTCGCGCGCGCGCCCGGATCGCTGCTGTAGTCGGGCGCCGAGGTCCACGGGCCGAGTAGCCACGCGAGCCCGGCCGACGCGGCGGCCTGCGTCGCGCCCGCGATGCAGGTCTGGCCGGCGGGCGCGGCGAGGCGCATCGTCAGGTCCAGCCCGCCGATCGCGGCAGCGACCGGCGCGCTCAGGCGGATCAGGCCCTGGCCGCGCGTGACGCGCCCGATCGACGTGACCGAGACGTTGCAGGCCGCGAGCCCACCACCCCAGTTGGACATCGCGAGCACATTGGGCGGCGGTTGCAGGCAGCTGTCGCGCTGGTTGCGGTACCACGCGGTTCCGCTCCAGGCCTGGGTTTCGTATGGAACGATCAGTTCTCGCCGGCTGTCGCCGTGCGCGCTGGACAACTGCAAGCGGCCGTAGGTCTGCAGGTTCGCGCCCGCAGCGTTTCCGCCTTCGAAGGCGATGCCGGCCCCGCCGCCGTCGACGACCAGGTTCGGCACCGAGGCGATCGTCCCGTTGCCCGCGACCGCTGCCTCGCTCGCGTCAGCCACCTGCACCGTCAGTGCGACCACCGCGTTGAACGGCGCGACCGGCGCCAGCGGACGGGCGAAGCCGAAGACCGCGCCCGCGCCGAAGGCGATCGTGCCGGTTCCCGGGGCTGCGCCCGCGCTCACGGTCACGGTCTGCCCGGTCGCCGAGAACGCCGCGCCCGCCGGCGCGTTGCTGTTCCACGAGAGCGCGAGCGCAGCAGGCGCCAGCTTGAAGAGCGCTCCGCTCGCCTGCTGCATCGTGTTGCCGGCAGCGCCCTGCGCGGTGGCCGTCAAGACGGGCGCCGTGCGCCACTGCAACGGCTGCCCGAGCCAGGTGAAGTTCGACGACGCCGCCCCGGTGCAGGCGGTGCCCTGCCCGGGCGCGAATTCGGGCGCGGTCGCCACCGCCAGCACCCAGCGCTCCGGAACGAAGCGCCCGATCGTCGCCGCCGCCGACTGGATCGTGCGCTGCGCGAGCGGCGTGCCATCGCCCGCGTCGACCGCAGTGAAGGTCGTGTCCTGCGCGAAAGCGGTGAAAGCCCCGGCCTCGGCGTAGGTCGCGGTCGCGGTGGACGCGATCCCGCCAGACACGGTCAACGGCGCCGACAGGCTGAGCGCGCTGGCTCCGGCACACGGCGAGGGCAGCGCGCAACCGGTGAAGCTGAGGACCGGCGTGCCGTCGTAGCCGGACAACGTCGCGCCGCCCGCGTCGCGCGCGCTGAAGCTCAGGCTGAACGGCCGCCCCGCGGCATGGACGACGCCGCCGCTGGCCGCGGTGTTGTCCAGCACGCGCGTCGTCCCCGCGCTCTGCCAGTCGGCGTCGCTCGCCACCGGTACCGAGAACGAAGCGGGTCGCACCGAGAAATTGTCGCTCGAGCAGCCGACCACGGCGGGCCCCGACGGCGGCACCCACTGCACCCTGGCGCGCAGGTTGCGGCGCGCGCTCGCCACGGTGATCGCCGGCACCGTGATGCGCCCGAGGTTCGCCGGGGTGAAGCTCAGCGTGCCGGGAACTGCCTGCAGCAGCGTCCACGAAGACCGGCACCCGGTCATCGGGTCCAGCGCACCGGAATCGTTGCTCGAATCGACCAGCTCCAGCGTGACCGACCCCGCGAAGTTCGTGAGCAAACCGGTGCGGGTCGCGTTCAGGGCAACCAGGTCGAGCGAGAACGGAAGTCCCGCGACGCGCGTCTGGATCGACCCGGAGATTGCCCCGACCCCGGTCGTGCTGTCGAAGGCGTTGAAGCCGCCCGGGTTCGGCGCCGTTCCGGGCTTGTAGAACCTGACGGCGGTGCCGGCCAGCGCACCGATGTTCGCGAAGCTCACGAGCTCCCAGTCCGCGGTCGTCAGTTGCCAGCCGATCTGCGCCTTGCCGCCGCTGGTGTTGTTCGAAGCGCCGAACTGGTAGACGAAATTTCCCGCCTCTTCGATCACCAGTTGCAGGTCGAACCTGCTGCCGTTCGCCCCCCACTCGGGCGTGCGGTCCCAGGTCACGACGAAGCGCCGGTTGGGCGCGGCGCCGGTGCTCGCGTAGCTGATCCGGCTCGGCCCGTTGTCGATCAGGTCCGCGCCGTAGACACGCATCGTTCGCGACAGGCTCGCGTGCGGGTACGGGTAAGGATAGGTTCGCGGCGACTGCACCTGCGTGCCGTAGCCGCAGAAGTTGTTGCCGAACTGGACGCGACCGTTGGTCATGATGCGCGCCGTCGTGTAGTTGACGGTGCCGAACATGAAGGTGAAACCGAGCGGGATCTCCGCGGTAATGTCGTCGTCGGCCGCGGCGCCGCCTCCGGTGCACTGCGAGAACGCCCAGGTCACCCGGGTGTGCGCCGAGGCGTCGATCCACGCGTAGGGTTCGGGCTGCTGCAGGTAGGTGGCCGCGATCGCGCCGGAACCGGGCAAGCCGGAGAGAAACGCGAACAGCGCGAAAAGCGCGAACAGCGAACTCCTCCGGAACCGGCTCGGCCCGCGGTGCCGCACGCACTCGACTCCCGGCATCTCGTTGTTCATCGCTTCAGCATCCGAAGTCCGGCGCGGCCCCGGTCACCGGCGCCTTGCACTTGACGACGCGCGACTCGACCACGCGTTCGATCCGATCGGGCGAGCCCGGCGCGCCCTGCGTCGCCGTGGCGACGAGCACGTAGCCGGCGAGCCGGTTCTGCTGCTCCTCGTGCGAGCCGCTCGAGGGAAAGCGCTGGCAGCTCAGTGACACCGTGAAGGCGGCGAGCTCGCCGGGCAGCGCCAGCGTCTTGGGCGAGGCGAAACACGCGGGCAGCTGGTCGGCGGCGAGCGCCTGCGAGTTGTTCGGGTCGAGCACCTGGAAGGTACCCCACTCGATCGCGCTGCGCGCGGCCCAGTAGGCGCGAACCCCCTGCACGTCGAGCGCCCCGGCGGTGGCCTGGAAGCGCGCGATCGACAGCACCGCCGCCGCCAGCGCGCCGCCGGCGACGAGGAAGAAGACGATCGCGAGCAGCATCGACCCTCGTTGCGCGTGTGCCACCGGCCGCCTCGCCGTCTGCCTCGTCGCGACGCGCCGCATCGCACCGCGACGCGTCGCAACCGGCCGCGGCGAGCCTGGTCGCGTCGAATCAGGGCGTCGCATCGAGATTCACCTGCTGCGAGAGCGTCACGACCTCGCCATCGCGGCCGAGCGCGAGACGGATCAGCACCGAACCGATGTTGGCCAGCCCCGGGTCCAGTTCGAAACTGCAGGCGCTGGTCGACGCGGCCAGGCGGGACACGGTCGCTGCGGCGAGTCCGCCCGAGCCGACCGTGGGCTGTGCGGCCGACCACGGATACCCGGAGTAGCGCAGCAGCCGCCCGTCCGGGGCGCAGAAGTAGCTCACCGGAGTCGCGACCACGTAGAACCTGCGCTCGGGCGAATCGAGCGGGAAGTTTGCTCCGCCCGGATTGAAGCTCACCGTGCCGAGACCGGTACCGACACTGGTCGGCACGCGGCGGTTCGTCCCGGCGTAGACGTCGCCCGCTCCAATGCCCAGGTTGTAGATCACCAGCGAGCTGCCGGCGGGGACGTCGGCCGGCGGCCCGATCAGCTGGAACGAGGTGTCGGGGGGATTGGCGTGGAACTCGAGCGGATCGTTGCCCGTGGGCTCGGCGCCGAAGGAGGCGAAGGCGCGGTAGCGCCCGGCCGAGAGCACGGGAACGAACTCGACGTAGGTTCCGCCGTCGGCGGCGACGACGCGCACGCTGTTCGCGAGCGCTCCGGCCAGGTCGCGCGACAGGCGGCGAACGGTCAGGTCGGCTTCGTCGGCGAGCTGCGCGCGCGCGGCGCTGGCCCGGTACATCTCGGTCGCCCGCGCGATGAACGTCGCGCCCAGCGACCCGACGACGCCGACCAGAACCATCACGATCACCAGTTCGACCAGCGTGAATCCGCCCTGGCGGGCGCCGCTGCGCCTGCCGTTGCGGTCGCCGTTGCGGTCGCCGTTGCGGTCGCCGTTGCGGTCGCCGTTGCGGTTGCGGCCGCCATCACGGTCGCGGTCGCGCGCGCTCACGGGGCGTACCTCGCGCGAAACGACTGCAGGCGGATCGACGTTCCGGCCGGCCCGGCGACCGTCACCTCGACCAGCAGTCCCTCGCCCGCCGCGATCCCGTCGAGTGCCTGCGCCTGCACGAGCACCGCGGTGGAATAGTCCTCGAGCCCGGCCAGCACGGTTCCGTCGAGCTTGCGAAACCCCGGAGGCGCCGGCATCGCGAAACCGGCGTAGTCGTTCGGGTGATCGAAGGGCGTCGCGTAGCTGAAGCGCGACTCGCCGCTCTCGGGCCCGGGACCGTCGGCGATCACGCAGGTGGTCGACCCCTCCGGCGGGGGGCCGTCGGCGTCGCAGCGCGTATACGGTTTGAGCGCGATCTCGCTCATCAGCGACTCGGCCAGCGCGAGCGCCTGTTTCTGCGGCCAGGTGTCGCCGCTGCGACTCGCCGCCCAGGCGATCGCGCCGGCGATGCTCGCGAGCACGATGCCGCCGATCACGATCGCCATGACCGTCTCGAGCAGGGTCACACCGCGCTGGCGCTGGCGCTGGCCCCGGCCCTGGCCCCGGCGCTGACCCTGGCGCCGTCGCTGGTCCCGGCGCACCGCCTCGCCCCCGGCTTCGCGGCTCGACGCTGGCGACGGCCGCCGCCGCGCCGCCGGGAGCGTGCTTACTTGTTGATCCAAGATGTCTCCGTCAACCCGGTCTCGTTCCAGGTCTGAACCGTCGCGACAGCCGACGCCGAGTCGAGCACGAGCTGGGTGGTCGCACCGGAACCGCCAGCGATCCTGCCCAGCGTGTCGAAGTTCAGGACCGTCGCGCCGGCCGGGACGACAGCGAGGGTCACCGCCGCGGG
>JAHDXY010000286.1 GCA_023384005.1 Burkholderiaceae bacterium | reverse complement strand
CGGGGAGGCGATTCCCAGTTCACCGTGATCCGCTCCGCGTCGAGCACCGGGTCGGCAAAACCTGCGGCGACCAGCGCGTCGCCGATGTCGTGCAGGTCCGGGAACTGCGCCAGATCCGCGCCGAGCGCGCGCAACTCGCGAAGCGTGTCCACTCCGAACGACGACAGGATCAGCAGGCCGCCGCCTCGCAGCACGCGGTGGCACTGCGCGATCACGGCGAGCGGGTCGGCGAACCAGTGCCAGGCGAGGTTCGACCAGACCAGGTCGATGGTGTCGTCGCCAAGCGCCAACCGGTGCGCGTCGCTCGCGACAAAATCCGGCCAATCGAGCGCGCCAGCGCGCACTCCTGGAACCCGTCGCGCCAGCCAGCTGCCAAGGCGCCGCGCCGCCCCCGGCGCGTGCAGTCGCGCCGCGTGCGCGGCCATCGCCGCACTGCCGTCGACGCCGATCACGCGGGCGCGTTCGAAGCGCTGCGCGAGGCGCATCGCCCCCGAACCGAGCCCGCAGCCCAGGTCGAGCACACGCTGCGGGTCGACGCGAATCGGGTCGAGGCGGTCGAACAACCTGCGCTCGACCTCGCGCAGGATGAAATCGGCGCGGGCGAGGCTGAAATCTGCATTCGCACGCCGCGTCGCGCGACGGTCAAACTGCAGGCGTACGGCCCTCGGGTCTAGGTCGGCGGAAACGCGCATCGCGCGCCAGTATATGCGGCCAAGCGCTACTCTGCGTGCATGAACGGCATCGACGCGAACGATACGCGCACGGAGCCCGCAGCGTCGCGCCCGAGCGTGGCCGCGGGCACGCGCGGCGCCCGCACGGCGCGATTCCTGAGGGCCGCGCGCATCGCCTGTCGCGGTCTCGCCGACGCCTGGCTCGCGCGCACCTGCTTTCTTTGCGACCAGGCCCTCGTTGCGAGCGAGGACGGGCTTTGCGCACACTGCGAATCGGATCTGCCTGGCGCGCGATGCGCGCGTTGCCCGGTGTGCGCGGCGCGCGCCGAAGCGCCGCGGCAACCCTGCGCGGGCTGCGAGCGTGCGGCTCCGGCCTACGATCGCACGGTGGTGCTGGCCGATTACGCGCCGCCGCTCGACCGCGCGCTGCTCGCGTTGAAGTTCGGCGGCGAGATCGCGCTCGCCGCGCCCCTCGGTCGCGCGCTCGGGCGCGCGCTCTGTCCTGCGCCTGGTATTGCGTCGGCGCGTGCGCCTGGCCCCGCGCTCGCGGCCCTGGAGCCGGCCGATTGGCTGACCGCCGTGCCGCTCGCGCCGCGACGGCTCGCCGAACGCGGTTTCAACCAGTCGGCGGTCATCGCGCGGGCGGCTGCAGGCGAGGTCGGCGCGCGCTTCGAGTCGCGCGTCCTGAGGAAAACGCGAGAAAGCCCGCCGCAGTCGAGCCTGGCGCTCGCCGATCGACGCGCCAACCTCGAGAGCGTATTCGCGGCCCGCGGCGACCTGCGCAACAGGACGATCGTCGTGGTCGACGACGTCATGACCAGCGGCGCGACGCTGCACGCGTGCGCGCTCGCGCTCAAGACCGCCGGCGCGCAGGCGGTGATCAACCTGGTGGTCGCGCGCACCCGATGATCAGCGTCGTCCTCGTCGCCCCGGAAATCCCTCCCAACACCGGCAACGTGATCCGGCTTTGCGCGAACGCCGGCGCGCAGCTGCACCTGGTCGCGCCGCTCGGTTTCGCGCTCGATCACGCCAGGCTGCGTCGCGCGGGGCTGGACTACCGCGAGTTCGCCGAGCTGCGCGTGCACCGCGACTGGCCAGCCTTCGTCGCCGCGATGAGGGGCGCCCGTATGTACGCGTTCAGCGCGCGCGCGACACGACGCCCGGTCGACGTCGCGTTCGAAACAAACGACGTCCTCGTGTTCGGTTGCGAAACCTCGGGACTGCCCGACACGGTGCTCGAACAATTCACGCAGCAGCACAGGCTGCGCCTGCCGATGCGGCCGGACAACCGCAGCCTGAACCTGTCCAACGCGGTCGCGATCGCGGTCTACGAAGCCTGGCGGCAACTCGGCTTCGAGGGGGCCGTCTAGCCGCTCGCCTGCCCGCGCCGGGTCGGCCGTTCGCGCGCGGGGTCCCGGCGCGACGCGCCAAGCAGGTCCAGCGCACCCTCCACCCCGGTGGCGACCTGCATCGCGTCCAGGTCGCGCCGCGCGACGAAGCCCGCGGCGGCGAGCGCCTCGCAGGCCTCGAGCAACGGGCGCCAGTACCCGGCTGCGTCGACGATCACGATCGGCTTGTCGTGCTCGCCGACTTGCCGCAGCGTGAGCACCTCGAACAACTCGTCGAGCGTGCCGAGCCCTCCGGGCAGCGCGACGAAGGCGTTGGCGATCGCGACCATCCGCTGCTTGCGCACCGCCATGTCGGCGACGATCTCCATTCGCCGGACCCCTCGATGCGCCAGCTCGCGCTGCACCAGCCGCGCCGGAATCACGCCGATCACCTCGCCGCCGGCCGAGAGCGCGCCGTCTGCCAGCGCGCCCATCATCCCGATCCCGCCGCCACCGTAGACGATCGCGAAACCCCTGCTCGCGGCCGCCGCGCCGAAGGCGCGCGCGAGTTCGATCCAGCGCGGATCGTCGCCGCTGCGCGCGCCGCAAAACACGCAGACCCGAAACGGCGCCGCCAACTCAGTGCTCCCGCTTCGGGTCGCGCGCGAGCAGCGTTGCGACCGCCTCGCGCGCACCGACTCGCCCGTCGAGCACGTCGCACACCGCTTCGACGATCGGAAGTTCCACGCCGAGCGCCGCCGCGCGCTCGCGCACGACCGCGGCGCAGGCGACACCCTCGGCGACGTGGCCCAGTCCGGCGAGCACCCGCGCGAGCGGCTGGCCCGCCGCGAGCCCGAGCCCGACGCGACGGTTGCGCGACAGATCGCCGGTGCAGGTGAGCACCAGGTCGCCCAGTCCGGCCAGTCCGGTGAAGGTTTCCGCGCGCGCGCCGCTGGCGACCCCGAAGCGTGCGATCTCGGACAGGCCGCGCGTGATCAGCGCGGCACGCGCGTTGTGTCCGAGCGACAGCCCGTCACAGATTCCGGCCGCGACCGCCATCACGTTCTTGAGCGCTCCGCCCACCTCGACCCCGGCGAGATCGTCGGAGACGTAGATCCGCGCGGCACCGTGGTGAAGCGCGGCGACCGCTGCTCGCGCCACCTCGGGCGCCGGGGATGCCGCGACCAGCGCGACCGGCAGCCCAGCCGCCACCTCCTGCGCGAAGCTGGGCCCCGACAGCGCCCCGGCGCGCAGTTGCGGGAACGCCTGGGCCACGACCTGGTGCGGCAGCAGGCCGCTGTCGCGCTCGAGTCCCTTGCACAACCACAGCGCGGGCGGAAGCGCGACACTCATGCCGCGCAACGCGGTCACGACGGGGCGCAAGCCGGACACAGGAACGGCCAACACCAGCAGCGCCGGAGTGCCCTCGGACTCGACGAGCCAGGCGAGCACGCTGCCGAGGTCGTGCTCGACCCGAATCGCCGGCGCGAGCTCGACGCCTGGCAGGTACCTGAGGTTGCGCCGCTCGACTTCCAGCGACCGTGCCTGCGACGGGTCTCGCGCCCAAAGCCGGACCTGGTGCTCGAGCGCGGCGTGCTGCGCGAGCGCCGTGCCCCACGCGCCGGCACCGAGCACCGCGATCCGCATCTGACGGGCCGGGGCGAGTCGCCCGGTCAGAGGCCCCAGACGTCGCGGGCACGAACGAAGCCCAAAGTGCCGTCGCGATGACGCACCCTGGCCCACCCCGCGGGCGCGCCGCCCTCGAGCAGATCGAGCATCACGCCGTGCGCGACAAGCAAGACGACCGGCGCCTGGTCCTGAGGCGCGGTGCGCACGAACGCGTCGGTGGTCGCGACAAGGGTGCGGTTCGGCGTGATGTTCGCGCGATCGATCCAGGCGACGTCACCGGCAGCGTCACGCACCTTGACCCAGAGGCGGATCACCGACAGCAACTCGATCGGCATCCCGCCGGGCGCGACGAACAGCTTCTGCGCACTGGCCGACGGGCCGTCGTACAGGATGGCGCCCGGAGCGGCGACCGACGCGAACTCGGCGGCGCTCGCGCTCGCGCACAGCGCGAACGCGAAGGCGGCGAATCCGCGACGTTTCACTGGGTGCGGCCCGGGACGACGATCGACGGCGCCTGCTCCTGTTCGGCCTGCTGCTGCAGGCGCTGCTGGTAGAGCGCCTCGAAGTTGATCTCGGAGAGGTGGATCGCGGGGAAACCGGCGCGCTGCACGATGTCGGCGACGTTCGCGCGCAGGTACGGGTAGACGATGTTCGGGCACACGACGTTCAGGATCAGCGGCATCTGTTCCTGCGGCACGTTGCGGATCTCGAAGATGCCGGCCTCCTTGGCTTCGACCAGGAACGCGACCTTGTCGCCGATCTTGGTCGTGACGGTCGCGGTCACCGTGCACTCGTGGATTCCGTCGACGACCATGCCCCCGCCCACGTCGAGCTGGATCTCGACCGACGGCTGCTGCGTCTCCAGGAAGATCTGCGGCGCGCTCGGGATCTCGAGCGAGAGGTCCTTCAGGTAGGTGCGCTGGATCGAAAAGGTCGGTTCACCCTCGGGCGATGCCGAGTGATTGGGTTTCGAGGACATGTGGGTTTCCGTGGGTTTCAGGCGGCGAGCAGCGCATCGAGCCCGCCGGCGCGATCGAGCGCGGACAAGTCGTCGAAGCCGCCGACGTGGGTTTCGCCGATGAACACCTGAGGCACGGTGCGCCGCCCGGTGCGCCGGACCATTTCCTCGCGGCGCTGCGGGTGCAGGTCGACGTTGATCGTTTCTATCTTGCTCACGCCCCTTGCGCGAAGCAGCGCATGGGCGCGTTCGCAATAGGGGCAGGTCTGCGTCGAGTACATCACTACGCGCGCGCTCATCGTCTCCTCCGGGTGGGGGCCGTCACTTCACGACCGGCAGCCCGGCCTGGCGCCAGGCCTGGATGCCGCCGGAGAGCGTGAACACCTGCTCGCGCCCGGCGTCGCGCAGCACCGACGCGGCACGACCGGCGCGCGCGCCCGAGGCGCAGCACACCAGCACCGGCTTGTTCGCCGGCAACTCCGCGACCCGCTTGCCGAGCTCGGCGACAGGAATGTTCTTCGCGTTCGGAAGGTGGCCGGCGGCGAACTCCGCCGTCTCGCGGATGTCGAGCACGACTGCGTGCGAATCGTTGATCATGCGTGTCGCGCCGAGCGTGTCGAGCGAGGGTCCGGCGCTGCGGCGCAGGATCAGCGGCCAGACCAGCATCGCGCCCGAAGCGAATGCGATTACGATCAGAACGATGTTTTCGGTGAGGAATTCCACGGTGTTCCGGTGCGGGTTGAACAGGAGATTATAGAATATCCGCTCAGTTCACTCGCGCGCACCCGATGACATTCAAGCTCGTGCTGATCCGCCACGGCGAGAGCCAGTGGAACCTGGAGAACCGCTTCACCGGCTGGACCGACGTCGACCTGACCGCCGCGGGGCTCGCGGAGGCGCGCGCCGCGGGCGCGCTGCTGCGCGCCGAGGGCTTCGAGTTCGACCTCGCCTACACGTCGGTGCTCAAGCGCGCGATCCGCACGCTGTGGAGCGTGCTCGACGAGATGGACCGGATGTGGCTGCCGGTCGTCAACGACTGGCGCCTGAACGAGCGCCACTACGGCGCGCTGCAGGGGCTGAACAAGGCCGAGACCGCGGCCCGCTTCGGCGACCAGCAGG
>JAHDXY010000285.1 GCA_023384005.1 Burkholderiaceae bacterium | reverse complement strand
CGCGGCGGTGCTGCAGCACGTGCACAGCAACTACGAGATCGACCTGTTCCAGGAGCTGATCGCCGCTGCGGCGCGCGAGACCGGCGCGAGCGACCTCGCGAGTCCGTCGCTCAAGGTGATCGCCGACCACATCCGCGCCTGCGCCTTCCTGGTGGTCGACGGCGTGATCCCCGGCAACGAGGGCCGCGGCTACGTGCTGCGACGGATCGTGCGGCGTGCGCTGCGTCACGGCCACCAGCTCGGCTGCGCCGACCCGTTCTTTCACCGCCTGGTCGAGGACCTCGACCGCGCGATGGGCGCGGCCTACCCCGAACTGCGCGCGGCGAAGGCGCGCGTTGCCGAGGTGCTGCGCAACGAGGAGGAGCGATTCGGCGAAACGCTCGCGCACGGAATGGGAATCCTCGAGTCGGCGCTCGCCCCGGGGCTCGTGCAACTCGACGGCGAAACCGCGTTCAAGCTCTACGACACCTACGGCTTTCCGCTCGATCTGACGGCGGACGTCTGCCGCGAGCGCGGCGTGAGCGTGGATTCGGCCGGTTTCGAAGCGGCGATGCGGCGCCAGCGCGACCAGGCCCGGGCGGCCGGAAAGTTCCAGGCAGGCGAATCGCTCGCCTACGACGGGGCCAGGACCGAATTCGTCGGCTACGACACGATCGCCGCCGACGCGCGCGTAGCGGCGCTCTATGTCGACGGAGTCCCGGTGCAGGCAGCGTCGCTCGGCCAGCAAGCGCTCCTCGTGCTCGACACGACGCCGTTTTACGCCGAATCGGGCGGACAGGCCGGCGATCGCGGCGAGATCACCGCGGGCGAGACCTGCACGACGCTGTTCGCGGTGCGCGACACCACCAGGCTGCAGTCGGACGTGTTCGCCCACTCGGGCGAACTCATCGCGGGCGAACTGCGCGTGGGCGACAAGGTCCACGCCCGGGTCGACGGGTCGCGCCGGGCGAGCACGATGCGCAACCACTCCGCCACGCACCTGATGCACAAGGCGCTGCGCGCGGTGCTCGGCGCGCACGTCCAGCAAAAGGGCTCGCTGGTCGACGCCGAGAAGACGCGATTCGACTTCAGCCACGACGCGCCGCTTGGCGACGAGCAGATCCGCCGTGTAGAGGCGATCGTCAATCGAGAGATCCTTGCCAACGCGCCGGTGCGCGCCGAGGTCATGGCTTTCGACGACGCGGTCAAGGGCGGCGCGATGGCGCTGTTCGGCGAGAAGTACGGCGAGACGGTGCGCGTGCTCGACATCGGCTTCTCGCGCGAGTTGTGCGGCGGTACCCACGTCGCTCGCACCGGCGACATCGGCCTGTTCAAGGTGGTGTCCGAAGGCGGGGTCGCGGCCGGGATCCGTCGCGTCGAGGCCGTCACCGGCGAGAACGCGCTCGCCTGGGTGCAGCAACTCGCCGCCAGCCTCGCCGAGGCCGCGGCACTGGTGAAGTCGCCCGCCGCCGAACTGAGTCAGAAGATCGGGCAGATGCTCGACAACACCCGCGCGCTCGAGAAGGAACTTGCTCGCCTGAAGTCGAAAATGGCCGCGTCGCAGGGCGACGATCTCGCCTCGCGAGCGGTCGAGGTCAAGGGCATCCAGGTACTCGCCGCCGCGCTCGATGGCGCCGACCTCAGGCAGCTGCGCGAGACGATGGACAAGCTCAAGGACAAGCTCAAGACTGCGGCGATCGTGCTCGCGTCGGTCGACGGGTCTCGCGTGAACCTGATCGCGGGCGTGACGCCCGACTCGGTGGGCCGCGTTAAGGCTGGCGAGCTGGTGAACTTCGTCGCGCAGCAGGTCGGCGGAAAGGGTGGCGGGCGACCCGACATGGCGCAAGCCGGCGGGACCGACCCCTCGAAGCTGTCGCAGGCGCTCGAAGCGGTCCACGCATGGGTCGGGCAGCGCGCCTGAGCGCCTGGCCGGAAGCCGATACGGGAGGGGCGCGCGATCACCAAGGAACGACCGCTCCTGTTCGGGGGCCAGCGCGGCGCGTCGATGTTCGCGGTCGTGACGCTGGCAGTGATCAGCCACACCGCGTTCACGGCGAGCCGGATGACGGTCACGCTAGGGGCGATCCACCTCAAGGCGCCCACCGTCGTGGTCGGCCTGCTGCTGTCGCTCTACGCGCTCTTGCCGATGCTGTTGTCGGTGCCGATCGGACGCTGGATCGATCGCGCCGGCACGCGCATCCCGATGCTCATTGGCGCGATCACGCTGGGCGTGGCATTTCTGGTGCCCACGGTCTGGATGACGCTGCCCGCGCTGTTTCTCAACAGCGTCGCCACTGGCATGGGCTTCCTGCTGTTTCACATGAGCGTGCAAAAGCTCACCGGGGAGCTCGGCGACGACTCCGAGCGGCTGCGCAATTTCGGCCTGCTTGCGGTGGGCTTCTCGGTCTCGGCTTTCTTCGGCCCGATCATCGCCGGTTACCTGATCGACTCGGTCGGGCACGGGGCTTCGTTCGCCGCCTCGTTCATCGCCTCGTCGATGCTGATCGCGACCGCGTTCGTGCTGCTGAAATGGCGCTGGCGTTTCGACGGCCGCGCGCCGCTGCAATCGGCTGCACGGCCGATCAACGCGAACGTCCTCGACCTGCTGCGCACGCCCGAGATGCGGCGCCTGTACGTGGCGATCGTGATCATCTCCAGCCTCTGGGATCTGTTCATGTTCCTCGTTCCGGTGCAGGGCTCGAACATCGGCCTGTCGGCGAGCCAGATCGGGTTCGTGCTGGGATCGTTCTCTGCCGCGACCTTCCTGGTGCGGGTTGCGATGCCGCTGTTCGTCGACCGGGTGAGCGAGTGGCAGATGATCGGCACCGTGCAGGTCGTCGCCGCCGGGGTGTACCTGGTGTTCCCGCTCGTTACCGGGCACTATGGGCTGGTCGCGCTTTCGTTCGTCCTCGGGTTGGGGCTGGGCATCGGCCAGCCGGCCGTCATGTCGCTGCTGCACCGCGTGACGCCGGCCGGGCGGATCGGCGAAGCGGTGGGGCTTCGCATGACGATGGTCAACGGCACGCAGACCATCCTGCCGACCGTCTTCGGCTCGGTGGGCAGCCTGCTCGGAACCTTCCTGAGCGGCAGCTTTACCTTCGCCCCGCTGTTCTGGGGGATGTCGTTGATGGCCGGCGCGGGCGGAATGTCCGCGCTGCGGCGCAAATCTGGCGGGTGATTCGATGGATACGCAGTTCGACTTCAGCGGACGCACGGCCCTGGTCACCGGGGGCGTCTCGGGAATCGGCGCCGCGACGAGCCTGGCGTTCAAGCGCGCCGGCGCGCGAGTCGTCGCCTGCGGCCTCACGATCGAGGAACTCAGTGCGGCGCGCGGCGACCCGCGTTTCGAGGGAATCGAGATCGAGCCGCTGGACGTGAGCGATCGCGGCGCGGTGGACGCGCTGGTCGGCGGACTCGACAGGCTGGACTTCGTGGTCAATTCGGCCGGCATCATCCGCCGCGACGCCGAGCACGACCCGGAAGTGTTCGACAGCGTGCTCGACGTCAACGTTTCGGGCGGCATGCGCGTGTGCGCCGCCGCGAGGCCGCTGCTGCGCAAGACGCGCGGTGCGATCGTCTTCGTCGCGTCGGTGATGTCGTTCTTCGGCGGACCGAGACAGCCCGCGTACTCGGCGTCCAAGGGCGCGATCCGCAACCTCACGATGTCGCTCGCCTGCGCCTATGCCGGCGAGGGCATCCGCGTCAATGCCGTGGCCCCCGGGTGGGTCGTGACGAACCTGTCGCGCGGGGCGCGCGAGGACGCCGAGCGCTACGCGATGATCATGTCGCGCGTGCCGCTAGGACGCTGGGCCGAACCGCCCGAGATCGCCGACCCGATCCTGTTCCTGTGCTCGCACGCCGCACGCTACATGACCGGCACCGTGATGCTGGTCGACGGCGGCTACACCAGCGTCGGTTGACTCGCGCGGCGGCGCGCGCCAGGCAGGCACGCGGCCAGTGGCGCGTGCCCACGGTGCGTGCGTGCGGTGCGTGCGTGCGGTGCGTGCATGCGGTGCGTGCATGCGCTCAGGCGGCGCGCTTGAATCCCGCCAGCAGCGCGGCCGCGCCGACGAACAGCGCGCCGAACGCGCGGTTCATCAGCTTGCGGTGTCCGGCCGAGCGCAGCGAAGCGAGCACGCGCGCCGCGAGCGCCGTGTACGCGGCCATCACGACGACGTCGGTCAACACCAGCGTCGCGCCGATCGCGGCGTACTGGGCGAGCAGCGGGCGCGCCGGGTCGACGAACTGCGGCACCACCGCGAGCATGAACAGGATTCCCTTCGGATTGACCGCGTTGAGCGCCCAGCCCCTGGCGATCAGCGCGCGCGCCGAATGGCGCCGCGGCACCGAAGGCGTTTCGAGCCGCGCCGGGCCCTGGCGCCACTGTTGCACGCCCACCCACAGCAGGTAGGCGACGCCGCACCACTTGACCACTTCGAAGGCGGTCGAGGACGCCGAGAGAAGCGCGCCAAGCCCGATCGTGACCGCGACTAGCGACGTGAGGATTCCGGCGATCAGCCCGATGGTGCCGACGTAGCCGCGTGCGAAGCCGTGGTTCAGTCCGCAACTCATCGCGTAGACCGCACCCGCGCCGGGCGACAGGCTGATCAGCCAGGATGCGGCGAAGAAGGCGAGCCAGGTCTCGAAGCTCATCGTGGAGCGCCCGCTCGCGTCAAACGGGCCGCACGTGGTCGACCCAGCCGAACGCGGTCAACTCGGCCGAACGCCGTCGATCCGGGCATTCGCGGTCAACCGAGCCGCGCGCGCTGCTCGCGCAGTCGCGACAGCGTGGCCTCGAACCCGGCCAGCCGTTCGCGCTCCTGCCCGACGACGGCGGGCGGCGCGCGTTCGACGAAGCTCGCATTGGCCAGCTTGGCGCTCGCCTTGCCGATCTCGCCCGCGACGCGCGCGATCTCCTTGTCCATCCGCTCGCGTTCCGCAGCGAGGTCGATCTCCACCTTCAGCATCAGGCGCGTGTCGCCCACGACCTGCACCGGCGCGACCGATGCCTTTGGCAGTGACTGCGCGATCTCTACCACTGAGAGCTTGGCGAGCGCCTGCAGGTAGGGCGCGAAAGCCGCGAGGCGCGCCGAATCGCCTACCGCGACAAGCGGCATCCGCTGTGCCGGCGAGATTCCCATCTCGCCACGCAGCGCGCGGCAGGCGTCGACCAATGCCTTGAGCTCGGCGGTCCAGGATTCGGCCGCCTCGTCGATCTTGTTCGCCTCGGCGCGCGGGTAGGGCTGGGTCATGATCGAATGGCGCCGATCGGCCAGCGCTACGGCGAGCGCGTCGCCGGCCAGCGTCTGAGCGCCGCGCTCGCCGTAGCGCTGGGCGAGCGGAGCGACCTTCTGCCACAGCGCCTCGGTGATGAAGGGCATCAACGGGTGCGCCATGCGCAACGCCGCTTCGAGCACGCCGATCAGCGTGCGGCGCGTGGCGCGCTGGCGCGCGCCGTCGCCCGATTGCAGCTGCACCTTCGCCAGCTCGAGGTACCAGTCGCAGTACTCGTTCCAGACGAACTCGTAGAGCGCGCGCGCGATCTGGTCGAAACGGTAGTCGGCGAACTGGCGCGCGATCTCGGCCTCGGTGCGCTGCAGCCGCGACACGATCCAGCGATCGGCGGGGGAGAAATCCAGGTACGCGCCGGGCGCGCACTGCGCCGCGCCGTGTTGCGCGAATCCCATCTCGGCGGCATCGCATCCTTCGCAGTTCATCAGCACGAAGCGCGTGGCGTTCCACAGCTTGTTGCAGAAG
>JAHDXY010000284.1 GCA_023384005.1 Burkholderiaceae bacterium | reverse complement strand
CTCACCGTGCTGGTGGCCGGCGGCGACGGCGACGGCTACTCGATCGGCGGCAACCACTTCCTGCACGCCTGCCGGCGCAACGTCGACATGACCTACGTCGTGATGGACAACCACGTCTACGGCATGACCAAGGGCCAGCCCTCGCCCACCACCGAACCGGACTGGGACAACAAGCTCTCGCCCGGGGGCACGGGGCTGCGCGTGTTCCACCCGCTGGTGATCGCGCTCGCGTCGGGCGCGAACTTCATCGCGCGCGCCTTCTCCGGCGACCCGAACGGCACCGCCGAGATTCTGGCGAAGGCGATCGCCACGCCCGGGTTCTCGTTCGTGGAAATTCTCTCGCCTTGCGTCACCTTCCGTCCGGAACAGCGCGAGTGGAAGAACGTCGTGCGCCCGTCGCCGGTCGAGCCGACCGACGATCCGGTGCGCGCCAGCCGACGCCTTCTCAGCGACGACGGTTTCAACATCGGAGTGCTCTACGTGGGCGACCGAAAACCCTATGCGCCGCCGATCGGACGCGTGTCGCAGACCCCCGCAGACCTGGAGAAGGAGTTCGCACTATGACGACGAGCAGCGATGGTGAAGGGCGCGGCGACTCCGCGCCCGCCCAGGCGAGCGGCGGAGCCGGCACGAGCGTGAGCGAACTGATGGTCCACGCCTACGCGATGGAGGCGGAGGCGGCCGAACGCTACGCCGAGTTCGCCGACGTGATGCTCACGCACAACAACGTCGAAGTGGCCGAGCTGTTTCGCAAGATGGCGCGAATCGAGAACCTGCACGCGCAGCAGATTCGCGAATCGCAGGGCTGGACGAGCGTTCCGGCGCCCTCGGGCGGTGCCTATCACTGGGAAGGCCTTGAGGCGCCCGAGACGGCCGACCACGGCGACCTGCACTACCTGATGACGCCGCACCACGCGCTGCAGATCGCGCGGCGCAACGAGGAGCGCGCGCGGCTGTTCTACGCTGCGCTCGCCGAGCGCGCGGAAAGCGTCGAGATGCGCGAGGCCGCGCTCGAGATGCGCGACGAAGAGGCCGAGCACGTTCGCCTGATCGACGAGTGGCTCGCGCGCACCCCGGCGCCGGAGAAAGGCTGGTCAACCGATCTGGATCCGCCGAACTATCACGACTGAGCCGGCGGTGCGCTCGCCGGCTGGGCGGCAGCGGTGAACGCGTCCGAATAGCAGGCCTCGCCCTCGAGGCCCTGCGCGATCATCGCCGGGCGCGCCGCGTTGACCATGTTCACCGACCCGCAGGCGTAGACTGAAAAGCCGCGCAAGTCGGGGAAGTCGTCGAGGATCGCCTGGTGCACCAGCCCCGTGCGCCCGTGCCACTCGTCCTCGGGAAGCGGGTCCGAGAGCACCGGCACGAACCTGAAGTTCGCGTGCTCGCGTGCCCAGCGTTCGGGCAGGTCGTAGAGGTAGAAATCGCGCCGGCTGCGCACGCCCCAGTACAGGTAGAGCGGGCGCGCGATCCCGAGCGCGAAAGCCTCCTCCAGCAAACTCTTGACCGGGGCGAATCCGGTCGCGCCGGCCACGAAGATCAGCGGCCGTTCGCTGGGCTCGTGCAGCACGAACGATCCGAGCGGACCTTCAATTCGCAGCGAATCGCCCGCGCGCATCGTCTCGAACACTTGCGTCGTGAAGCGCCCACCCTCGACCTTGCGCACGTGAAGCGCGATCCGGTCGCTGCTGCCCGAGCGCGTGGTGAACGAGTAGGCCCTGCGCGCGCCTTCATCGTCGAGCACCACGTTGATGTACTGGCCGGCGGAGTAGGCGATGCGCGCGCCCTCGGGCAGGCGCAGCGTGAGTTGCATCACGTCGTGGGTGAGTAGTTCGAGCGATTCGACCCGCACGTCGTAGGTCGTCGAACTGGTGCCGAGCGCCGCGGCGTCGTCCTCGTACTCGAACTCGAGGTCGCTCAGCGCGCGGGTGCAGCAGGTGAGCACGCGTCCGGCGTGCCGCTCGGCGTCGCTGATCGCGCTTGGCTGGTAACCGCTCATCTCGAACTCGCCGTGGATCACGGTGGCCTTGCACAGGCCGCAGCCGCCCGAGCGGCACTCGAAGGGCAGCGCGATGCCGGCGCGCAGACCGGCGTCGAGCAGCGTCTCCGCGGGGCGAATCGGAACCGAACGCCGGCCGGGATGCACGGTCATCGACATCGTCGCGCCAGTTTGCGCGCGCAGTGGCGGCAGCCACGGCAGCGCGATCGCGAGCAGCGTCGCCCCACCCAACGCGCCCCAGAGCAGCAGCGGGTCCCAGGAGTAGATCAGCGGAAACAGCAGCAGGTAGTACCAGTCGAACTCGAGGCGCGCCGGGAACGAAGCGAAGTCGGCAGGCCCCTGGCTGACGACTGGCGCGGCGAGCGACAGCACGACGAGCATCGCGCCCAGGCCGATCGCCAGGCGTTTGGGCGGCATCTGCGAAGCGCGCGGAACGCGTTGCGTGTGGATCCACAGCGCGAGCAGGACGACCAGCGGGATCCCGATGTGCAGGAACGAGAGCAGAGAGAACAGGCGGTCGGTGACGGCCTCGGCGGTGACGAAGTTGCGCGTGAGCATGCCGTTGAACACCGGCAGCGCGTCGAGCCACTCGGTCGTGGCGACGACCACGAACTGCGCGAGACGATCCCACGGCAGCATGAAGCCGTTGATCCCCGACACGTAGATCAGCCACAGCAGCACCACGCCGGTGACCCACGAAAACGCGCGAAACCCGCGATAGCGGTCGAATGCGAAGTGGCGCGTCATGTGCAGCAGCATCGTGAGCACCATCGCGTCGGACGCGTAACGGTGGACGCTGCGCATCACGCCACCGGCGAACCACTGCCCGTGGGTGATCGACTCCATCGACTCGTAGGTCTTGTCGAGCCCCGTTTCGTAGAACGCGTAGACATACAGGCCGCTCACCACGACCAGCCAGAACATCCAGTAACTCGTCGCGCCCAGGTAGTACATCGGGTTGAGACGCTCGCCGAAGATCCGGTTGCCGACCGCCTCGAGGCGCAGGAAGACGAACTGCAACGCAGAGCGCAAGAACTTGAACAACGGAGATCTCCTTCAGAAGCGCGCTGGCGCGCTTTCGCCGTGGCGTTTGTCCGGCGGGTGGTGAAGCACTGCATGCGTCGTCGCCAGCGCGGCGGCGAACACCAGTACGGCGACGCCCTGGTGCGCGACGCCCAGCGGCACCGCGACCGCGCTGAGCAGCGTCGCGATGCCGAGCGCGATCTGCAGCGCGGCGCTCGCGAGCAGAGCGTGTGACGCGACGCGCAGCCGCCCCGCGGCCCGCGGCTCGCCGCCGGCGTCGAAACGCATCGCGAGCGCGCGCGCCCTTGTCCACAGGATCGGTATCAGCACGAACAGCGCCCAGGCGCCGAGCCGGTGGTCGAACTGCACGGTGGCCATGTTGTAGAAGAAATTCTTCCACCATGGCTCGATCATCAGGATCTCGGGTGGAATCAGGTGCCCGTTCATCAGCGGGAAGGTGTTGTAGGCCTTGCCGGCCCGGATGCCGGCCACCAGACCGCCGCTGAGCACCATGAACGCGCACAGCGCGCTCACCGTCCACGCGAGCGCGCGCGGTCGGGTTCGACGCGGTGCGGCCGCCGCGCCCGCGTCGCGCGTCGCGCGCGCAGCGCCTCGCGCGGCCGTCGCGCTGGCCTGCGACGGTCGAGGTTGGAGCGGTTGTCGCGGCCACAGCAGGTCCATCGCGACCCACTGCATCGCGCCGAAGATCAGGAAGGCCAGCCCGAGGTGCGCCGTGAGGCGAAAGTGCGACACCCGGGGGTCGTCGACCAGACCCGACGTGACCATGTACCAGCCCATCGCGCCCTGCAGCCCGCCGAGCACGAAGATCGCCGCGAGCTTGGCGCCCAGGCGCAGATCCACCCGCCGGCGCAGGACGAACCACAGCATCGGAACGAAGAAGGCGACGCCGATCAGGCGCCCCAGAAGGCGGTGCAGGTATTCCCACCAGAAGATGGCCTTGAACTGCGCCACGTCCATCGCATGGTTGACCAGCCGGAACTCCGGCGTTCGCTTGTACTTTTCGAAGGTCTCGAGCCACTGCGCATCGTTCAATGGCGGCAGCGTGCCCACGATCGGCTGCCATTCGACGATCGACAAGCCCGAGTGGGTCAGTCGCGTGACTCCGCCCACCACGATCATCGCCAACACCAGCGCGCAGCACGCGAGCAGCCACCACGCGATCGCGTCGTGCGCGCCGGCGCGCGACTGCGCTTCAGGCGCGTTGCCTCGCATCATCGGGGAACTCATCGGCTTTGCGGATCCTTCGTCTTGCGTCTCGTTCGGGCCGATGGTACAAGACGCTGCGCTGCATCACGAAACGCAGCCTAACGGCTCGATTCGGCTCGCCCTTTGACAATCATCAAGGCGCGACCGACCGGGTGCACCGACCATCGCGACTGCCCCTATCCGGCAACACCAACGAGGAATTCCATGGCAGACAAGGCACCACGCGCGGGCGCCGCCCCGCAACCCGAGGAACGCATCCCGGTGATGCAACAGATCCTCGACAATCCGTTCCTGCTGCTGTTCCTCGGCGTCGCGTTGCCGACGGTGCTGTACATCCTGTGGGGCGTGATGGAGATCGCCACCGTTCCAGTCAGCCCGCTCGCTAAATAGCTAGCAACCAAGGAGAGCAGACGATGTCAGCGATACTCCCCCCCGCGCAACGGGTCTGGTGGAAGCAGCCGATCGACAAGGTCGAGATCATCTGGATCGCGGTTGCGTTTGCCTGGTGCCTGGTGATGTTCTTCATGATGCCGTACTGGCACGTGTACGGCAGCCAGAACCTGTCCACCGAGACCTACCGCGTCACGCCCGAGCTGTTCTCCAAGGCGACGCAGCAGATGGTCGACAAGTACACGGTGCGCACCGAGACCGACAAGAACGTTCCGGTGGTCGCGCCCCCCGCGGGCAGCGACGTCTACCTGATCGCGCGCCTGTGGGACTGGTGGCCGATCCTCGAGCTCGAAAAGGGCAAGAGCTACCGCCTGCACCTGACCGCGATGGACTACCAGCACGGCTTCTCGCTTCAGCCCGAGAACATCAACGTGCAGGTCCTCCCCGGCTACCAGCACGTGATCACGGTAACCCCGAACCGTTCGGGGACTTACGCCATCGTGTGCAACGAATTCTGCGGCATCGGGCACCACAAGATGGTCTCGAAGCTGTACGTGAAGTGAGGGGGAGGAAATGACAACAGCACAACAAATGTTCCGGATCTGCCCCCGCAGCGGGTTGCAGTTCCACAAGTCCGCGGAGCCGTTGATCAAGCTCAACGCGGTCGCGGCGGTCGTCGCGCTGCTGGTGGGCGGCGTGCTCGCTCTGCTGATCACGCTCACGCGCTGGCAGGCGGTGCACCTGATCGACGCCGACAACTTCTACATGTACCTGACCGCGCACGGCCTGGACATGCTGATCATCTGGGTGATCTTCTTCGAGATCGCGATCCTGTACTTCTGTTCGTCGACGCTGCTCAGATGCAGGCTGGCCACTCCACGGCTCGCCTGGCTCGCGTTCGCGCTGATGGTGATCGGAACGGTCACCTTCAACGTGGCCGTGTTCACCGGCAACGCGACGGTGATGATGACCTCGTACGTGCCGCTTCCGGCGCATCCGGCGTTCTACCTCGGGCTGATCCTGTTCGCCGTCGGCGCGCTGATCGGATGCTTCATCTTCCTGGGCACGCTGGTGGTGGCCAAGGCGGAAAAGACCTACGAAGGG
>JAHDXY010000283.1 GCA_023384005.1 Burkholderiaceae bacterium | reverse complement strand
TGACGATGCCGGCCTCGATCGCCTCGCCCTCGGGAAGCTTCAGGCGGTCCATGATCGCCTTGAGGCGGTCGCCCGCGAAGATCTTGAGCAGCGGGTCTTCCATCGACAGGTAAAAGCGCGACGACCCGGGGTCGCCCTGGCGGCCGGAGCGGCCCCGCAGCTGGTTGTCGATGCGGCGCGACTCGTGGCGCTCGGTGCCCACGATGTGCAGGCCGCCGGCGGCGATCACCGCGTCGTGCAGCGACTGCCACTCGGCGCGAAGCTTGTCGATCGGCGCGACCTTCGCCGCGTCGTCGATCGACGCGTCGGCGCGCAGCAGGTCGATCTGCTTCTCGACGTTGCCGCCGAGCACGATGTCGGTTCCGCGGCCCGCCATGTTGGTGGCGATCGTGATCATCTTCGGGCGGCCCGCCTGGGCGACGATCTCGGCCTCGCGTGCGTGCTGCTTGGCGTTGAGCACCTGGTGCGCGAGCTTCTCCTTGTCGAGAAGGCCCGACAGCAGTTCGGAGTTCTCGATCGACGTCGTGCCCACCAGCACCGGCTGCCCGCGCTGGTAGCAGTCCTTGATGTCGGCGATGATCGCCGCGTTCTTCTCGCGCGCGGTGCGAAACACCTGGTCCTGGCGGTCGTCGCGCACCATCGGCATGTGCGTCGGGATCACGACCGTCTCGAGGCTGTAGATCTCCTGGAACTCGTAGGCCTCGGTGTCGGCCGTTCCGGTCATTCCGGCGAGCTTGCCGTACATCCGGAAGTAGTTCTGGAAGGTGATCGAGGCGAGCGTCTGGTTCTCGGCCTGGATCGCGACGCGCTCCTTGGCCTCGACCGCCTGGTGCAGCCCGTCGGACCAGCGCCGTCCGACCATCAGGCGGCCGGTGAACTCGTCGACGATGATCACTTCGCCGTTTTGCACGACGTACTGCTGGTCCTTGAAGTACAGCGTGTGCGCGCGCAGCGCGGCCATCGTGTGGTGCATCAGCCCGATGTTGGCCGCGTCGTAGAGGCTCGCGCCCTCGGGAAGCAGCCCCATCTCGGAGAGGATCCGCTCCGCCTTCTCGTGGCCTGCCTCGGAGAGGTGCACCTGGTGCGACTTGCGATCGACCCAGTAATCGCCCGGCGGATCGGGCTCGTTGGACTTGGGCTCCGAGGGCATCGCGTCGAGCAGCGGCGGCAGCGCGTCGATGCGCATGTACATCTCGGTGTGATCTTCGGCCTGCCCCGAGATGATCAGCGGCGTGCGCGCCTCGTCGATCAGGATCGAATCGACCTCGTCGACGATCGCATAGCTGAGCGTGCGCTGGCGCCGGTCGCCGGTCGCGTACTCCATGTTGTCGCGCAGGTAGTCGAAGCCGAACTCGTTGTTCGTGCCGTAGGTGACGTCGGCCGCGTAGGCCACGCGCTTGTCCTCGGTGGCCTGCTGCGAAACGATCACGCCCACCTGCATGCCGAGGAAACGGTAGACCTTTCCCATCCACTCGGCGTCGCGCGCGGCGAGGTAGTCGTTGACCGTGACCACGTGCACGCCCTTTCCGGCGAGCGCGTTGAGGTACACCGCGAGCGTGGCGGTGAGGGTCTTGCCCTCGCCGGTGCGCATCTCGGCGATCTTGCCGGAATGCAGCACCATGCCGCCGACGAGCTGGACGTCGAAGTGGCGCATCCCGAGCGCGCGCACCGCCGCCTCGCGGCACACCGCGAAGGCCTCGGGAAGGAGGTCATCGAGCGTCTCCCCGGCGGCAATGCGTTCGCGGAACTCCACGGTCCTGGCCGCGAGCTCGGCGTCGCCGAGCGCCTTGACGGCCGGCTCGAGCGCGTTGATCTCTTGGACTGACTTGCGGTAAGTCCGCAGCAACCGCTCGTTACGGCTGCCGAACAGCTTCGTGAGAAAACTCATTGGGATCGAAAGGCGCGCGCCATCGGCGGCCGCCTGGACCGGCTGAATCGGCTGAGTGTAGCACGGCGCCGGAGCCTTCCCGGGCGCGGCGGCGCCGGCCGATCAGCGGCGCGCGCTGGCGCCGCGGGCGAGCGCAGCGGTCGCGCCGAGGATGCGCCCGTCGCGCAAATAGGCTGTCGGGTCGCGCGGCTCGTCGCCCACGCGTACCTCGAAATGCAGGTGCGCTCCGGTCGACCTTCCGGTCGAGCCGACCTCGGCGATCTTCTGGCCCTGGCGGACGATGTCGCCGGTCTTGACCAGCAGGCGCGAGGCGTGAGCGTAGCGCGTCACCAGCGCGTTGCCGTGATCGATGTCGACCTGCTTGCCGTAGCCCGGATGCCATCCGGCGAATACGACCACTCCCGCTCCGGCGGCGGTGATCTGCGTACCGGTGGGCGCGTTGAAATCGACCCCCTCGTGCAGCGCGGAACGACCGCTGATCGGGTCGATCCTCTGGCCGAAACGCGAGCCCAGAACTCCCTCGGCGAGCGGCTGGCTGGTGGGCATCAGCGCGGCCATCGCGTTGCGCAGAATCAGTTCGTTCTCGAGCAGGCTGAACTGGTCTCCACGGCGCTCGACGCCATGCGCCAGGCGCGCGATCTCGCCGGACAGCTCGGCCATCGACAGCGGCCGCGAACTGCTCGGCTCGGCGCCGCCGCGACCGGGCGCGCCGGGCCCCGAGGGCGGAAGGCTCACCCCGGCGATTCCCGCGACGCGATCGCCGACCGCCTCGAGACGCGTCAGCCGGGCCTGCAGCTCCCCGAGCCTGACGGCGAGCGCGTCCAGGTTCTGGCGTACGAAGGCGCGCTGATCGTCGGCCGCAGAGGCCTTGGCCGATTCGCCCGCGGGCACCGCGAGAAGTTCGGCCAGCCACGGAATGCGCTCGTGCGAGGCGAGCTTGAGGGTGGCGTAGGACAGTGCACCGGAACCGGCCGCGAGCGCGAGCAGGATGCCCAGAGAGGCCGCGACCCACCACCAGGGGCGAAGCATCAGCGCACGCGCGCGGCGCAGCCGCGGGTGCACGATGATAATCTGCATCCTTCTCCTCCGAACCGTGCGCCGCGAGCCCACCGCCCGGCACACCGGACAGCCCGATGAAACGCACCGCCTCCCGCAACGTCCTCGGCTGGCTGGAACAGCAGGCCGAGTTCGGGGCGCTCGCCGATCGCGCCGAGCGCTTGCTCGCCCTGCAGTCCGACCTCTGCGCCTGCGCGCCCTCGCACTCTCTGGTGGCGATGGGGATCACGAACGAGGCACTGCTGGTCGGCACCGCGAACGCGTCGACGGCCGCGAAACTGCGACAACTGGAGCCGTCGATCGTCGGCGCGCTGCGCGACCGCGGTTGGCAGATTAAGCGAATCCGATTCAGGCCGCAACCGCCCGGCGCAAACGCCTCGAAGCCCGCGGCCGCAATCAAGCCGCCGATCCCGCCGAGCGCGCTGGGCGGGCTGGCTGATCTGCGCGAGGAGGTGTCGAACCCCGCGCTGAAGGAAGCGCTTACCAACCTGTTGCGCGGGCACTCCGGCAACGGGCGCTGAATCGGCCCGGTCAGGCGAGCAGTCGTTCCGCCATCATGACAGCGAAGAACAGCAGCCCGAGCGCGCAGGTGTAGAGCAGAACGCGCCGCGCCTGCTTCAGCCGCGCGCGGTCGCGCGTGACGAGAAAGGCGATCGCGAGCGCGGTGGCCGCCAGCAGCCCCGCGGCGAACACGACCCGCAACAGGATGATCATCTCTTGCGTGCGCCGGGCCGCGGGGTCGCGGCCCCGTTCAGGCCGCGCCCCAATCGAGCGCGAACATCCGCGGCGCGTCGCGGCGCTGGTCGAAGCTCACCGTCTCGTAGGCCTCGCGTCGCGCGAGCAGCGCCCGCAACAGGGCATTGTTCATCGCATGCCCGGATTTGTTGGCGCTGTACGCTGCGAGCAGCGGGTGCCCGACCAGGTACAGGTCGCCGATCGCGTCGAGGATCTTGTGCTTGACGAACTCGTCGTCGTAGCGAAGGCCCTCCGCGTTCAGCACCCGGTATTCGTCCATCACGATCGCGTTGCCCAGGCTTCCGCCCTGCGCCAGTCCCAGCGCGCGCAGCGCCTCGACGTCCTGGACGAAACCGAAGGTGCGCGCGCGCGCGATTTCGCGCACGTAGGAGTTTTTCGCGAAGTCGATCTCGTAGCGTTGCCCGGTGGCATCGATCGCCGGGTGGCCGAACTCGATCGCGAAGGCGAGCCTGAAGCCGGCGTGCGGTTCGAGCCGCGCCCACTTGTCGCCGTCGCGAACCTCGACCACCTCGCGCACGCGCAGGAAGCGTTTCGGCGCCGCCTGCTCGACGATGCCCGCCGACTGGAGCAGAAATACGAACGAGCCGGCCGAACCGTCGAGGATCGGGATCTCCGCGGCAGTGACGTCGACGTACAGGTTGTCGATGCCCAGGCCGGCCAGCGCCGACATCAGGTGCTCGACCGTCGCCACGTGCACCGCCGGCCGGTCGATCGCGCTGAGCGTCGACGCCATGCGTGTATCGGTCACGCGCTCGGCGCTCGCGACGATCTCCACTGGCGGCTCGAGGTCGACGCGCCGGAACACAATGCCGGTTCCGGCCGCGGCCGGGCGCATCGTGATCTCGACGCGCTGGCCGGAGTGCAACCCGACGCCCGCGGTGCTCACCTTCTCCTTGATCGTCCGCTGTCTGAGCATGATCTCGCGCTTGATCCGTTCTCAGTGATCCGTTCTCAGGTTACGCGCTAGCGCACGATCCGGTCAAAGCTGAGCGATCAGCGCCTCGGCGCTGGAGACTTCGAACTTCCCCGGAGCCTCGACGTTGAGCAGCTTGACCACGCCATCGTCGACCAGCATCGAATAGCGCTGCGAGCGAATCCCCATCCCCGTCGCGTTCAGGTCGAGCTCCAGCCCGAGCGCGGTGGTGAACGCCGCCGCGCCGTCGGCGAGCATGCGCACCTTGCCGGCGCTGCCCTGGTCGCGGGCCCACGCGCCCATCACGAACGCGTCGTTGACCGAGACGCACCAGATCTCGTCCACGCCCTTGGCCCTGAGCGCGTCGTACTGCGCCAGGTAGCCGGGAACGTGCTTGGCCGAACAGGTCGGCGTGAACGCTCCGGGCAGCGCGAACAGCGCGACCTTCTTGCCCTTGGCGAGATCGGACACCTTGAAAGCATTCGGTCCGATCGTGCATCCGTTGCCTTCGACCTCGATGAATTCCTTCAAGGTCGCCTCGGGCAGCCTGTCACCAATCCTGATCGTCATCGTCATCCACCTCGTTAGCCGTCTTCACAAAGGCCGTGATTGTAGGGCCATTGCGCTTCCCGCGCAGAGAGTGCGCGCGGCGCTGCGCGTCGGCGCGGCAGCGACGGGTCGGCCACATCGACCCGCCGCTGCCGCACACCGGGCGTCCTTCCCCTAGGACGCGGCCGGCGGGCGCGCTCGCGCTGCGCGCGCCCCGATGCCCCGGTCGAGGGTCCGGGACCTAGGAACTCTCCGCGCCCCGGCGCCTCAGTCGGCCTGCTTGCGCAGGAACGCCGGAATGTCGAAACGCTCGACGCCGCTCTCCTCGAGCGCCGCGACCTGCGCCGCCGCCGAGCCGCGCGGACTGCGCCACACGGCCGGCTGGTCGAGGTCGCCGTACCCGCCGTTCGCACCGGCGGGCTGCGCCGGCATCGCGTCGTGCGTGCCGGTACGCTGCGCCGGAACGAGCACCGGGCGGGCGGCCGGGTGCTTGCGCCCGATTCCGGTGGCGACGACCGTGACGCGCAGGCGGTCGTCCATCGCGTCGTCGAACACCGTGCCGTGGATGATCGTCGCGTCGTCGGCGCAGAAGGCCTTGA
>JAHDXY010000282.1 GCA_023384005.1 Burkholderiaceae bacterium | reverse complement strand
ATGTTCTACGGCGAGCCGCATCTGAGCGCGTCCGAACTCGCCGAGCACGTCAAGCCCGGCTTGCGTCCGGTTCTTCGCGCCTTTGCCGATACCTGCGGGAGAATCGAGTGGTCGCGCGAGGCGATCGGCAGCGCGATCAAGGCGACGATCGCCGAACACGGGCTGAAGATGCCCCAGTTCGCCGTTCCGGTGCGCATGCTGGTGTTCGGCCGTGCGCAGACCCCTTCGCTCGACGCGATGCTCGCGCTCGCGCCGCGCGAGCGCGTGATTCATCGCCTCGCCGGGGGGGTCGCACACGCGATGTAGCGCTGCGGGCAGCTTGCGCCCGGCGCGCCGGCGCCGCGAGCGCGCCGCGATCGCGTTCGTGGCCTCGTATGGCCTAGAATCGACGCCTGATTCCCAACTCCCATTCCGGGGCTTCGCAATGTCCGGCAATACCTTCGGCCTGCTGTTCGCGGTCACGAGTTTCGGCGAATCGCACGGTCCGGCGATCGGCTGCGTCGTCGACGGATGCCCGCCGGGGCTCGAACTCGACGCGAGCGACATCCAGCCCGACCTCGACCGTCGCAAGCCCGGCACGTCGCGCCACGTGACCCAGCGCATGGAGTCCGACACCGTCGAGATCCTGTCGGGAACCTTCGAGGGGCGAACCACCGGCGCGCCGATCGCGATGCTGATCCGCAACGAGGACCAGCGCAGCAAGGACTACGGCGACATCGCACGCACCTTCCGCCCCGGCCACGCTGACTACACCTACCACCAGAAGTACGGATTTCGCGACTACAGGGGCGGCGGCCGGTCGTCGGCGCGCATGACCGCGAACGTGGTCGCCGCCGGCGCGATCGCCCGCAAGTGGCTGGCGCGCGAGTACGGTACCGTGATCCGCGCGTTCATGGCGCAGCTCGGCGAGATCGAGATCCCGTTCACCAGCTGGGAGCACGTGCACGAGAACGCGTTCTTCTCGCCCGATGCGAAGATCGTTCCCACGCTCGAGACCTACATGGACGCCCTGCGCAAGTCCGGCGATTCGTGCGGGGCGCGGATCAACGTGGTGGCCGAGAACGTGCCGGTCGGTCTGGGCGAGCCGGTGTTCGACAAGCTCGACGCCGACATCGGCTACGCGATGATGGGGATCAACGCGGTCAAGGGCGTGGAAATCGGCGCCGGATTCCGTTCGGTGTCGCAGATGGGAAGCACGCACGGCGACGAACTGACGCCCGAGGGATTCCTGTCGAACAACGCCGGGGGAATGCTCGGCGGCATCTCCACCGGCCAACCGATCAGCGTGTCGATCGCGCTCAAGCCGACCTCCAGCATTCGCATCCCGCGCCGCTCGATCGACCTGGCCGGCGTGCCGCTCACGGTGCAGACCAAGGGCCGCCACGATCCCTGCGTCGGCATCCGCGCCGCGCCGATCGCCGAGGCGATGCTCGCCCTGGTGCTGATCGACCATGCGCTGCGCCAGCGTGCGCAGAATCCCGCGGTGGATTCGGGCACTCCGGTCATTCCCGGGACCGTGCGCTGAGTCCATCGGCACCGGGGCCGACCCCGATGCAGGTCGGCGCGAGAACGCTGTTCTTCGCCTATTTCGCCATGGTCGGCGCGCTCGCGCCGTACATCTCGCTGTACTTCGCCGACATCGGCATGAGCGTCGCGCAGATCGGCGTGTTGATGGCGGTTCCCCAGGTCACGCGCATTTTCGGGCCCCCGTTCTGGGGTGCGATGCTGGACCGCCACGGCCGCCCCCGGCGCCTGCTGCGGGCGAGCGCGGCGCTCGGGCTGACGGTGATGATCGCGTTCGCCTGGGTCGGCGCGCACTACGCGGCGCTGATCGCGCTGCTGGCGGTCTTTCACTTCACCACGTCGGCACAGTCGCCGATCGCCGAGACGATGGCGCTGTCGGATTCGTCGGGCGATCCCGGCGCTTACGGTTCGATCCGGATGTGGGGATCGATCGGATTCATCGTCGCCGTCGCCCTGACGGGGCCGCTGCTCGACGTGCTCGGCGTGCGGCGCCTGCCGGCGCTGCTCGCCCTGATGTGCGCGGCGCTGCTCGCGGTGGCGCTGCGCCTGCCAGCGCCTCGGGTGCCGCTCACCACGGCGCCCGCCAGGGGCGCACCGGCGTGGGCCCGGATCCGCGAGCCGGTGCTCGCCGCGTTCTTCGCATCGTGTTTCCTGATGCTGTTCGCGCACGCCGCGCTGTACGCGTTCTACTCGCTGCACCTCGATCGCCTCGGGTACTCGAAGACCGCGATCGGGCTGGCGTGGACCCTCGGCGTGTTGGCCGAGATCGTCGTTTTCCGGGTCCAGCGCAGGCTGTTCGAACGGACCGACACGCTGCGCCTTCTCGCGTTTTGCATGGCGGGGGCGGTCGTGCGCTTCGCGCTGATCGGCGCGGGCGGCGACGCGCTGTGGGTCGTGATCGTCACCCAGCTGCTGCACGGCATCACCTTCGGGCTGCTGCACCACAGCGTCGTCATGGCTTTGCTGCACCGCTGGTTCGCCACCGGCCAGCAGGGGCGTGCGATGGCGATGTACACGACGATCGGATACGGCCTGGGCGGATCGTCGGGGGGCATCTCGGCCGGCTGGCTGTGGTCCTCGCTCGGGCCGTCGGCGGCGTTCTACGGCGCGGCGATCGCCGCGCTGCTGGGCTGGGTGGCGGTGGCGGCGTGCAGGCGCTTCGATTACGCTGTCCCGCAAGTGCGCGACGCGGATCGCGATGCGCGCGCAAACAGGCGGGGGTGATCGTGTCGGATCGGTGCACGGGTGGGGTCGGTGGGGGCCGCGATCGTCGCGGCCCAGGCGAAGCGGGGCGTGGCTCGCGCATCCTGCGGTGCGCGCTCGCGCTCGGGCTCGTTGTTTCGCTCGCATCGTGCCAGAGCGTGCAGACGACGCAGCGCGGCGTAGTCGGGGTAGACCGCCAGCAGCAGATGTCGCTGCTCGTCTCGGAGCAGGAGTTGCGCCAGGGAGCGGTGCAGGCCTACCGCGACGAGTTGGCCAAGGAGCGCGGCAAGGGCGCGCTGAACAGCGACCCCGGGCTGAGCGCACGTGTGCGCGCGATCACCTCACGGCTGATCGCGGTCACCGGGGCGTTTCGCGCCGATGCACCGGGCTGGCCGTGGGAAGTCAACGTCGTTCGCTCGGATTCGATCAACGCGTGGGTGATGCCAGGCGGCAAGGTGGTGGTGTACAGCGGCCTGATCGAACAGCTGCGGCTGAGCGACGACGAGATCGCGGCGGTGGTGGGGCACGAGATCTCGCACGCGCTGCGCGAGCATGCGAGGGAGCGTGCCTCGCAGCAGATCACCGCCGGCCTCGTGATCCAGGGCGGCGCGGTTGCGCTCGGCGGCGGGCAGGGTTCGATCGATCTCGGCAAGCTCGTCTACCAGCTCACCTTCGGGCTTCCGAACGGCCGGGTGCACGAATCGGAGGCCGACCGCATCGGCGTCGAACTCGCGGCACGCGCCGGCTACGACCCGCGCGCCGCGGTCACGCTGTGGCAGAAGATGGCGCGCTCGGGCGGCGGCAGCGGACCGCAGTGGCTGAGCACCCACCCTTCGGCCGAGACCCGGATCCGGGATCTCGAGGTCTATTCGGCTCGCGTCATGCCGCTGTTCGAACAAGCCAGGCGCGCGCGCTGATCGCGACCCGCGTGGCATAATCGAACGTTCGGAACCGCTCTGACGCGGAGGGCAAACGCCCGTCGCGCGACCACGATGGCCTTCGCCGCACGCACGCTGTACGACAAGCTCTGGGACGCCCACCTCGTTCACGCCGAGGCCGACGGCACGAGCCTGATCTACATCGATCGCCACCTCGTGCACGAGGTGACAAGCCCCCAGGCCTTCGACGGGTTGCGCCTTGCCGGGCGCAAGCCCTGGCGCACCTCGTCGGTCGTCGCCACCGCCGACCACAACACGCCCACGACCGGCTGGGATCGCGGTATAGAGGGGATCGACGACCTCACCTCGCGCGAGCAGGTCGTCACGCTCGATCGCAACATCTCGGCGTTCGGCATCCAGACCTACTTTCCGTTCCTGGACAAGCGCCAGGGCATCGTTCACGTGATCGGCCCCGAGCAGGGGGCGACGCTGCCCGGAATGACGGTCGTGTGCGGCGATTCGCACACCAGCACGCACGGTGCCTTCGCCTGCCTGGCCTTCGGCATCGGGACCTCCGAAGTCGAGCACGTCCTCGCCACGCAGTGCCTGGTGGCGCGCAAGATGAAGAACATGCTGGTGAGCGTCGACGGTGCGCTCGGACGCGGCGTCACGGCCAAGGACGTCGTTCTCGCGGTGATCGCCCGAATCGGCACGGCCGGCGGAACCGGTCACGCGATCGAGTTCGCCGGCTCGGCGATCCGCAGCCTGTCTCTCGAAGGCCGGATGACGGTGTGCAACATGGCGATCGAGGCCGGCGCGCGCGCGGGGATGGTCGCCGTCGACGACGCCACGATCGAGTACCTGAAGGGACGCCCGATGGCGCCCACGGGCGCACAGTGGGATACGGCGGTCAGCCAGTGGCGCACCTTGCGCACCGACCCCGACGCGCACTTCGACTCGGTCGTGCGCATCGACGCCGCCGGAATTCGCCCGCAGGTGAGCTGGGGCACTTCGCCCGAGATGGTCGTCGCGGTCGACGCCCGCGTGCCCGATCCGGACAAGGAGAAGGACGCGGTGCGGCGCGAGGGCATGGAGCGCGCGCTCGAGTACATGGGCCTGGAGCCTGACACGCCGATCGTCGCGATCCGGCTGGACAAGGTGTTCATCGGTTCGTGCACCAATTCGAGGATCGAGGACCTGCGCGCCGCTGCGTCGGTGGTGCGCGGCCGTCGCAAGGCCGCGAGCGTGAAGCTCGCGATGGTGGTTCCGGGGTCCGGACTGGTCAAGCGTCAGGCCGAGGCCGAGGGACTGGACCGGATCTTCCGCGACGCGGGTTTCGAGTGGCGCGAACCCGGCTGCTCGATGTGCCTGGCGATGAACGCCGATCGGCTCGAGCCCGGCGAGCGCTGTGCCTCCACTTCGAACCGCAATTTCGAGGGTCGCCAGGGTACCGGGGGCCGCACGCACCTCGTGTCCCCGGCCATGGCGGCGGCGGCGGCGGTCGCCGGGCACTTCGTCGACGTGAGCCGGCTCTGACAGGAGACCAAGCCATGAGCAAACCCATCCTGCTCGCCCTGATCGCCGCGCTCGTCGGCGCGGCGATCTCGGGCTGCAACACGATCGAGGGGGTCGGAAAAGACCTCAAGCGTGCCGGCGACAAGGTCCAGGACGCGGCGCGCAAATAGGGATCCGGGAGAGCCAGATGGACAAGTTCACCATTCACCGAGGGCTGGTCGCCGCGCTGGATCGCGCCAACGTCGACACCGACGCGATCATCCCCAAGCAGTTCCTGAAGTCGGTCAAGCGCACCGGTTTCGGCCCAAACCTGTTCGACGCGTGGCGCTATCTCGATCGCGGCGAGCCGGGGATGGACAACGCGCGCCGCCCGCTGAATCCCGATTTCGCGTTGAACAAGTCGAGGTTCAAGGGAGCGTCGATCCTGCTCGCGCGCAAGAACTTCGGTTGCGGCTCGTCGCGCGAACACGCGCCGTGGGCGCTCGAGGACTACGGCTTTCGCGCGATCATCGCTCCTTCGTATGCCGACATCTTCTACAACAACTGCTTCAAGAACGGGTTGCTGCCGATCGTGCTGGCCGAGGCGCTGGTCGAGCGGCTGTTTCACGAGGTCGCCGCTTTCCCCGGGTTCGAGCTGATCGTCGATCTCCCGGCCCAGACGGTGTCCACGGCCGA
>JAHDXY010000281.1 GCA_023384005.1 Burkholderiaceae bacterium | reverse complement strand
TCACGCTGCTCGAAGCGCTGGTCGTCGTCTCGATCATCGCGGTCGGCGTGACGATCGCAATGAGCAGCTACGAGAAGTACATCGAGCGCGTCCGGGTGGCAACCGCAGTGAACGACATGATCACGATCGCGCACGCCATCAAGGAGTTCGAACTGGACAACCGCCGCCTGCCGCTGAGCCTGGACGAGGTCAGGATGGGGCAGATGCGTGACCCATGGAAAAACGCCTACAGGTATCTGAACCTGCAGGTCCAAAAGGGAAAGGGCGCGGCGCGCAAGCGAAAGAACCTGTCGCCGCTGAACTCGGACTTCGACCTCTACAGCGTCGGCAAGGACGGCGCCAGCGTGAGTTCGCTGATGGCCAAGGCCAGCCGCGACGACGTCGTGCGCGCGCTCGACGGCCGCTTCATGGGACTCGCCTCGTCGCTCGACCCCTGAGCGCGACCGCGCGATGCTGCTCGCGTCGATCAACACCCGTGTCGCGCGGCGGATCCTTCTGCTGCTGCTGGTGGCGACCCTGTTGCCGACCGGTGCCGCGCTGCTCGTCGCCGACACACGCATCCGCGACGAGCTGGTCGCGCAATCGCTGCGCAACCTGCGCCAGACGGCGGAGTGGTACGCGATTCGCGTCTACGATCGGCTGGTGCTGGCCGAGAGCGCGCTGCGCGCCCTCGCCGGCGACGATGCGGGCCGCGCCTGGAGCCTCGCCGACGGCCAGTACAGCGCGATCGGGCTAATCCACCCGGACCCGGCACGAACCCGCTGGCACGGCGCTGCTGTGGACGCCGGAACGATCGGCGAGATCCTGCGTCGTCGACCGGCCGCGGGCACCGCGGCGATCCTGCCGCTCGGTGGCAACGACGGCGAGCGCAGCGTCTGGGTGGTGGGCGCGGTTGACGCGACCTCCGGCGGACCGGTCGCCGCGCTGAAGCTGGACGCGAGGCTCCTGTGGGGCGACGCCGACGAGCTGCCCTACCTCACCGACACCTGCGTGCTCGACGCGCTCTATCGCCCGCTTTACTGCTCTGCCGCGCTCAGTGAAGAGGCGATCGGGCGCATCGCCGGCGAACGCGCCACCTCGGCAAAGGGTTCGGTCCAGTGGACGGCCGATGGCGTCGACCAGCTGAGCGTCTATCGCGAGATCTTCCTGACCGGGCGCTTCGGCGCGCCCGGCTGGACGGTCGTCGTCACGCAGCCCGCCGCGCACGCCTTCGCCGCGACCGGGGCGCTTCGGGACGCGCTGATCCCTGCGGTCACGCTCGGGTTGCTGCTGTCGGCGCTGATCGGTCTGTGGCAGGTTCGCAAGACGCTCACGCCGTTGCGGGACCTCGCGGGCGCTGCGCGCCGGATCGGCGAGCGCGACTTCTCCGCGCGCGTGGCGATCGCGCCGGACGACGAGTTCGGCGAACTGGCGCAGGCCTTCAACGCGATGTCGACGCGCCTTGGAGGCCAGTTCGACGCGCTGCAGACGCTGGCGATGATCGACCGCGAGATTCTGACTGGCAGCGGGCCCGGTGCGATCGCCGAGGCTTGCCTGACTAGCGTGCTCAGGCAGTCGCCGTCGACCCCCGTGGCGCTGTTGCTCGAGGACGTCGCACCCGGGCGCGACACGCACACGCTCTGGACCGGCGCCGCCCTGGGCGATCCTGTCTTGTCGCGCGGGGCGACGCCCGATGCGGCCGCGCTCGCCGCACTGTGCGTCCATGCCGAGGGGATATCGCTCGGGCCCGACGCCGCCGCCGAACTCGGGCTTTGCGCGGCGATCGGAGCGGCGGGCGTGCGGCTCTTCGTTCAGCCGGTCGTCGGCGACGATCGGGTCGTCGGACTGTTCGCGATCGCGCCGAACGAGGGCGACCCGGCGCTTGCGCCGCCCAAGGGGCTGTTGCGCGACCTCGCGGCGCGAATCGCGGTCGCGGCGACCTCGGCGCAACGGCGCGAGAAGCTGCGTCTTCGCGCGATGTACGACCCGCTCACCGGCCTGCCGAACCGGGCCCACATCCTGGAGCGACTGGACGAGGAACTGGAGGGCGCGACGAGGGCCGGGACGACGCTCGGGTTGCTGTTCGTCGACCTCGACGGGTTCTCCGGCGTGAACGACTCTCTTGGCCACACCGCCGGGGACCAGCTGCTGCGCAGCGCCGGCCAGCGACTGAGCCAGCAGGTGTCGGCCGCGGACGTGGTGGGGCGGCTCGGGGGCGACGAGTTCGTCGTGCTGCTGCGCGATCTCCCCGAGCACGAGCGGGCGCGTTCGATCGCGAATCGGATCGTCGCCGCGCTTGCGGTGCCCTTCGAAGTGGCGTCGGCCGAGGTCTTCATTTCCGCCAGCGTCGGGATCGCCTTCGCCCCCGAGCACGCGAGCAACGCCACCGACCTGCTGCGCGCCGCCGACCTTGCGCTGTACGAGGCGAAATCGCTGGGCCGCGGATCGAGCGCCGCCTTCGATCGGCGCATGACGCAGGAGGTCGAGCGCAGGACGCAACTCGATCGCGAGCTGCGCGAAGCGCTCGCGAAAGGCCAGTTCGAGCTCCAGTACGAACCGCTGATAAACACGCGCGACGGTCGCGTACGGGCGGCCGAGGCGCTGATCCGCTGGCGCCACCCGCTGCGCGGCCTTGTCCCCCCGCTGCAGTTCATCAGCGTGGCCGAGGACAGCGGGCTGATCGTGCCGATCGGCGATTGGGTGCTGCACACGGCATGCGCGCAGTTCATGGCGTGGCGCCGCGCCGGGGTGCGGCTTGAGTCGATCTCGGTGAACGTGTCGGCGCATCAGTTCCGGCGCCCCGATTTCGTCGACGGCGTGCTCGCCGCGCTCGCCGGCTGCGCGATGCCTGCCGACGCGTTGCAGCTGGAGATCACCGAGAGCGTGCTGATCGATGACAAGAGCGAGATCGGCCCCGCGCTCGCGCGACTGGCCGGAATGGGGGTCGAGCTCGCGATCGACGATTTCGGCACCGGGTACTCGTCGCTGTCGTACCTGCAGCGCCTGCCGGTGGGGACGATCAAGATCGACCGCAGCTTCGTGCGCGAGATCGAAACGCGCGACGATGCGCGTGCGCTCGCGCATGCGGCGATCGAGATGGCGCACGCCCTCGGCAAGCGGGTGGTTGCCGAAGGGGTGGAGTTCGACGCGCAGCGCGTGCTGCTCGCGCAGTGGGACTGCGAGCTGCTCCAGGGCTGGTTGTTCACGCGCCCGCTGGGCGCGGCGGAATTCGAGTCCTTCGTGCGAGCGCGCGAAGGCGTGGCGCTCGAGCTCTGACAGCCTTGCTCAGTCCATGAGCAGCGACAGGCCCAGGCGCTGCAGCAGCCCGTCGAACTGGTCCGGCCCGCTGTAGTCGATCACGATCTGGCCCCGGCCGTTGGCCATCTGCCTGAGCACGACGGCGGTGCCGAGCGTCTCGGCGAGACGCTCCTGCAGCCGCGCGACGTCGCGGTCCGGGTCGCTCGCGCGACGCTTGTGCGCTCGCTTGCCGCGGCTGGCGTCGTCGCCGCGACCGGCGATCTGCCGCGCGACCAGTTTCTCGGTTTCGCGCACCGACAGGCGTCGCTGCACGAGCTGGGTGGCGGTCATGATCTGCGAGGCGCGATCGAGCGCGAGCAGCGCACGCGCGTGGCCCATGTCGATGTCGCCGGCGAGCAGCATCGTCTGCACCGGATCGGCGAGGTTGAGCAGGCGAAGCAGGTTGGTGGTGGCGCTGCGCGAACGCCCGATCGCCTCGGCCGCCTGCTCGTGCGTGTAGCGGAACTCGTCGATCAGCCGCTTGACCGCCTGCGCCTGCTCGAGCGGATTGAGGTCCTCGCGCTGGATGTTCTCGATCAGCGCCATCGCGAGCGCCTGCTCGTCGGGCACGTCGCGCACGATCACCGGAACCTCGAGCAGGCCCGCGGCCTGCGCGGCGCGGTAACGGCGCTCGCCGGCGATAATCTCGTAGCGGTCCTGCCCCAGCGGACGCACCAGGATCGGCTGCATCACGCCGAAGCGGGCGATCGACGCGGCGAGTTCGGCCAGCGCGGTCTCGTCCATCCGCGTGCGCGGCTGGTAGCGTCCGGGCTGGAGCACGGCGAGCGCGAGGGTCGCGCCGGCGGCGTTGCCGGACGCGCCGGGCGCCGGGTCGTCGCTGCCCAGCAGCGCGTCGAGCCCCCGGCCGAGGCCTTTCGTGCGTGGTTTGCTCATTCGATCTCCTCCAGCGGTTGGCGACCGGGCCGGCAGCGCGTCATCCGCCCGGGCACGCGCGTCACCGCAGCTGCTCGAGCCGGCGCACCATCTCGGCGCCGAATTCCATGTATGCGCGCGCGCCCTTCGACGCGGGGTCGAACACGACGCCGGGCTGCCCGTAGCTGGGCGCCTCCGCGAGGCGGACGTTGCGCGGTATCACCGTGCGAAACACCTTCTCGCCGAAATGCTGCTCGAGCTGGGTGGACACCTGTTGCGACAGCGTCATTCGAGGGTCGAACATCACCCGCAGCAGCCCGATCACCTTCAGGTTGGTGTTGAAGTTCGCGTGCACCTTCCTGATCGTGTTGACCAGGTCCGACAGGCCCTCGAGCGCGTAGTACTCGCACTGCATCGGGATGATCACTCCGTGCGCCGCGCAAAGGCCGTTCAGCGTGAGCAGCGACAACGAGGGCGGGCAGTCGATCAGAACGATGTCGTAGCGCGCGTCGACCGCGGCGAGAGCGTCTTTCAGGCGCGACTCGCGCTCCTCGAAATCGACCAGTTCGACCTCGGCGCCGGCAAGCTCGCGATTCGCCGGCAGCACGTCGTAGCCGCCGGCGGGCGACGCGCGCACCGCCTCGACGATGTCGCAAAGCCCGATCAGCACGTGATAGACCGAGCGCTCGAGCCCGCGCTTCTCGACGCCGCTTCCCATCGTCGCGTTGCCCTGCGGGTCGAGATCGACGAGAAGCACGCGCTGGCCCAGCCGCGCGAGCGAGGCCGCGAGGTTCACGGTGGTCGTGGTCTTGCCCACTCCACCTTTCTGGTTCGCCACGACGAAGATGCGGGCCATCGGGACTCGCGATGTGATCGGTTCGGGGTCTTGTTCGACGGGCCGCGCGACGCCGCGTCAGCGCGGCTGCATGATCAGCAGGTGGCGCTGTGCGTCGAGGCGCGGAACACGAAGTGTAATCGCTGCGGCAAGCGCCACCTCCGCCGGCAGTGCCGCGATCTCGTCGTGCGGCATTCGTCCCTTCATCGCGGCCCAGCTTCCACCCTCAGCGAGCAGGTGCGCGCTGAGCGCGACGAAATCGGCGAGCGAAGCGAAGGCGCGGCTCACGATCAGCGTCGCGGGCGGGATCGGCTCGTTCGCGCCGCATCGCAGGGACTCGACGCGCGCGTGGTGCGCGTGCAGGTTCGCGATCGCGAGTTCGCCCGCGACCTGCGTCACGAACGCCGCCTTCTTCGCCACCGCGTCTACGCAATGCACGACGACGCCCGGGTCGACCAGCGCGAGGACGACCCCCGGAAGCCCGGCGCCGGAGCCGACGTCGAGCACGCGGCTGCCCGCGGCGAGCAACCCGCGCTCGCGCAGCGGCGCGACGATCGCGAGGCTGTCGAGCAGGTGCTGGACGAGCATCTGCTCGGGGTCGCGGATCGCGCTCAGGTTGTAGACCGCATTCCACTTTTCCAGCATCGCCAGGAAGGAGAGCAGGCGCTCGCAGGTGGCCGGGTCGAGTTCGACGCCGCACTGCGCGGCGGCTGCGCCGAGGTCTGCGAGGCGCTGTGCGTGTTCGCCCGGTTCGCGAGGCGTGGGTCCGGTCGAGCGAAGCTGCGCTGGCCCGGTCGGGAGAGGCTGCGCGAGCCC
>JAHDXY010000280.1 GCA_023384005.1 Burkholderiaceae bacterium | reverse complement strand
GAACACGAAACCGAACTCTCCGGGCGCACCCGGCGCGGAGCGGCCGAAACTCATCGCGGCGCGCGCGCGCCGCGGCCGGGTCGCCGGGTCGTCGCGATTGAACACGCACACTGCCGCCGCGCGGTAGATCCTCTGCTTCGCGTCGACGTAACCGGCCATCGAGCCGTGCCAGTCGAGGTGGTCTTCGGACAGGTTGAGAACCGCCGCGGCATCGGGGGCCAGGCTCTCGGCGAGCGCGAGCTGAAAGCTCGAGACCTCGAGCACCCATACCTCGGGCATGTTGTTCGCGGCGATCGCCTCGCGCAGCGCATCGAGCGCAGCCGGCGCGATGTTGCCCGCGACACGGGCGCTGATTCCAGCCTGCTCGCAAAGCCGCGCGACCATCCGCGTCGTGGTGGTCTTGCCGTTGGTGCCGGTGATCGCAACCAGTTTCGGACGCGACTCGCCGAGCGCTGCCAGCGCCTGCGCGAAGAGCTCGATCTCACCGAGCACCGGGATGCCCGCTTCGATCGCCGCGCGGTACAGCGCCGCCGCGGCGCCGGTGTGCGGCGACAGTCCCGGGCGCCCCAGCACGACGGCGACTCCGGCGAGCGAGACAGCGCCGAGCGCAGTCGCGGTGAACTCGGCCGAGGCGAGCTCGGCGCGCAGCGCCTTCAGCCCCGGAGGCTCGGTGCGCGAGTCGACCGCGCGCACGCGCGCGCCGCGCAAGGCCGCCCAGCGCGCCATCGCGAGTCCCGACTCGCCCAGCCCGACCACCAGGGCGGCGCGCCCGGCAAGGTCGAACAGCTGCAGCTGCGCGTCGTCGGGCGTCGCGCCTGGCGGCGCGGCGCGGCGGCGGTCGTTTCGCTGTTCGCGCGCGCTCATCTGAGCTTGAGGCTCGACAAACCGAACAGCACCAGCATCATCGTCACGATCCAGAAGCGCACGACGAGCTGGCTCTCCTTTACGCCGCCGACCTCGAAATGGTGGTGCAGCGGCGCCATCCTGAAGATGCGCCGCCCCTCGCCGAAGCGACGCCTGGTGTATTTGTAGTAGCCGACCTGCAGCATCACCGAGATCGTCTCGGCGACGAACACCCCTCCCATTACGAACAGCACGATCTCCTGCCGCACGATCACCGCGATCGTCCCGAGCGCGCCGCCCAGCGCGAGCGCACCCACGTCGCCCATGAAGACCTGCGCCGGATAGGCGTTGAACCAGAGAAACGCCAGCCCTGCGCCGGCGATCGCGCCGCAGATCACGACCAGTTCGCCGGCGCCGGGGATGTACGGGATCAGCAGGTAGCGGGAGAACACCGAGTTGCCGGTCACGTAGGCGAAGATCCCGAGCGCGGCACCCACCAGAACCGCTGGCAGCACCGCGAGCCCGTCCGCGCCGTCGGTGAGGTTGACCGCGTTGCTGGTGCCTACGATCACGAAGTAGGTCAGGCCGATGAAACCGAACACGCCCAGCGGGTAGGCGACGTTCTTGAAGAACGGCACGATCAGGTCCGCCTTCGGCGGCAGGTCCATCGCGAACCCGCTCGTGACCCAGCGCACGAACAGGCTCAGCGCCTCGGCGTTCGACACGCCGGGGACGGCGAACGCCAGGTAGACCGCCGCGGCCAGTCCGATCAGCGATTGCCAGAGGTACTTCTCGCGCGCCCGCATGCCCTGCGGATCCTTGTTGACCACCTTTCGGTAGTCGTCGACCCACCCGATCCAGCCGAAGCCGAGCGTGACGATCAGCACGACCCACACGAAGCGGTTCGACAGGTCGGCCCACAGCAGCGTCGCGGCGGCGATCGCGATCAGGATCAGTGCTCCGCCCATCGTCGGCGTGCCGGACTTGATCAGGTGCGTCTGCGGACCGTCCTGGCGAACCGCCTGCCCGATCTTGAGCTCGGCGAGCCTGCGGATCACGGCCGGGCCGAACATCAGCCCGATCGCGAGCGCGGTGAGCGTCGCGAGCACGGCGCGCAACGTAATGTAGTTGAACACCGAGAAGCCGCGGATGTCCCGCGCCAGCCACTGGGAGAGCTCGAGCAGCATCAGTGCGCGCCCACCGACGATTCGGCGCGCCGCACCAGCGCGCCGACCACGCGCTCCATGCGCATGAAGCGCGACCCCTTCACCAGAACGGTCGCCGGGGGTTGCGCCAGCTCCAGCGCGCGCGCCGACAACGGCTCGACGTCTTCGAAGTGTTCGGCCCGCGCGCCGAACGCGCGCGCCGTCTCGCGGCTCGCCTCGCCGAGCAGCAGCAGGTGGTCGATTCCGCGCTGCGCCGCGTACTCGCCCACCTCGCGGTGGTATTCGGGTCCCCGCGCGCCGACCTCGCCCATGTCGCCGAGGACCAGGATCCGCGGCGCGGCGCGCGCGGCGAGCGCGTCGATCGCCGCGAGCACCGAATCGGGATTCGCGTTGTAGCTGTCGTCGATCAGCGCGGCGCCGCTCGAGCAGCTCAGCTGCGCGAGCCGGCCGCGCACCGGACGAAAGCCTTCGAAGCCGCTGGCGATCGCGTCGATTCCGGTCCCGGCGGCGTGCGCGCAGGCGGCCGCGGCGAGCGCGTTGCGCACGTTGTGCGCGCCGGCGATCGCGAGGCGCACGCTGGCGCGCGCGCCGGCCACGAAGAGCTCGAATCGCTCGGGCTGCGAATCCGGCGCGGCGTTTACGGCGAAACGCGGGTCGAGTCCGAATTCGACGCGCCCACGCGCGCCAGAGAGCCTTCGCCACAACCCGGTGTGCGGGTCGTCGCCGGGAAACACCGCGACTCCCTCCGGGCCGAGCGCGAGGATCGCCTCGCCGTTCTCGCGCGCCGTCGCCTCGACCGAACCGAGGAACTCCTGATGCTCCCGCTGCGCGTTGTTCACCAGCGCTACGGTGGGCCGCGCGATCGCGGCGAGCGCGGCGATCTCTCCCGGGCGGTTCATTCCCAGTTCGAACACCGCCGCACGGTGCGTCGCGCGCAGCCGCAGCACCGACAGCGGCACGCCGATGTCGTTGTTCAGATTGCCGGCGGTCGCGAGCCTGCAGGCCTCGCCGAAGCGAGCGGCGAGAATCGACGAGATCATCTCCTTGACCGTCGTCTTCCCGTTCGAACCGGTCACCGCGATCACCGGCAGCTCGAAGCGCGTGCGCCAGCCCGCGGCGATCTCGCCGAGCGCGCGACGCGCGTCCGGCACGATGATCGCCGGTACCCGAATCGCCGGCGTCCAGCGCTCCACCAACACCGCGCTCGCTCCCGCGTCGATCGCGCCGGCGACGAAGTCGTGCGCGTCGAAGCGTTCACCGCGAAGCGCGACGAACAGGCACTCCGGCGTGAGGCCGCGGGTGTCGGTGCACACCTCGCTCACAAGCGCGGCGCCGTCGCCCAGCAGCCGCCCCGCGCCGAGCCAGCCGAAGGCCTCGCGCAGGCTAAACACTCGCGCTCCCGCCCGGCGTGCCCGCGCCAGCGGGCGCCGGCACGCGCGGCCGCGCAGCCAGCGCCGCGCGCGCGTGCTCGCGATCCGAGAACGGCAGCAGCTCGCCGGCGATCTCCTGCGTCGTCTCGTGCCCCTTGCCCGCGATCAGCACGACGTCCTCGGTGGCCGCGCGCCCGATCGCCGCGCGGATCGCCGCGGCGCGGTCCTGCTCGGTGAGTTCCGGCTCGCGCGACAGGCCGGCGCGGATGTCCGACACGATCCGGAACGGCGACTCGCCGCGCGGGTTGTCGCTGGTGATCACCAGGCGGTCGGCGCCGCGCTCGACAGCCATGCCCATCAGCGGACGTTTGCCCGCGTCGCGCTCGCCGCCGGCGCCGAACACGCACCACAGCAAGCCACCACGACGCGACGCGACCGGGCGCAACGCGGCCAGTACCGAGGACAGCGCGTCGGGCGAATGCGCGTAGTCGATCACGACCGCCGGGGCGCCCGGATGATCGAGCGCTTCCATGCGCCCGGGAACGGGCGCGAGCCGCTGCAGCGACTCGACGACCTTTTCGAAGGGCACTCCCAGCGCGAGCCAGCTGGCCGCGACCGCCAGCGCATTGGACACGGCGAAACCGCCGAGCATCGGCAAGCGCAGCTCGGCGCGGCCGAAGTCCCCGCCGATCGTCGTGACGATGCCGTGGCCGGCGTCGTAGACGCGTTCGGCGATGAGCGCCGCGTCGCACTTCAGCCCGTGCTGCCCCGGCGAGAGACCGAAGCCGATGCACCTCGGATGGCGGCCCGCGCCGAGCGCCGCGGCCGACATCAGCGTCGCGTAGGGGTCGTCTCCGTTGACGACGATGGTGCGAACGCCGGGCCAGGCGAACAGCCGCGCCTTGGCGCTGGCATAGGCCTGCATCGTCTCGTGGTAGTCGAGGTGGTCGCGGGTCAGGTTCGTGAATGCGGCGACCTCGACCAGCGCGCCGTTGATCCGGCCCTGGTCGATGCCTATCGACGAGGCCTCGGCGGCGACGAACTCGACGCCGCCATCGGCGAAGCCCGCCAGCAACGACTGCAGTCCGAGCGCGTCGGGCGTGGTCAATCCGGTGTGCGCGAGCGAGCCCACGACGCCGCTTCCGAGCGTGCCGACCACGGCTGCGCGGCGGCCCATCATGTGCAGCCCGCTGGCGATCCACTGGGTGGTGGTCGTCTTGCCGTTGGTGCCGGTCACCGCCACCAGGCGCAGCCGCTCGCTGGGCCGGCCGTGGAACTCGCTGGCGATGTGACCTGCGAGTTCACGCAGACCGGTGATCGCGTGCGCCGGCAAACCGTCGCTGTCGAGCTGCGTCGCGCCGTCGCTCTCGTACACGATCGCTACCGCGCCGCGCGCCAGCGCATCGGCGACGTGGCGCCTGCCGTCGTCGCGGCGCCCGGGAAAGGCGAAGAACGCGTCGCCCGCGCGCACCGCGCGGCTATCGCAGCGCAACTCGCCGCCCGCGGGCAGGAGCTCGCGCAACCAGCGCGCCGCCTCGGCCACGACCGGCGCAGGCACGTCGGCTGCCATCGTCTCGAGCGGGATCGCTTCGGGCATCACTGCGCCCCCCCGCGTACCGACTCGGCGCCGAGCACCGCGCCGTCGAGCGGCAAGTCGGGCGCAACGCGCAGCGCGCGCAGCGCGTCGCCAGCGAGCCGCGAGAACACCGGTGCGGCGACTTCGCCGCCGTAGTGCTTTCCGGCCGAAGGCTCGTCGATCATCACCGCGACCACGATCCGCGGGTCGGACGCAGGCGCGAAGCCGACGAAGGACGAGACGTACTTGTTCACGTATCGCCCGCCGTCGAGCTTGTGCGCGGTGCCGGTCTTGCCGGCGACGCTGTAGCCGGCGACCTGCGCCTTGGGAGCGGTGCCGCCTGGGCCCGCCGCCATCTCGAGCATCCTGCGCACCGCGACCGCGGTCTCGGCGCGAATCGTTCGCACTCCGCCGGCAGCCTGGTCCTGGCGCAGCAAGGTGAGCGCGGGGATGTCGCCGTCGCGCGCGAAAACGGTGTAGGCGCGGGCGAGCTGCAGCAGCGAGACCGAGATGCCGTGTCCGTAGGACATCGTCGCCTGCTCGATCGTGCGCCAGCTGCGGTACGGGCGCAGGCGCCCCGCGACGGCGCCGGGAAATCCGATCTCGGGTGCCTGTCCGAAGCCGACCGCCGTGTACAGCTCCCACATCTGCTGCGGCGAGAGCGCCAGCGCCATCTTCACGGTGCCGACGTTGGACGACTTCTGCAGCACCTGCTCGACGGTGAGCGCGTCGTGCGCCTTGACGTCGCTGATCGTGTGCGCGCCGATCGTCAGGCGGCCCGGCGCTGTCTGGATCACGGTCTGCGGCGTGACCTTTCGCGCCTCCAGCGCCATCGCGGTCGTGAA
>JAHDXY010000279.1 GCA_023384005.1 Burkholderiaceae bacterium | reverse complement strand
GCCGACCAGGTAGTTGGCGCCTTCGCTGCCCACCAGGTAGTTCGCCGCGCTGTTTCCAGTGGCGCCCAGCGGCGACACCAGCTGTGTGCCGCCGGAGTGGGTGTTCACCAGATAGACGTTCTCCAGGCTCGGCTGGTCGATCAGCGAGAACCGCCCGAGCGACACGACCCAGTCCTCGCCCTCGCCAGGAAGCTCGACGATCCGATCGCCGGGCTGGACGAAGTAGATGTCGTCGCCGGGCCCTCCGATCAGCAGGTCGAGCCCGGCGTGCGCGCTGGCCGACGCGGTCTCGAAGACCGCTGGCAGCGGCGCGAGCGTCGTGGGGTAGTCCAGCGTGTCGGCGCCGTCGCCACCGAACAGCGTGTCGTTGCCCGGCCCGCCCGCGATCGTGTCGTCACCGCCCAGGCCGACAAGCGATTCGGACACGACCTTGTCCGAACCGATCAGCAGGTCGTCGCCCGCGGTGCCGCCGATCGTCGTCGCGTTGGCGATCGCGCCGGCGACCGGCCCGAGTGCTGCGATTCCGGGACCGGCCGGCGCGGGACCGGCGACAGCGAGCGCGCGCAGGTTCGCGATGAACAGGCCCGAGTCGCCCAGCGCGTCGCCGGTGTCGGCGATGACGATCTTCATCGTGTTCGCGCCCGGAGTCACCGGCGCCGACACGCTGAACCTGCCGCTTGCGAGGCCGTAGCTCAGACCGGGCACCGCCGGCGCGACCGGGTCGACGATGTCGTTGCCGCCGTTGGCGGCCGCGAACGACAGCGCGCTCATCGGGCGGTCGTTGTGCGCGCCGGTCACGCCGTAGTTCGTTCCATTGACGAACACGGCGGCGAAGTCGGAGAACTCGCGCCGGTCCCAGGATGCCGACTCGTGGGTCGCGAACACCAGATCGAAGCTGATCGCGCCCAGAGTCGGGTTGCCGACGTTGAACTGGAACTCGAGCACCGTCGCGTCGCGAAGCTCCACGGGGAAACCCAGGTGGAACGCGGCCGACGAGACCACGTCCTGCGTCGCCACGGCGCTGTCGAGAACCGTCGAGGCGTGCAGCGCGGTCGCGCCGGCGGAGGGCGCATAGGCGCTGGCGTTGCCCGAACTGAGGTGCACGCCGGCGCCAATCCCGAGCGCGGCGACGCTGCCGTCGTAGTAGGCGATCGACGACGCGAAGGACTTCGCGACGCCGCCCTGCGGGTCGGGGTCGAATCCCCTGCCCGACGAGACGCGCGTCGTCCCGGGCAGGATCGTGACCGAATTGTTGCCGAGCAGCGCCGACGCCAGCGCGTCGCCGGACTGCGCCGAAGAGTCGAAAGGGGTGAAGATCGCCATCGTCGGTTGTCCCGGGCGCGAGCGCCAGGTCCTTGTCGTCCCGTGACAGACGATACCGGCTGACACGGGCGCAGATCAACCGGAGAATCGCATCTGCGCCCGGGGCGGGCGCCGCGCCGCGCCCCCGGGGGATTGATCCGCCGCCAAAACTCGGGTATTGCTCCCATTCGAAGCGGTGCGAAACACGCGCGCGCATCGAGAATCGGAAGATGCTGAGGAAACTACTCCTTGTCTGGCTGTTCGGGATGCTCGCATCCTGCGGAGACGGCCGGGTACCGGGCGTCGGCGCGGGCGATTCGGCCGTGCTCGACAAGGACGCGTTCGCGGTCGTCGACCCGGCGCAGTGCACAAGTCCGACCGCCCCGGTCTACCGTTTCCGCCGCGCTGCGGGCGGGCCGCTGATGGTGGCCGACGAGGCGACCAAGGCTGCGCTGCTCGCTGGCGGGTCCGGTGCGACGCTCGACGGCGAGATTTTCCGCCAGATCGTCTGCGGCCAGGCGGCAATCCCGCTCTATCGCTTCACCAACCGACAAACGCAGGCCGAGTTCTTCACCGCCGACCGGATCGAGCGCGACCGGACGCGCAGCTCGCGACCCGAGTTGCGCTACGACGGCGTTGCCTTTCACGTCGCGATCGGCCGCCTGCCGGGCACCGTCCCGGTGTACAGGCTCTCGCGCACCGGCGAGTATTTCTACACCGTGTCGGTGCAGGAGCGCGACCGGCTCGACTTCATCGAGGGCTGGAACAGCGAAGGGGTCGCGTTCTACTCCTACCCGCCGCAGGTCGGTCAACCGACCTGCCCCGCCGGGCAGTACTGGAGCGACGCGCTCAAGGCCTGCACCTCGCTGTGCCCGCTGGCGAGCGACGTCTTCGTCCCGGGAGCCGGCTGCCAGAAGAAGCGCGCCTGCACCGGTGGAACCCTGATCGCGGCGAGCAATACCTGCCAGTGCCCGGCCGGCACCGTCGACGATCCGGTCAACGATCGCTGCGCGCCGACGGCTTGCGAGAACGGTCAGATCTTCGTCCCGGGGCGCGGCTGCGAGTGGAAGAAGCCGTGCTTCAACGGAACGTTGAGCGCGAACAACGTGTGTACCTGCGCCGAGAACGAGGTGCTAAACGAGCTCGAGCACTGGTGCGAGTTCAACGTCGGCTTCAACTCCAGGACGTCCGAGGAGTTCGTCGGCGGCGACGACGGCGGTCCGGGTGCCGACGGCGGCGGCGACGCGGGCGTCGGCCTGGGAGCGGTCAGGAACGCGATGGTCGAGTTCTGGGGCATCGACGCCTCGCGCGGCGGTCGGCTCGTCTTCCTCGGGCGCGCGCTCAGCGATCCGGTCAACGGGCTGGTGCGCTTCAAGCGCGGCTCCTACGATGGCCCGGCCTGGGTGCGCTTCGTCGGGCGCGAAGGCGCGACCTACTTCGACGAGTCGCTCGGCGTCGACGTGCCGTTCCCGGAGGGCACGGAACTGAACGCGCTGGTCGACAAGCTCGATCGCGGAGTGGGCGTGACGCCTCTTACCGAGGCTGCGTACCAGTACGCGCGAACGCTGTACCGCTCGCCCGGGTCGACCGAACCGCAGAAGGTCGAGTTCATCCTGTCCAACGGTCTGTACACGCCGGCCAACGAGTTCGTACGCACGACTTTCAATTCGAGCATGCCGGCGTCGGCGGCGGTGACGACGAGCATCACGCAGTTGCCCCACCCGGTCACCGCGAGCACGCCGTCGGGTTCGCTGCCCAACAACAAGTCCGGGCGCTACGCGATGCAGATGAACGCCGCCGTATACGGCGCGCGGGCCTTCAACGACCAGCTGCGACAGTCGGGGTCGCTGGGCGGGTCGCTGCAGGGCCCGGGAATCGAGTTCAGCAGGCAGTACGCCGCCGACCTCTCCGACGGAAGACTCGATTCGCGCGTCGACGGGAAGTCGATCGGTCCGAAGGAACAGCGCACCTACACCACGCGCAGCGACGAGCTGAGTTCGTTCGGCATGCCCTCCAATCTGATGCTCGCGGACACGCTGGCGAGCGGACTGTACACGGCGGCCAGCACCTACGCGAGCCCCTCGCTGTCGCAGACCGTGTTGCCGCCGAACGCGTGCACCGGTCCGAACGCGGTGCGCACCTACGTCAACGGCTACGGACCCTTGTGTTGCCCGGTCGCGTGGGTCACTCCAGGCACCCAGTGGCCCTCGGGTTGTCCGCTCAACGGGCGCGCCGACTACCGTCGGGTCTTCTATCGGTTCTCGTACCCTGAACTGATCGCGCCGCAAAACTGGATCCGCAACGAAACGATGGCTATGCTCGAAGAACTGAGCCAGGGCAGTCCTGCCCCGGCGAACGTCGGCTGCACGCAGAGCGTTCCGATCATCTATCTCTACCCGACCTTCTGGCTCGCGCTGGACGTGCACGAGTCCAGGTTGTCGACGATGCCGTGGTTCAGCGAGAGCACGCCCCCGCTGGTCGAGTCCGTACCGGGCTACGAGTTCCTGTTCAACGGGAACACCACGTTCTCGCCGTGTCCGTCGTCGGTGATCATCTATTGAGCCGGCGCGGAAAGCCGACCGCGCGACGCACGGGCGCGCCTGGCTGCCACGGTCATCCGCTGACGACCGCGTAGCGCGCGAGCGTCGCCTCGCGTGCCTTCGCGTGGTCGACGATCGGCGCCGGGTAGTCCTTCCCGAGCACGAGTCCGGCCGCGGCGTCGAGCGGATCGCCGCTTTCGGCGTCGCGTTCGATGTCGGTTTCGCCTTCGATTGTGTCGCCGGCCCGTGCTCTTTACAATGTCCGGCAATGCGGCACACTCATTCTCACCCGCCGCGTACCCGATGACACCGAAACCGGCCAGGCAGCGCGAACAAGGGGCGCCGGAGCGCGACAGCGAAGGCGATCGGCCCAGGACCTACGACCTGAGCAATCACTTTCTCGTCGCGATGCCCGGGATGCTCGATCCGAACTTCGACGGCAGCGTGGTGCTGATCGCCGAGCACAACGACAACGGGGCGCTTGGGCTGGTGATCAATCGCCCGATCGAACTCGACCTCGCCACGCTGTTCGATCGGATCGACCTCAAGCTCGCGCAGGGCGAGTTGTCCGCGTCTTCGGTGTTCTTCGGCGGCCCGGTGCAGACCGACCGCGGGTTCGTGCTCCATCGCCCGGTCGGCGCATGGGGGTCCACGGTCGCGGTCGGCGAGAGCGTCGGACTCACCTCGTCGAAGGACGTGCTCGAGGCGGTGGCCGAGGGTCACGGACCGCAGCAGATCCTGGTCACGCTCGGCTGCGCCGGCTGGGGGCCCGGACAACTCGAGGACGAGATCGCCAGGAACGCGTGGCTCACGATTCCGGCCGACGCCGGGCTGATCTTCGATACGCCCGCCGAGGACCGGCTGTCGCGCGCCTTCGGCCTGATCGGAATCGACCCGGCGTTTCTCTCGAGCTCGGTCGGGCACGCGTGAGCGGGGCGCAGCCCGGCGACGAGACCCTGCTCGCCTTCGATTTCGGCGCGCGCCGCACGGGTGTGGCGATCGGCAACACCCTGACCGGCACCGCCCGGGCGCTGGCGCAGATCTGCGAGCCGTCGAACGAGCGCCGGATGGAGCGCGTCGCCGCGCTAATCCGCGAGTGGCAGCCGCAGCGTCTCGTGGTCGGTCGCCCGCTGCACCCCGACGGCGCCCGCCACGAGAGCACCGCGCGTTGCGAGCGGTTCGCGCGCCAGCTCGCCGGCCGATTCGCGCTGCCGGTCGAGCTGGTCGACGAGCGCTACAGCACGGTCGCGGCGGCGGCGCAGGCTGCGGGTCGAGGGCCGGGCGCTACGCTCGACGCGCGGGCTGCGGCAATAATCCTGCGACAATATCTCGATGAACGCACCAGCGCTTGATGCCGAGGCCGCCTACGCGCGGCTGCGCGATTCGCTGCGCCAGGGGCTCGCGCGCGAACCGGGGCGCATCGTGCACATCATCGGCATCCACAGCGGCGGCGCCTGGATCGCCGAGCGGCTGCACCGCGACCTGGGGCTGCAAACGCCGATCGGGTCGCTTTCTTCGGCTTTTCATCGCGACGACTACGGCAGGCGCGGGCTGCCCGCCGAAATGAAGTCCACCGCGCTTCCCTTCGAGATCGCCGGCGCCGACATCGTGCTGGTCGACGACATCCTGTACACCGGACGCACGGTGCGCGCGGCGCTCAACGAACTGTTCGACTATGGCCGACCCAGGCGCGTGGAACTCGCGGTGCTGCTCGATCGCGGCGGGCGCGAGTTGCCGATCGAGGCGCGCTACTGTGGACAGGCCTATCCGCTGCCGAGCGAAAGAAGTTTCGTTCTCTCGCGCAGTCCCGGCCACGGCTTCGCACTGAGGATCGAGTAAGGTCGATGCAGCACCCGCAGCTCAGGTCCGACGGCCAACTGCAGCACCTGCTCTCGATCGAGGGCATGTCGCGCGAGATGATCCACCGCATTCTCGACACTGCCGCCAGCTTTGTCGGCGTGGCCGATCGCGAGGTGAAGAAGGTGCCGCTGCTGCGCGGCAAGTCGGTGTTCA
>JAHDXY010000278.1 GCA_023384005.1 Burkholderiaceae bacterium | reverse complement strand
GATCAACGCACATCATAGCGAATCGGTTGTCATACATTTTCGTAAAACTCAGTAGATCTGCAGCAGCAGAAGACGAGGAACAGTGCGGAGTACACAGCCCCGAGCCGGACCCCATTGCCCTTCTCGGCCTCGCCGGTTTCGCAGCATCGCGTTGGCGCAAGCAGTAACTCGCGCGGACTTCGCACCGACCCCGCTACTACGGGGCTTGTCGTTTGCGAGGTTCTATCGAAGGTACGGAGCGTGCCGATCTCGGACACGGCGGCGCTCGCGGCTTCACGACCGGCCGGCCTACACGTTGGTCGAGGGCGCCTGGACGCGAACGCGGTTGTCGCCGTAGGGGCGGTCTCGGCGCGTACAGGTCGTCGCCGGGATTGCGGAGCCTGCCACGATCCCCCGTCCAAGCCTCGGCCTCACAAGCGGACATCCGGCGATGTCCGAGATCGGACATGCGCGGGCGCTGGCGACCGTCCGGTTCAGGCGCCCCGATTTGCGGCGCGCATCCTCTGCCTGGCACCCAGTACATCGTTGTCACCCTGGCGTACGCACCCGGATCAGGCCAAGCAAGGCCTGCCGACGGCCTGATCACCGGCGGAAGGACTTGTCTCCGTCAGCCTCGAGATGGTGCGGCGTACCAGGCCCTGAGGGCGGGATTCGGGCGTGGACACCAGGGCGATGGCCGCGTCTTCGAGACCCTGCACCAGCGAGCTGCCCGCCTTGCCGATGGCGACCGATTCGCCGGCCGTTAGCAGATGGTCCTCGAAATCGCCGTGGCGGGTCACCCAGACCGTGCCGCGCAGGCAGACGATCCGGCCACCCCGAGCGTCGGCGAGTTCCAGCAGTTCGCGGCGGGGAAGTTCGACGATGGTCCGTGGGCTGGTGATGTTCATGGCGATCTCCACTGTTGCCGACCCCTGCGTACGCGGTTATGGTGCAGTTCGATCGGGTTCGAAGGCAGTCTGCGCCACACGCCACGGGCCTTCAAACGACGATTTCTCTTGCCGGTCATGAGCCAAAGGAATGGCCAGGGGTATGCACAGCCACCGCCCCCACCTTTCGCTCGAACTGCTCCGCAGCTTCGAGGCGGCGGCGCGTCACCTCAACTTCACGCGCGCGGCCAACGAGGTTTTCCTGACGCAGTCGGCCATCAGCCGCGCGGTCAAGACGCTGGAGTCGCAGCTTGGCCAACCGCTTTTCCGCCGCCTTCCTGACGGGCTCGAACTGACGGAGGCAGGGAGGGCGCTGCAACAAGCGGCTGCCGATGCGCTGCGGACGATCGACCTGGCCGCCGCCGGCCTCGGCGTGGAGGCACCGACGGCGCAGCTGACCGTGACCAGCAACGTCCCGTTTGCGTCGCTCTGGCTCGCGCCACGACTGCCACAGTTCGCGCGCAGCCACCCGCAGATCGACCTGCGGGTCGCGGCCAGCAACGAGGTCATCGACCTCGAGCGTGAACATGTCGACATCGCGGTGCGCTGGTCGGCGCCGGGCGTCGCGCCGGGGCCGGGCGTGCGAGTGGCGGTCGAGCGCGTGTTCCCGGTCTGCGCGCCCGCGCTGATACAAGCGCCGGGCGCTGCGCTGGCCACGCCGGCGGATCTGAGCGCGCACGTCTGGCTCCAGTTCGAGCCGGACCACATGACGCCGCCCTGGCTGGACTGGACACCCTGGCTGGAGGCGATGCAGGCGCCGCAGTTGGCGCCGTTGGCGCGCCTGCGTTTTTCCCACTACGACCAGGTGATCCAGGCGGCACTCGAAGGCAGTGGTGTGGCGCTGGGCCGCTGGCCGCTGGTCGCGCGGCATCTGGTGGCCGGCGAGCTGGTGGCGCCGCTCGGGCCGGCAGCTGAAGTCGAGGGCGGCGCGCTGACGGTGCTTCTATCGCGCGGGAATCGTGGCCGGCGCGTGGCCACCGACTTCGTCGACTGGCTGGTGAGCGAAATGGCGCTCGAGGATTCCGCGCGCGGCTGAGAGGTGAGAGGAAGCGGCTTGCGCCGATGCGGCGCCTCACCCTCCGGGCCGAGGCACCCAGATCCGGTCACGAACGACGCACCGCGGCGCGGCGCATTGCGCGCGGCGAAAGCAGCTTCACCACTCCACGCACTTGCCTCATTCGACACGCGCAAGCGCCGAGCCCAGGTCGTCGATCAGGGCGTCGGCGTGTTCGAGCCCCACCGAGACCCGCAGCAGGCCCTGCGGCGTCGTGCTCTGCGGCCCTTCGGCCGACGCGCGGTGCTCGATCAGTCTCTCGACCCCGCCCAGGCTGGTGGCGCGCGTGTAGATCTCCACCTTCGCCGTTACCTTCATCGCCGCGTCCTTGCCGCCCTTCACCTCGAACGAGAGCATGCCGCCGAAGTCCGACATCCGGCGCGCGGCGAGCGCGTGGTAGGGGCTGTCGGTTAGGCCCGGGTAGTGAACGACGCTCACCTTCGGGTGCGAACGCAGGAACGTGGCGACCCGCATCGCGTTGTCGCAGTGCGCGCGCATGCGCACCGGCAGCGTGGGCAGGCTGCGCATCACGAGCCAGCAATCGAAGGGCGAGGGCACGCCGCCGCCGAAGAGCTGCGCGTTGCGCAGGTTGGCGAAATGCTCGTCCTCGGCGCGCGCGATCACCGCGCCGCCTCGAGTCCGTTGCGGTTGGGGTTGTGGTTGCGCGAATAGAGTAGCCGTGCGGGTAGCCGCCGTCGGCGTCGCGCTCGAAGGTGGTGGACAGGTGGATCGGCTCGGTGGCCGCTCCGGTGCTCGCGCCCACTCCGTGCCCGGCGTGCACGGCAAGCGTTTCGATCCGGTACTTCTTCTCGGGGTTCATCGTCGATGCCTGTGGCTGCGCGCGAAGCGGCCGGTATCGTCGATTCGCGCCCGCACGGCGGCGGGGCGCAGCGTGCCCCGGTACCCGGAAACCCTGCGGCGCCTCGCGAGCCTTGTTCCCAATAGTGATCCATGAAAAACGAACATAAATTGTTGGAATTTCATGATTTATCTGATAACCTGCCGCCATGCTGCAACGTGCCGGCCTCGAGGGCGCAGTTCGAACGGCCCTGGCACGCGCCCGGGCCGTGGTGCTGGTCGGCCCGCGGCAGTCCGGCAAGACCACCCTTGCGCGTGCCTTCCTGGCACCGGGCTCGCCGCGCTACTTCGACCTCGAGAACCCGCTTGACGCCGGCCGGCTCGCCGAGCCCATGGCCACGCTGGCGCAGTTGCGCGGGCTGGTGGTCATCGACGAGGTGCAACGTCGCCCCGAACTGTTCCCGGTACTGCGCGTGCTCATCGACCGCAGCGACGCGCCCGGCCAGTTCCTGCTGCTGGGCAGTGCCTCGCCGGCGCTGCTGCGGCAAGCCGGCGAATCCTTGCTCGGGCGCGCCGAGACGATCGAGGTAGCAGGCTTCGACCTGGCCGAGGTGGCCGCCAACGACTTCGGCAAGCCAGAACAAGCCGCCGCACGAAGCGCCCCACGCCTGTGGCTGCGCGGCGGCTTCCCGCGCTCGTACCTGGCGGCTTCGGACGAAGACAGCCTCGCGTGGCGCCGCCAGGCCGTCGCCAGCCATGTCGAGCTCGACCTGCCGCAGTTCGGCATCAACGTCGCGCCGCCGGCCATGCTGCGCTTCTGGCGCATGCTGGCCCATGTGCACGGGCAAGTCTGGTCGGCCGCCGACCCGGCGCGCTCGCTGGGTGTCTCCGAGCCCACGGTGCGGCGCTACCTCGACACGCTGACGCAGACGATGATGGTGCGTCAGTTGCCCCCTTGGCACGCCAACCTCGCCAAGCGGCAGGTGAAGTCGCCCAAGATCTACTTCCGCGACAGCGGCCTGCTGCATGCGCTGATCGACTTGAGCACGCTCGAGCAACTGCTCGCGCATCCGCGCTGCGGCGCGAGCTGGGAGGGTTTTGCGCTCGAGCAGGTGCTGCGCCTGGCGCGGCCCGACGAGGCGTACTTCTGGGCCACGCACCAGGGCGCCGAACTCGACCTGTTGATGTTCAAGGGCGAGCGGCGCGTGGGCGTGGAGTTCAAGCGCGCCGACTCGCCCCGAGTGACACGTTCGATGTCGATCGCCGGCGAGGACCTGCGGCTCGACGCGTTGTACGTCGTCTACCCGGGCGACAAGCGCTTCAGGCTGGCGGCCGGCATCGAGGCGGTGCCGCTGTGGGCGCTACTGGGCGGCGACGGCACGGGCTGAGACTGGCGCGGCCGCCGAACCCTCAGGCCCCCGCGGCCGCCTTCAGCGCCGCCACCTTGTCGGTGCGCTCCAAGCTGAAGTCTGGATCCTCGCGGCCGAAGCGGTCGTAGGCGGCGGTCTTCAATACTTCATCGACTTTGTTGGTGGCGGAGCGGGCGCCTGGGACGCCACGCCGCAAGCAATGCGTGCACTCCGGCGCAGCAACGCCTGGACGCTCGTGGGGCAGGCGATCCACCGCACCGTGGAGCGTGGCGGCCTGTACCGGGACATAGGCGCCGGCATCTCCGGCGGGTGCCTGACCGTAGCCGAAAAGACCATCACCAACTTCGTCGCACGCTTGACCCAGCTTCATGAGCGGGGCCGCACCGGCCACGAGTGTGCGTTACGGCTCGGAAGATACGTGCGACGTTGGATCGGGTGGTTCGCAGCTGTACTGGGCCGACTGATGACAATGGCCCTCGAACACGAGTTCGGTCAGGCAGGCCCCATACTAGGCCGACGTGCGACGCCTGAGGCCGATGATGGCGCCAACACCTGCGAGCAATAAACCGATTGTGCCCGGCTCCGGGACAGCGGTAAACACTGTCGGAACAATTCGGACTGCGTCGTCATCCGATCCATCCGTGCTCACGCGGAGAGTGAGCACATCGATGAGTGTCTGCGATTCGTCGCCGGCGACCGTCATCGAAATCGAGACCGATGCGACTCCGTCGGGGGCCAGATTGCTTAAGCCCTGCGCTATCGTCGCGAGTAATAGGTCGGTCGGAGTGCCTCCTCCTGCCTCCGTCTCCGTCCCGTTGCCTCCTAACCCTTCGTACCATTACCACGCGAAACTCGCTCCCGCGGCACCGACCGTACCAATCTGGCCGGAGATGATAGTCCTAGGCGCCGGTACCGCGGTCGCGTCCCATTCGAGGTTACACAGGTCGCCCACCGTATTGAAAGTGCATAGCGCCGCCGATGCCCCCGTTGCGGCAACCGCGAGCACGACAAACGCAATCAGTTTCCGAATCGCATTCATGTTCTCCTCCCCTCGTTCCCGGGAGCTCTGTCCGAACAACAAGTCAGCCCACGTGCTGATCGCGCTGGCGCCGGGACAACCTCTGTGCCCACGGCACCCCAATGAGCCTATGCACGATTCGTGCCCGAGGTGCAAATGTTCATACAAATCAACGGCATCGCTCGCGAATTTCTGGCAGGACGCCCCGCGACTGTAAGAGCTCTCGACATGAACCGTGACGCCCACCCGATCCCGGTTGGTGCGATGGGCGCCTGCTCTGGGTAGTCATTCCTGAAGCAAGATGGATCGGGTCGTGCTGGTCGCTGTAGGTCGCCAACAGGTTCCTCGACGCGCGCGTTTTGCCGGCCTCGGAAATCGCTGTACGAACTCGCTACGTCCGCTTCGCGCCGATAGCGGTCCTTGACGCATGTCTGCTTGCCGCAGCGCGGCGCGCGGCGGTGCGCGCGGAACAACGCGCGGCCCGCCGGCCGCAATATCGGCGACTTCCCGCCTGCCTGCTGCGGCGGATCGAACACGCCGATCGCAGCGAATATCGCGGGTTCCGCCCCGTCGTTTCGCCACCAGCGCGTGGTGCTCTTGTCGGCGCGCGCGTCACGACCCGGCGAACTGCTGGTCGCTGGTGGCCAGGACTGCGGCGACGAAGCGCTCGATCTGGTCTTCGCGCAGTCCGGCAACGTTGATCCGACCGTCCGAGACGAGGTAGATGCCGTGGTCGCGACGCAGGCGCTCGACCTGCTCCGTACTGGTGCCGAGCAGCGAGAACATCCCGCGGTGCCGGTCGATGA
>JAHDXY010000277.1 GCA_023384005.1 Burkholderiaceae bacterium | reverse complement strand
TCGCCGCCTTCATGCCGAGTCCGGTGACCGACAGGCCGCCGATCACCAACCCGGCTGCCGCACATGCCCCGGTCACGACGATAATCCGCAGCGTGGTCTCACCCAGGGCGTTGAAGATCACCCGAGTCGAGGTCTGCCGGGGCCGAAAGACGGCCGAGGTAACGACCAGACTCGCACTGCCGATCACTGCGACCATTGTCGGAGAGTAGCCCTGCAGCAAGGCCGTAGTCAGAATCGCGATCGGAATCAGCAATGGCCAGTCGCGCATCAACACGTCACGTGCCCGCAAGCGGGCACCGTCATCGGGGCGCAACTTGAGGCGAAACGCACGCAGGTGTACCTGTGAAAAGACGCCGGTATAGTAGAGAAGCGCCGGGACAAGCGCCGCGATCAGCACCTCCCTTAGCGGGATTGCGGTGTACTCGGCCAGGATGAAGGCGGCCGAACCCATGATCGGAGGCATCACGCTTCCGCCGGTCGAGGCGGCCACCTCCACTGCCGCGGCGAATCGAGGGCTGTAGCCGAGCCGCTTCATTATCGGGATGGTGATCGAACCGGTGGTCGCGACGTCCGACGTCGGACTACCCGAGATCGTTCCATAAAGGGCGGAAGAGATCACCGCGATCTTGGCGGGACCGCCCACTTGCCGACCCGTAAGCGCGCAAGCGAGATCGTAGAAGAACTCCCCGCCGCCGAGATTGGACAACAGCGTCCCGAACATCACGAACAGGAAAACGTAGCTGGCGACGACCTGGACCGGAACGCCGAAAATACCGTCGGTCGTAAACACCAGGACGTCCAGCAAATGCCCGTAGTCGGTCAGGGCGTGTCCGAATGGTGGCGGAAGGACGTGACCGTAGAGGTTGTAGGCGAGGAAGCCGAGCACAATCAGGGTCAGCCCCCATCCAGTGGTTCGGCGCGTCGCCTCCAGCGTCAACAGCATGAGCACCGAGCCGAAGACAAGCTGCGACGTCGTGAACGGTGTGAGGAGCGAAATCCTGGCGCTGATGTCGTCCCTTGTCGCGATGAAGTAGACACCGACGACCAGGCTCGAAGCGGACAACAGGTAGTCGAGCGGGGTCGGGGCCGCGGGCGAGTTGGGGACGGCGCCCACACACAGGAAAAGCAGCGTGAAGATCGAGCATATGAACAGGATCCCGACCAGAAGCCGGTCCGGGATCGCCATCACGTTGCCGTATATGACGGCCAACGCGATCAAGGCGCCAGCCGCCAGAACGGCGGCGCCCCATATTCCCTCGAACCTTCTGCTTCGTCCGGTCAGGAATAGTCTTGCGATCATTTAATCAGACCGGCCTCTCTGAACGCCCGTTCAGCCCCGGGGTGAAATGCCGTGACGGTCTGGCTGGTGAGAATCTGCGGCGTCAGTGCCCCCATCGCCGGGTGCACTTTGCGAATCTCCTCGAGATTGCCGAGCATGGCGCGCGCAAGGCGGTAGACGGTGTCCCCGTCCATCGACTGATTGGCGACGAGCAGCGCCCCCAGAGCGACCGTATCGACGTCGTCGGCCTGATGCTGGTACGAGGCCTTCGGGATCGTGAAGGACCGCGTGCCGAATTGCTCGTTCACTCTTGCAATTGCGTCCCTCGGGACGGCGAGCAGGACGACATCGAGCGCTTTGTCCACCTGCATGAACGAACTGTGGCGAACGAAGATCCCGTTCGTGATCGCGTCGATGCGGCCATCGACAATCAGGCTCGCCTGATCTCCGGATCCTGCCAGGACCAGGTCACCTCCCCATCGCTTGAGCAACTCGGGCGTGACGCCGACCTCCTTCAGCATCGCAAGCGCGACATCGCCGGTGATGTTGCCTGGACGATTTACGGCAATCTTCAACGGCGCCTGCTTCGCGGCGATGTCGGCGAGGCTGCGAATGCCGTATCGGTCTGCAGCCCGCTTGGTCACGAAGAAGTGCATCGGCGCCCAGTTGTACATGTAGCCGATCGCACGGATGCTCGTGACCGGTGCGTTGAACGGCCGATTGCCAGCGAGGGCGATCTTAAGCTCTGCGTCATGCACCAGGCCCAGTTGCGCCTGGCCGCGATCGACCAGTGCGATATTGGCAAACCCACCACCCGACGTCTGGTAAGTGATCGTCGAGCCCGGCTCGCCTTTCTTGGCCGCCTGGTCCAGCCCCACACCGATCAGGGTCCACAGACCCGCCGGGCTCGCGCCCGTGAGATTGAGATTCAACGCTTGTGCGTTGGCTCCCGAAACCAGCAACGCCAGTACTACGGCCGAAATGATTCGTCCAAACATGATGTGTCTCCTCCTCGTCTGCGCATTTGATCGTATTGCAAGAGGTGGGAACGCCACTGCCTGCAATCACCGGTCGCCTATGGTGTGCGAGCCGTCCAGGTGGCCCGTCGCGACTGCCTCATTGGGTCATTCAATGGACTTCGCCATACTTCCTCCGAAAGGTTTGTCGCCTCAAGAAAATGATCTTGCGGTCTCGCGCACGACGCCGGTTTCAGGTCTTCGCCGTTGCGCCCGCCGCAGGGACGAACAGCGCTTCGACACTCCACCGATGCGACGACAGCCGCCAGCAATGCCAATGGAACGCCGGCGCTATTCTTCACTTATCCGAACATCGGGATTGAGCGTGTAGCGACCCGTCAGCACGGCCGTATCGAGTACATGGCCCCGAATCGCCTCGAGCACATCGGGAGCGGAAAATGCACCGGTCACCGCGCAGTTGGGCGTATCGATGGCATACAGCGTGAAGATGTAGCGGTGCGCGACCTCGTCGTTCCACGGCGGGCACGGGCCGTCGTAACCGAAGTAGTTGCCTGCCATGTTTTCGTCGTTGGCGAACCACTGCGTGTAGCCGTTCAGCCCCTGGCGGGTGCCACGCCGCGCATCAGGCCCCGGCTTGCCACGGGGGACAATTGCGTCTGAGAACTCTCCCTTTTCAATGCGCCCCAGTTCTGGATCAAGATCGACCAGCACCCAGTGATACAGGTCGATGCGGGGAACACGAGCTTGCACCACCTTGCCTTCCTGATTCAGGTCATCCAACACCGAAGGCACGTCGGGATCGTGGCAGATGAGGACCAGCGAGCCGGTACCAGCGGGCAGATCACTCCACTCGAGATCCGGATTGACGTTGTTCGACAGAGCGATATGAGTGTCCGGATCAGGTACGGCAAATGCGCACTCGCCGGGGATTTCTCCATTGTCCTGAAAGCAGCTGCTGGTGAGCTTCATGTCTTGTCTACCTCTTGTTGTTTGGAAGGAGATCGGTAATCCGCCTCTGTCTCCGGCCGCCCTTCATTGGGGGACCGATCGATGCCGACTGCCGCACCGGGGAAGATCCAGAAAGGCCGAGGCCATGGCAACTCGCCGTCGATCGGGTCAATCGAACGCGCCCCGTTTCCGGTAGTCCGCGTACTCCACGGCAGTCAGACCGAGGAACTCCTGAAACACCAACTCGTTGTCTGCTCCGAGAAGGGGCGCAGCCCCCGTGACATCACCCGGCATATCGGGCAGATCGAAGGCAGAGAAATAGCAAGCCAGGTCGCCCATCGCGCCATGCCGCCGCCGTCGCCACACATGCCGATGCAATAGCTGTGGATCCTGAAAGAGATCGGCGATCGAATTCACCGGACAGGCATGGACGCGAGCGTTCTGAAGCAAAGCTGCCGCCTCGCTCGCATCCCGATTCGACGACCATTGCGAAATCAATCGGTCAAGCGCCCCGGAATTCGCCTTGCGCGATTCAGCCGTGGCAAATTGCGCGCACTGCGCCAGCCCGGATTGGCCCAGCACCACCGCAAGTCGCGCGAACTCTTCGTCCGACCAGCAAGACAGAGCGATCCACTGGTCATCGCGGCATGCATACGCGTTGTGCGGGGCGGCATCGGGATCATCGTTGCCGGCGCGCTGCGCGACAACGCCGTGGGAATGAAAATCGAGCAGTGCACCGGCGACGAACATCAAACCGGATTCATACTGGGCCAGATCCACCCACGCGCCCTGACCCGTTCTGTACTTGCGATCAAGTGCCGCAAGAACTCCCGCGACACCGATGGTCGAAGCAATGAAGTCGATGTAGGGGCCGTACAGCAGCATCGGCGGGCCATCCGGATCGCCTGTCAGCCCGCAGAATCCGGCGAGCGCCGACAGTTGGGAGCCAAAGCCCGGCGTGTGCGCGCGGGGTCCGGTCTGACCCATGTTGCAGCTCGAAATCATGATCACACCCGAGTTCAGTTCCCGCGCCACCTCGTAGCCAAGATTGAGCCGGGACATCACTCCGGGCCGCATGTTCTCGATCATGACATCGGACCAGGAGACGAGACGATGGGCCAACTCGACACCAGCGGGTTCCTTCAGATCCAGGCAAACCGCGTATTTCGAATCATTGAAGTACGCGAAACACCCACTTCGGTCAGCGCCCGTCCGACCGTCCTTGAAAGGTGGGTACTCGGTGCGGAACCCGTCCGGACGCTGACGTGATTCCACGTGGACCACCGTTGCACCGAATGTCGCAAGCATCTTGCCGATGTGCGGTCCGGCGGCATAGGCGCCAAACTCCACGACCTTCACCTCGGATAGCGCCTGCGATATCGCGCTCATACCAGTGCCCTTTTCTTCGGGGGCACGAGGGCCCCGCCGGGCACTTCCTTCGACAAGAACTTCATCATCAGGTCCGCGATGCTGACCTCTTCACCAGGATAATGCCGCAGGGGTGCGCGCTTCCCATTCACGACATGCACGCTTGCGCAGTGGCGCTGCAATTTCCCGTCAGGACCCCGCAGATCCTGCCACACCCCCCGGGCCTCAAGCTGGGGATCGGTGGAGATGTCCTGCACGGTGGACACGGGATAGCCGAGCATCTCTCGGCGACTCGCCTCCTCGAGGAACTCACGTTTCGTGACTTGCCGGAAGAACTCTGCGATCGGGCGCTCCAACCCGTCGATCTCGTCCTGCGTTGCGGTTTTTGGATCGAAGCGCTGCCAGTCGAGCTCCTCGAGCACGCCGAGCGCGGCGCCGCGCTCGCGCATCCACTCCACGAGCTGCCTGTTCGTCCGTTTCCCCGCGGGTCCGCCATAAAGCACGAAGTTCAGGAATCCATCCGCGCAAGGCCAGAAGGCACGGTAGCGTGCGCCCGTGATCGACCTACCGGTGATGTACGCGCCGGCACGGGTCGGATTGATCCCCTCGATATCCCAGAACGCTGGCGCGTGAGACAACGCCAGCATCACGGCCGCCTGTGCCGAAACATCGACGCGCTGGCCGACGCCCGACACGGTGCGCTGCACAAGCGCCGTCAGCGCGCCCACCGCGGCCTGCGCCCCCGCCCAGCAGTATGACTGTGGAACGGTTACGCGCATCGGCTTGCCGTTGGGCTCGCCCGCGAGGGACATGGCACCGCCTGCCGCCATGAGCTCGATATCGGACGCCAGCCAGTCGGCGCGCGGCCCGTCGGATCCGAATGGAGTGACCGACACGTGCACCAGACGCGGGTTGAGGTCCTTCAAGCGCTGCGCATCGAAATACCGCCTCAGGGAATCGGCAGGTTGCGTGGATTCGATCAAGACATCCGCATGCGCTAGCAGGCGATCGAAAGCCGACCGTCCTTCGTGAGTCTGGAGATCAAGCCGCAGCACGCGCTTATTGACGTTGTAGGCCTCCCAGTCGGCACAGTCGATGGCCGCGCCCGGCGCCTCGATCCGTGTCACCTCGGCCCCCAGATCTGCCAGCAACCGGCCCGCCAACCAGCCGACACGATTGCTGACGTCGAGCACGCTATAAGTGCCTAGCATTTGCTGTCCTTGGCTTCGCGGTTAGCTCAACGGCCGGTGCGTGCCAGTGACAGGACCCACCCGTGCATGCGCGATCTCATCTTCTCGATGTCCTTCGCATCGAAGAAGTCCTCCGGCTTGACCAGATCGACGCCGTATACCGGGCGGTGAAAGTCGTTCTCGTAGCCGTACGGCACCGTCGCATCGATGCCCATGC
>JAHDXY010000276.1 GCA_023384005.1 Burkholderiaceae bacterium | reverse complement strand
CAATCACGGCTGCCGGGTCGACGCGGCGCCGTCTTTTGTATCGAGCGATCGTCTCGAGAGCACGTCCGGTCGATCGCTGACCGGCGTTCGCTCGCATCCGTGCGCCCGTCCCGGGCGTGTTTCGCCGGCTCGTGCAGGCCGTGCCTTCGCTGCGCAATGGAGCTGAACGAATGAAGCGGATGCTTTTCAATGCGACCCACGCCGAAGAGTTGCGGGTCGCGATCGTCGATGGACAGAAACTCATCGACATCGACATCGAATCCGCGGGACACGAATCCCGCAAGAGCAACATCTACAAGGGCGTGATCACGCGCGTCGAGCCCAGTCTCGAGGCGTGTTTCGTCAACTACGGCGAGGAACGCCACGGTTTCCTGCCGTTCAAGGAGATCTCCAAGACCTACTTCAAGCAGGGTACCGACGCCGGCCGCGCGCGCATCCAGGACGCGCTCTCGGAGGGCCAGGAACTGGTCGTTCAGGTCGAGAAGGAGGAACGCGGGAACAAGGGAGCCGCGCTCACGACCTTCATCTCGCTCGCGGGGCGCTACCTGGTGCTGATGCCGAACAACCCGCGCGGCGGCGGCGTGTCGCGCCGTATCGAGGGAGAGGACCGGCAGGAACTGCGCGACGCGATGGACCAGCTCGAGATCCCTCCAGGGATGAGCATCATCGCGCGCACCGCCGGGATCGGGCGCACCGCCGAAGAACTGCAGTGGGACCTGAACTACCTGCTGCAGTTGTGGCGCGCTGTCGACTCCGCCGCGGGGTCGGCCAACGGTTCGTTCCTGATCTACCAGGAGTCGAGCCTGGTGATCCGTGCGATCCGCGACTACTTCACCGCCGACATCGGCGAGATCCTGATCGATACCGAGGACGTTTGCGAGCAGGCGCGCCAGTTCATGGCACACGTGATGCCGGACAATGTCGAACGCGTGAAACGCTATCGCGACGACATCCCGCTGTTCTCGCGATTCCAGATCGAGCACCAGATCGAGACCGCCTACTCGCGGATCGTTCCCTTGCCTTCGGGCGGATCGATCGTGGTCGACCACACCGAGGCGCTGGTCGCGATCGACGTGAACTCGGCGCGTGCCACGCGCGGCGGCGACATCGAGGAGACCGCGCTGCGCACGAACCTCGAAGCCGCAGACGAGGCCGCGCGGCAGATGAGGCTGCGCGACCTGGGCGGCCTGATCGTGGTCGATTTCATCGACATGGAGAACAACAAGAACCAGCGCGAAGTCGAGCAGCGGCTCAAGGACGCGCTGCACTACGACCGCGCGCGAGTCCAGACCGGAAAGATCTCGCGCTTCGGGCTGATGGAGTTGTCGCGCCAGCGGCTGCGCCCGGCGCTCAACGAAGGCACGCACATCACCTGCCCGCGATGCAACGGAACGGGCGTGATCCGCGACATCGAGTCCTCTGCGCTGCACGTCCTGCGCGTCGTGCAGGAAGAAGCAATGAAAGAGAGCACTGCCAGCGTGCACGCTCAGGTCCCGGTCGAGGTCGCGACCTACCTGCTCAACGAGAAGCGTGGCGAGATCGCGAAGATGGAAGCCCGTCTGAAGATCGAGATCATCCTGATTCCGAACCGGCACATCGAGACGCCGCACTATCGCCTCGAACGCCTGCGCCACGATGACGAGCGCCTCAATACCTATCGCGCCAGTTACACGATCGCCGACGGCCCGACCGAGGAGGCCAACTACCTCGACGCGAAGCTCGCCACCCAGGCGCCGCGCCAGGAAGCGGTCGTCAAGGGCGTGACCCCGGACCAGCCCGCGCCGGTCAGCGCGCCCCCGGCAGCGGCGAGCGCAACACCCCCCCACGCTCCCGCCAGCATGCCGGCACTCACATCGCCCGATGGCCTGTTTGGCCGCATCCTCAAGATGTTCCGCCGGGCGGCTGCGAACGAGACGATCGTCCCCTCGCCGAAGCTGCCCGCCGATGCCCCGGCACGCACTTCCAGCGGCAAGGCGAACGGCGCCGATCAGACGCCGGCCACCGGACCGAAGCGCGCGGCTGACGACTCGCGCCGCGAACGGGGTCGTGGCGGTCGCGGACGACGCGGCGACGAGGCCGGGCGTGATTCACGCGAATCGCGCGGCCGAGGCCGCGGCCCGCGCCGCGACGAGCGCGCAGCCGAGGATGGATCGGGTTCACGCCAGCCCGAGGTGAAATCAGCGCCCGAGGTGGAGACCACCGAGCTTTCCGCAGAGGGTGCACGTGCACCGCGTCCGCGTCGCTCGCGCGGCGCTCGCTCGGGCGAGGCGCGCAGCAGCGAATCGGCTGCGCCAGCCACCGTCGCGGCCCTAGGCGACGCACCGGTCGCCGACCAGACCGCGTCCGAGCCGGGCGCTGCGGATGAATCGACACTGGGGCAACCGGCAGCGGGCCAGACGGCCGAACAGGGTGGCGATGCCCGGCGCCCGCGGCGCCGTCGTCGCGGCGGTCGTCGTGGTCGCGGCGATCGTGGCGACACGACCGACGGATCGGACACCACCGCGGACGAATCGAACGAAGCGCCGGATCTCGCCGCGAACGATGAAGGTGGCGATGCGCCAGTCAGCGACGTCGCGAACGATGTCCGCGCCGAACTCGAGGCCGATGTCCCCGCCCGAGTCGCGGCCGCCGTCGCCACCGAAGCCGCGGCCGACCTCCCCGCCAGCGTCGCGGCTGGCGTCGCCGACGAGATCGCCGCGGACGTCCAGTCTGCACAGTCTGCCCGAAGCGCTGAAGCCCGCGGCGAGGCACCTACCGATGCAGCCGCAGCGTTGTCGCCAGAACCAGCCGCACCCCCGCGATCGGTGCCCCCGACGCGCGCACCGCGCGCGAGGCGGACAGTGGCGGAATCGGAACCAGTGGACGAATCAGCGCAGGTGGACGAATCAGCGCAGGTGGACGAATCAGCGCAGGTGACGCAAACCCCGGATCCGGAGCAGGCAGCAACGCAGGCCGGACCTGCCGCGGCGGCGCCCGTCGCGCCGGCACCGGCGAGCGTCGCGCCGCCGCGCGCACCGCCAGCCCCTGCGTCGGCTGAACCGGCCACGGTCGAGCCTCGCGCTGCCGGGCTGCCCGCGGCCGAGCCCCCAGTCGCAGAGCCGCGCCCGATCGAGGCTCCTGTCGCCGAGCCGCAAGCGCTCGAAGCACCTGTCGCAGAGCCGCCAGCGAAGGAAGAGCTGGAGTCGATCGTCGCGAGCGCGGGACTGCAATGGGTCGAGACGCGCCAGGGCGAACTCGGGTTGATCACCGAGGCGGCGCCAGCCGCGCCAGCCCCTGCGCGACAGCCGCGGATCCGCAAGCGCAACGCGGTGGCGAGCGAACCGGCGTTGATGCAGGTCGAAACGCGCGCGGACTGAGCGGCGCGCCGCGCAAGACGCGCGCCGGCACCGGCGCGCGTCGCCTCGGGGTTCGGCCGCGCGGACGCAACGGCCCGCGCGGCGGCCCGCGGGTCAGCGTGCTGCGATGACTCCGCAGGCCACGCGCGGACCGGAATTCCCGGCTGGCTGCGAGCGATGGTCGTCCGGATCACGGTGGACCACCACGCTGCGACCGAGGATGCCGGAGGGTTCGCTGGAGAGGTCGAGCCTATCCACCGCGAAGACCCCGCGCGCGACACCGCTGGCGTCGGCGCGCATATTGGGCAGATCACCGGCGTGGCGCTGCGCGGCTTGCCAATGGGCGTGCGGATGTCCGCCCGGGTTGAAATGCCCGCCGGCGCTCGTCGCGTCGGCAGCACTGCAATCGCCTTTCTCGTGAATGTGGATTCCGTGCTCGACCCCCGGGCGCAAGCCGGCGACGTCGAAGTGCACCATCGTGTGGTGCGTGCCCTGCGTAAACCACACGCGCCCGCTCACCGCGCTCGCGCTCCTGGGCTCGAGGCGAACCATCGCCGCAGCGCGAGTGCCGTATCCGGGCGCGTGTCCCATGCCCCAGTGCGGTCCGCTGGCGCACGACGCGAGCAGCAATGCCGCGCCGGCGATCAGCGTCAGTTGCAACGAGCGGCCGGCCGGACGAACTGCGCGAAGCAGGCGGTCGTGCGGCTTCATTTGCTGGCGGCCGCCGGTTTGGCGCCCGCGGCAGACTCCTTCATCTTCGCCGTGTACTTCTGCACGGCGATATCCTGCCATTTTCCGAGCAGCTCGGCCTGAACCTTGCCGGCAGCCGCTGCCTTCTCCTGCGCTTGCGCCACTTTCGCCTTCGCCTCGTCCGAAGGTGGCGGCAGCTTCGCGATCGCGATGCCGGCCGTGGCCGTGACGAATGCCGCCAGTATCAATGCCATCGATTTGCCGATCATGGCCTCTCCTGATCCGTTGACTCGGAGCTTCAATCAGAATGCCCGGGCACACCCGCCGCAGCCGGCGAACCGGAAGCACGGTCCGGACTCGTCGCGCCGCGCGCCCGACCAGACTTGACATCGTCGTACCAGAGCGGATGGTGCTCCTTCGCCCAGGTCTCGTCGACGTGTCCGTCTCTCATCGCCTGGTACGCGCCGACCTGCCCGATCGTTCCCAGGTAGATGTGCCCGAGCGCCATCGCGATCCCGAGCATCGCGGTGATCAGGTGCACGGTGTTGGCGAGTTGCATCTGCTGGCGCGTCTGCTCGAAGTTCGGGAACAGCATCACGAGGCCGCTGACGATCAGCACGATCGACAGCAGGCACACCAGCCCCCAGAAAAGGAGCTTCTCGCCACCGTTGAAGCGCCCCGAGGGAGGGTGGCTGCCTCGGCCGAACAAGCCGCCAAAAGCAGCCAGCCACTTGAAATCATAGGCCTTTGGAAGGTTGTCGCGAACGAAGATCACGATGAACACCGGGATCGAAACGAGAAACACCGGAGCGACGAAGTTGTGCAGGTTCTTCGCGACACTCGCGAGCCAGCCGAACAGCGTGTAGCCGACGACCGGCAGGACGAGGAACTTCCCGAAGGTGAGCAGCAAGCCGGTGAGCCCGAGCACGACGAACGAGATCGCCATGGTCCAGTGCGCGATCCGCTCGACCGGCGAGAACCGTTCGATCATCCTGCCCGTGAGTGGCGCCTCGACCCGGATCGGCCCGCGAATCAGATAGAACGCGATCAGCAGGACGATCACCGCTGCGAGAAGCGCCCCCCCGGCAGAGTAGAGCGATGGCCGCAACTGACGCCACTGCTCGCCCTCGCTCTGGATGAGCACACCAGCCTCGCGCGCCGGAATGTTGGTCGTATGCTCCCTGCCGCTGTTGACCGCGCGCCAGACCGGAGCGTTGTTCAGCGGTTGACTGGCCTGACGCTCGACCTGCTCCCTGGCGGGGTCGAAGATGTTCGCGGACTGCGGACCGCCCGACTGCGCGAGCGCGCTCTGCGACACCGCGACCGCGGCGCTGAACCCGAGGGCGACGAGCAACGCCCGTATCGTTCGTTTCACCTGTGCTCCTCCGTCCAGGCGCAGCCGCACGCGATCGCGCGCGACCTTTGCCCGGCTCACTTGATGCGTACCGACTCGTTTTGCGTCTGCGCCCTTTGCTTGAGCGCCGACTCCCACGCGGCCTTGTCGCCGCGCTTGAAGTTGCCCGACTCGTATGTCAGCTTGTCGCCCTCCCAGGGCCTGGTGTCGGGCTTGCCCTGGTACTTGCCGGACTTCAGCGGCGCGTCCTGCGGCTTCTCGCCGCAACCCGCGGCGAACGTGGCGAGCGCGACAACCAGCGACGCCGATGCGATGCGTACGAATGCCATGTTCACCTCTTCGGCTGTGCGGGTTGACCGGTACCCGGTTGCTTGCCTGGCCCGTAGGCCGTCCCCCATCCCCAGACCTCGGCGCCCTTGCCCCGGGTGAGCACCCTGCTGCGGTAGATGTCGGCGACGACGTCGCCGTCGCCGCCCAGCAGCGCTTTGGTCGAGCACATTTCGGCGCACGCCGGGAGCTTACCCTCGGCGAGCCGGTTGCGGCCGTACTTCTTGAACTCCTCGGCGGTGCCGTCCTTCTCCGGACCGCCGGCGCAGAACGTGCACTTGTCCATCTTGCCGCGCAGGCCGAA
>JAHDXY010000275.1 GCA_023384005.1 Burkholderiaceae bacterium | reverse complement strand
AGCCGCGCGTCGATCATCTTCTGGGGCATGGGCGTGTCGCAGCACGTGCACGGCACCGACAACGCGCGCTGCCTGATCGCGCTCGCGCTGATCACCGGCCAGATCGGCCGGCAGGGCACCGGGCTGCATCCGCTGCGCGGGCAGAACAACGTCCAGGGAGCGTCGGACGCGGGACTGATCCCGATGATGCTGCCCGACTACCAGCGCGTCGGCGACGAGTCGGTGGCGACGCGTTTCGAGGCGCGTTGGGGCGTGAAACTCGATCGCGTGCCGGGGCTGACCGTGGTCGAGATCGTGCACGCCGCCGCCGCCGGGACGATCCGCGGCATGTACATCATGGGAGAGAACCCGGCGATGTCCGATCCGGACCTCTCGCACGCGCGCGACGCGCTCGCCAGCCTCGAGTGGCTGGTCGTGCAGGAGATCTTCCCGACCGAGACCGCGGTGCTGGCCGACGTGATCCTTCCGGCCTCGGCGTTTCCGGAGAAGGAGGGAACCTTCACCAACACCGACCGGCTGGTGCAGCTCGCGCGCGCCGCGATCGCGCCGCCCGGTCAGGCGCGCCAGGACCTGTGGATCATCGGCGAGATCGGGCGCCGTCTCGGGCTGCCGTGGAAGCAGGCCACGCCGGCCGAGGTCTACGAGGAGATGCGCGCGTCGATGCCCTCGATCGCCGGGATCTCCTGGCGCCGCCTGCAGGACGAGGGCGCGATCACCTATCCCTGTCCGGACGAGAACTCGCCCGGCGAGCCGGTCGTGTTCGGCGAGCATTTCCCGACGCCGGACGGTCGCGCGCGGCTCGTGCCCACCTCGCTGGTCTCGGCCGACGAGCGACCCGACGCCGATTACCCGTTTGTGCTGATCACGGGCCGCCTGCTCGAGCACTGGCACACCGGCGCGATGTCGCGGCGCGCGACCGTGCTCGACGCGATCGAGCCGCAGGCCAGCGCAGCGCTGCACCCGGACGAGCTCGCGCGCATCGGCGTGGCGGCCGGCGAACACGTCGCGGTCGCGTCGCGTCGTGGCGAGATCGTCCTCGCAGCGCGCGCCGACGAAGGGGTGCCCGCGGGTACCGTGTTCATCCCCTTCGCGTTCGCCGAGGCGGCGGCCAACCTGCTCACCAACGCCGCGCTCGACCCGCACGCGAAGATCCCGGGACTGAAATACTGCGCAGTGCGGGTGGTGCGCGCGCAATCGAGCCCGTCCTCTATTGCCGGGGGTGCAGACGCGGTCGCACGCCTGTAGCCTCGGGGTTCGGACACAGCTATCACCGGAGCACTGCATTGACCACCGCATTCGATTTCAAGGCCACGAGCATCGAGGGCAAGCCGATCGCGCTGAAGAAGTACGCGGGGCGCGCGCTACTCGTCGTGAACACCGCGAGCGACTGCGGCTTCACGCCGCAGTACAAGGGACTGCAGGCGCTGCACGAGAAATACCACGCGCAGGGGCTGGAGGTGCTCGGCTTCCCGTGCAACCAGTTCGGCGGGCAGGAACCGGGCGACGCGGAGCAGATCGGCGCGTTCTGTGAACGAAATTACGGTGTCGGGTTCCAGATGTTCGACAAGGTCGACGTCAATGGCGTCGGTGCGCATCCGCTGTTCGCCTGGCTCGCCGAGCAGGCGCCGGGCCTGCTCGGATCGCGCAAGCTGAAGTGGAACTTCACGAAGTTCCTGGTTGGCCGCGACGGAAAGACCGTGAAACGCTTCGCCCCCCAGGACGCGCCGCAATCGCTCGCGGCCGATGTCGAGGCAGCGCTGGCGCGCTGATGCGCCAAGCGCTTCGCACGGGCCGCCGGCCTTTCAGCCTGGCGGCACGCGCATCCGGCACGCGAGGGCCTGCAGCGCGGTGCCCTCGCGCGACTGGACGAATGCCGCCACGCCGGCGTTCGCGCCGACGACGTCGGCCGGCAACTCGATCCGGGTCGTGAGCATGCGCTGGCCGGCGGTGGCGGCAAGCGCGCCGCTCCAGCCGCGAACGACCCGGTCGTGGGTCAGAGACGCGCCGCGGTTCTCGCCGCGCGTGACGCGATTGCTCAGCCGATCCTCGAACACCGCGACCGTGAGGATCGCGTCGGCCGGGATCGCGTCGACGCCGTGCAAGCTGACCGCGACCGCCCCGGCCTCGGCGCGCGCATCGACGCGCAACCTGAACGGCGCCGGCTGCGCGGTGATCGCGTCGACGTCGCGCCGGAACCCCGTACCCGAGTGCCACGCGCGATAGTCGCGCCCGTCGAGCACGACCTGGGGGGTGTAGATCGTCCCCGAACCGCGCACGCGGGCGTAGGCGCGCTGGCGGTCGGTGAAGGCGGGTCGCGCGTAGGGATCCTTCCAGCCGATGTAGTCCCAGTAGCCGACGTGCAGCGACAGCGCCACGACGCGATCGAGCCCGAAGCCGGAGGACTCGAGCGACGACAGCCAGCGGTCGGCCGGCGGGCAACTGCTGCAGCCTTCGGAGGTGAACAGTTCGACCAGCGCGACGCGGTGCGCCGGGCTGGTCGCCGAACAGGCGGGCGCCGCACTGACGCCGGCTGCCGACCTGGCAGAAGCGGCAGAAGCGCCAGCAGGACCGCCCGCGTGCGCGGTGCGAGGCGCGGTGACGCCGCCAGCGCAAAGCGTCAGCGCGATTGCCCCTGCCAGCGCCGCGCATGCGCGCTTCCTGCCTGGGGTCGTCGTCATCGCGCCTCCATCGATCGAACTGCGGCCTGCGAGATCTGGCGCACGGCGGCGCGAATCCTTACGCCGGCGCGAAAACCTGCTCCGAAGCGAAACCCCGGGTCGACGCAAAACCCCGGGGCCGAGCCGGGATTCCCAGGCGAGCTCGCGCCGGTCGCGGTAGCGATCGAGCAGCAGCATCAGCGGCGCGACCGCGCGCACCGTGTCGAACAGGATCTGCGCGCTGTCGCGGATCAACCCGGCGAAACGCTCGCCTGCCGATCCGAAGCGCCGGACCAGTTCGTCCCGATCACGCCCCGCCGGTCGCGTCCACCGTGAACCCCGCCGCACGCAGTGCCGCGATCACCTTGTCCAGGTGCGCCGCGCCTCGCGCGCTCACGACCACGTCGATGCGCACGTAGCGCACCGGCAGGTCGGCGAAGGCACGCTGGTGCGTGACCTCCTCGATGTTCGCGCCCTGTTCGCCGAGGATCGTCGCGATCCGGGCCAGCGAGCCCGGCACGTCGCGCGCGGTCACGAGCAATCGCGCCATGCGCCGGCTGCGTACCAGGTGGCGCTCGATCGCGTCGGCCAGCGTCAGCGAGTCGATGTTTCCGCCGCACAGCACCAGCCCCACGCGTTTGCCGGCGAAGCGCTGCGGCGCCTTGAGCACTGCCGCGAGCCCGGCGGCGCCCGCGCCTTCGACGACCGTCTTCTCGACCTCGAGCAGCAGCACGATCGCGCGCTCGATCTCGCCCTCGTCGACGAGCACGATCTCGTCGACGTTGGTGCGGATCAGCGCCATCGGGATGCGCCCCGGGTTCTCCACCGCGATGCCCTCGGCGATCGTCGACATTCCGGCCTGCTCGGGAGGCGGGCGATCGTAGAACCCGCACCAGGCGGCCGCGAAGCGTTCGGACTGCACGCCGGTGATCGCGATCGCTGGCTTGAGGTGGCGCGCCGCCATCGCGATGCCGGCGATCAGGCCGCCGCCGCCGATCGGCACGACCAGGTGATCGAGTTCCGGAACGGCCTCGAGCATCTCCAGCCCGAGCGTCGCCTGGCCGGCGACGATCAGCGGATCGTCGTAGGGGTGCACGATCGTCATCGCGCGCTCGCTGGCCAGTTCCTGCATCCGTGCGCGTGCCTCGTCGAAAGTCTCGCCCGCGAGAACGACCTCGGCGCCGAGCCGCTCGGTGTTGTCGATCTTCACGAACGGCGCGAACTTCGGCATCACGATCACCGAGGGGATGCCGAGCCGCGTCGCGTGATGGGCGACCCCCTGGGCGTGGTTTCCGGCGGACACCGCGATCACTCCGCGGCGGCGCTCGTCGTCGTCCAGGGAGAGCAGCTTGTTCAGTGCGCCGCGCTCCTTGAACGAAGCCGTGAACTGCAGGTTCTCGAACTTCAGGTGAAGTTCGCAGCCCGCGATCGACGACAGCGTGCGCGAGTGCAGGAACGGCGTCTCGGCGATCTGGCCGGCGATGCGCGCGCGCGCCGCCCTGGCGTCCTCCGGTCCGGGAACCGCGGGCGGCGTCGCGTCGGCCGTGCGTGCGCCCGCCGGCGCGGCGCCTCCCGGCCGGGCCGGCGCCTGCGGCGCGACACCGCCGCAGCCCGTCGAGCCCTTGCCTGCATCGCCTAGTTCGGCCATCGGACACGCCACGCGATCGTTTAGACTGCGCGCAGGCTAACAGGAACGGATCGCGAATGTCGACCAACGCATCGGAGTTCGAGCGCGCGCAGCGCGTGCTCGTGGGCGGAGTGAATTCGGCGGTGCGCGCGTTTCGCGCCGTCGGCGGCACGCCGCGCTTCATCGCGCGCGCCGAGGGCGCGTACATGTGGGACGTCGAAGGCAAGCGCTACATCGACTACCTCGGTTCCTGGGGGCCGATGATCGTCGGGCAGGCGCATCCGAAGGTGCTCGCCGCGGTGCGAGACGCGGCGGCGTTGGGGCTCTCGTTCGGAGCGCCCAACGTGATGGAGACCGAACTCGCCGAGCGGCTCTGCGCGATCTTCCCGCAGGTCGAACGGGTGCGCTTCACCAGTTCGGGCACCGAGGCGACGATGTCGGCGCTGCGCCTCGCGCGCGGTTTCACCGGGCGCGACAAGGTGATCAAGTTCGAGGGCTGCTACCACGGCACGGCCGACAGCCTGCTGGTCAAGGCGGGGTCGGGGGCGCTCGCTTTCGGCACGCCGACCTCGGCCGGAATACCGGCCGATTTCGCGCGCCACACGCTGGTCGCGCAGTTCAACGACCTGCCCAGCGTGCAGGCGCTGTTCGAAGCCAATTCGGGCGAGGTGGCGTGCGTGATCGTCGAGCCGATCGCGGGCAACATGAACCTGATCCGGCCCGAACCGGGGTTTCACGAGGGCCTGCGCGCGCTTTGCACGCGTCACGGTGCGCTGCTGATCTTCGACGAGGTGATGACCGGGTTCAGGGTCGCGCTGGGCGGCGCGCAGCAGGTCTTGGGCGTGACGCCCGACCTGAGCACCTTCGGCAAGGTGATCGGCGGCGGAATGCCGGTCGGCGCGATCGGCGGACCGGCGGCGATCATGGAGATGATGGCGCCGCTCGGAGGCGTGTACCAGGCGGGGACGCTGTCGGGCAATCCGATCGCGATGGCCGCGGGACTCGCCACGATGGACCTGATCTCGCAGCCTGGTTTCTTCGACGCGATCGCCGCGAACTGCGCGCGGCTCGTGGCGGGGATCAGCGCCGCGGCTGCCGAAGCGGGCGTGGCGTGCACCGCGCAGAGCATCGGCGCGATGGCCGGGCTGTACATGCACGACACGGCGCCGCGAAGTTTCGCCGAGGTGCAAACGCAGGACGTCGAGCGCTTCAAGCGCTTCTACCACCTGATGATGGCCGAAGGGATCTACCTGCCGCCGTCGCCGGTCGAGGCCTTCTTCTTCTCCAGCGCGCACGGTGAGGCCGAAATCGACCTGACGCTCGCGGCGGCGCGCAAGTCCTTCGCGACGATCTCCGGCGGGGGCTGAGCGACGATCAGTGCAGCCCGGGCCGCGAGGTCTTGCGGCGCACCGCCCTCCTGCCCCTGAACACCGTCTGCATCACTCGCGTCGTTCCCAGGATGATCATGTCCTGGCCGATCGAATGCGTGCCATCGGCGGTGATGTCCAGCGTGACGTCGGCGCCGATCGCGCGCAGGCCGCGAAGGGCCTGGCGTGCGTGCACGGCCGGTACCAGGCTGTCGAGTTCGCCGTGGATCAGGTGGATCGTCGACTCGACCCGGTCGTCTTCGCGGATCGGGCTCGCGAGTCTGCCGGCGTAGGCGACAACGATCGAGGCGAGCGCGGGGCGCGCGCGGGCCAGTTCGAGCGCAACCGTGGCGCCCTGCGAGAACCCGACCAGGACGGTGTGCGACTGGTCGACGTCG
>JAHDXY010000274.1 GCA_023384005.1 Burkholderiaceae bacterium | reverse complement strand
AAGCGCGCCGGCAGGCTGTTGGCGGTGGTCGGACCCATCTTCGCCAGGTCGACCAGCGCGCGAAGCTGCGCGTCGCTCACTGCCGTGGCGAGAAAACCGTTCGCAGTGCGCGCGGTTCGAAACAGCGCGTCGAGCGCGCGGTCGTCGATCATGTCGATCTCCGTCGAGGTTCAGGCAGGCGCACGCAACGCGCGGCCGGTTCGTGCGCGCACCGGCGCGCTCGGACGCCCTCGCACCGGCGCGCTCAGACGCGCTCGATCAGCGTCGCGATCCCCTGCCCGACGCCAATGCACATCGTCGCCACCGCGCGGCGGCCGCCGCCGCGCTGGAGCTGGTTCACGGCGGTGAGCACCAGTCGTGCGCCCGAGGCTCCCAGCGGATGACCGAGGGCGATCGCACCGCCGTTGGGGTTCACGTGCGGCGCGTCGTCGGGCACCCCGAGCATGCGCAGCGTGGCCAGGCCCTGCGCGGCGAAGGCTTCGTTCAGCTCGATCAGGTCGATCCTGTCGATCGACAAGCCGCAGCGCTCGAGCAGCTTCTTCGTCGCGGGCGCCGGGCCGATTCCCATGATGCGCGGGGCGACGCCGGCGGTGGCCATCGCGACCAGGCGCGCACGAGGCGTGAGCCCGAAGCGCTTCGCCGCGGCTTCGGACGCGATGATCAACGCCGCCGATCCGTCGTTCACGCCCGAGGCGTTTCCGGCCGTGACGCTGCCGTCGGCGCGCACGATCGGCTTGAGCTTGGCGAGCGCCTCGATCGAGGTCTCGCGCGGGTGCTCGTCGCGATCGACGATCACCGGATCGCCCTTGCGCGAGGGGATCGAGACCGGGACGATCTCGGCGTCGAAGAAGCCGCTCTTTTGCGCTGCCGCCGCGCGCGCCTGGCTGCGCAGCGCGAACGCGTCCTGGTCGGCGCGCGAGACCTTGAATTCGTCGGCGACGTTCTCTGCGGTCTCGGGCATCGCGTCGATGCCGAACGCGGCTTTCATCTTCGGGTTGACGAAGCGCCAGCCGATCGTCGTGTCGTACACCGCGTTGGCGCGCGAGAAGGCCGAGTCGGCCTTGGGCATCACGAAGGGCGCGCGCGACATGCTCTCCACGCCGCCGGCGATGCCCAGTTCGATCTCGCCCGAGCGGATCGCGCGAGCGATCGTGCCCACCGCGTCCATCCCCGATCCGCACAGCCGGTTGATCGTCGCCGCAGGCACTTCCTGCGGAAAGCCGGCGAGCAGCAGCGCCATCCGTGCGACGTTGCGGTTGTCCTCGCCCGCCTGGTTGGCGCAGCCGTAGATCACTTCCTCGATGGCGGCCGGATCGAGCCCGGTGTTGCGTTCGAGCAATGCGCGCAGCGGGATCGCGCCGAGGTCGTCGGTGCGTACCGACGAGAGGCTGCCGCCGTAGCGGCCGATCGGCGTGCGCACCGCGTCGCAGATGAAGGCTTCGTTCACTTTGGTCTCCGGGTTCGGGTCTGGGGATGGTGGAATTCGGCGGCGGGCGCGGAATCGGGTACGGAATCGGGCCGGGAATCGGGTACGGAATCCGGGGCCGCAAGCGGCGCGCCGGTGCGCGCGCGCAGTTCGTCCAGCGTGAGCCCCTCTACCCACTCGAGCGCGACCAGCCCGCGCGGCGTCACGTCGATCACCGCGAGGTCGGTGTAGACGCGCGCGACGCAGCCGATTCCGGTGAGCGGATAGGTGCAGTGCTCGACCAGCTTGTGCTCGGCGCCCTTGGTCTGGTGCTCCATCATCACGAACACGCGACGCGCGCCGATCGCGAGGTCCATCGCGCCGCCGACCGCCGGAATCGCGTCTGGCGCGCCGGTGTGCCAGTTGGCGAGGTCGCCCGCGCTCGAGACCTGGAACGCGCCGAGCACGCAGATGTCGAGGTGCCCGCCGCGCATCATCGCGAAGGAATCGGCGTGATGGAAGTACGCGCCGCCGGTGCGCATCGTGACCGGCTCCTTGCCCGCATTGATCAGGTCCCAGTCCTCCTCGCCGGCAGCCGGCGAGGGACCCATGCCGAGGATTCCGTTCTCGCTGTGCAGGAACACTTCGCGATCGGCCGGGATGTGCCTGGCGACCATCGTCGGCAGGCCGATTCCGAGATTCACGTAGGCCCCTTGCGGGATGTCGCGCGCCACGCGCGCCGCCATCTGCTCCCTGGTGAGCCGTTTCATCCGCCTTGCCTGCCGATTCTCGTCGTGTCGCCCACCGCGACCACGCGGTGCACGAAGATGCCCGGCGTGACGATCACCTCGGGATCGAGCGTGCCGAGCGCGACCACTTCGTCGACCTGCACGATCGTGCACGCCGCGGCGCTCGCCATGATCGGGCCGAAATTGCGCGCCGCCTTGCGATAGACCAGATTTCCCCATCGATCGCCGCGCAGCGCCTTGACAAGCGCGAAGTCGGCCCGGATCGGATGCTCGAGCACGTAGTCGCGCCCGTCGATGCGGCGCGTTTCCTTGCCCTCGGCCAGCGCGGTGCCGAAGCCGGTCGGGGTGAAGAACGCGCCGATCCCGGCGCCCGCCGCCCGGATGCGCTCGGCGAGGTTGCCCTGCGGCACCAGTTCGAGCTCGATCTTCCCGGCGCGGTACAACCGGTCGAAAACATGCGAATCGGACTGGCGCGGGAACGAACAGACGATCTTTCGCACCCGGCCGGCCTTCATCAGCGCGGCCAGGCCGGTCTCGCCGTTGCCGGCGTTGTTGTTGACGATCGTGAGGTCGGACGCGCCCTGCGCGATCAGCCCTTCGATCAGCGCCGCGGGCATGCCGGCGCCGCCGAAACCGCTGATCATGATGGTGGAACCGTCGCCAATGCCCGCGACGGCGTCGGCGACCGACGCCGCGATCTTGTCGATCATTCGCCTCAGGCGACCTGCGCGAGCACCCGGCGCAACGTGGCGGCGATCCTCTCGATCTGCGCCTCGCTCACGATCAGCGGGGGCGACAGCGCGAGGATGTCGCCAGTGAAGCGCACCAGCATGCCCTCGTCGAAGAAGGCCTTGCAGTGCGTCTCGAAGCCGCGCGCCCCGGCGGCGCCCTCGCGCGGTGCGAGTTCGATCGCGCCCATCAGTCCGATGTTGCGGATGTCGGTGACGTGCGCCGCGCCCTTGAGGCTGTGCAGCGCGTCTTCCCAGACCTTCTCCAGCGAAGCGACGCGCTCGAGCAGCCCTTCCTCGGCGTAGAGGTCGAGCGTGGCGAGCGACGCCGCGCAGGCGAGCGGGTGCGCCGAATAGGTGTAGCCGTGGGTGAACTCCACCGGCATCGTCGAGCCCTGCATGAAGGCCTCGTACAGCCCTTCGCGCGCGAACACCGCGCCCATCGGCACCGTGCCGCTGTTGATGCCCTTGGCCGTCGTGTACAGGTCGGGGGTGACGCCGAAACGCTGCCAGCCGAATGGCTTGCCGAGGCGCCCGAAGCCGGTGATGACCTCGTCGAAGATCAGAAGGATGCCGTGCTTTTGCGTGATCGCGCGCAGCTTCTCCAGATAGCCCTTGGGCGGCACCAGCACGCCGGCCGAACCGGCCACCGGCTCGACGATCACCGCGGCGATCGTGGAAGGGTCGTGCAGCGTGCAGATGCGCTCGAGTTCGTCGGCGAGGTGCTCGCCCCAGGCCGGCTGGCCCCTGGAGAACGCCATCTCCTTCGGGTTCCAGGTGTGCGGCAGGTGGTCGACGCCCGGAATCAGGCTGGCGCTGTACATCTTGCGGTTGGCCGACATCCCGCCCACCGAGATGCCCCCGAAGCCGACTCCGTGGTAGCCGCGCTCGCGCCCGATCAGCCGTGTGCGCTGCGCCTCGCCGCGCACCCGGTGGTAGGCGAGCGCGATCTTCAGCGCCGAGTCCACGGCCTCCGAGCCCGAGTTGCAGAAGAACACGTGGCTGAACGGCTTTCCGGCGAGCTCGACCAGCCGATCGGCGAGTTCGAAGGCCATCGGGTGGCCCATCTGGAAGGTGGGCGCGAAATCCAGCGTACCTGCGGCCTGCGCGATCGCTTCGACGATCGGCTTGCGGCAGTGCCCGGCGTTGACGCACCACAGCCCGGCGGTCGCGTCGAGTACCTCGTGGCCGTCGGGGGTGTAGTAGTTCATGCCCTCGGCGCGCGCGAGCAGCCGCGGCAGCGCCTTGAACTGGCGATTCGACGTGAAGGGCATCCAGAACGCCTCGAGCTTTTCGGGCGTGACCTGGTCGGGCGTGAAGGTCGAACTGCGGGCGAGGTCGTTCATCAACTGTTCTCCTGGGGCGCGACACGCCCGCTGTTTGCGGGCGAAGAGCGCCCGGCCAAGTCCTCGATTGTCCCGCGAAGCCACCAAAGCAGCAACAGACCGGGAATCGCGGCCACGACGGTCCAGACAAAGAAGGTGGGCCAGCCGAGCGCGTCGACCATCACCCCGGCCGCCGGGCCGACGTAGACGCGCCCGACCGCGGCGAGCGCCGAGAGCAGCGCGAATTGCGCCGCCGAGAAGCGCTGGTCGGTGAGCGCCATCAGGAAAGCGACGAAAGCCGCGGTACCCATCCCGCCGCAGAGGTTCTCCAGCCCGATCGCCCCGGCCATCAGCACGTAGCTCTTGGGCGCGACCGAGAGAAGCCAGTAGCCGAAATTCGAGACGGCCTGGAGGATGCCGAAGGCCATCAACGCCCCCCAGAGCGGGCGTTTCGCCAGCCACAGGCCGCCGGCGAGCGCGCCGACGATGGTCGCGCTCAGGCCCAGGATCTTGTTCACCGCCCCCACCTCGGTCTGGGTGAAACCCACGCCGCGCAGCAGGAACGCGGTGGACAAGGTGCCGGCGAAGGCGTCGCCCAGCTTGTAGAGCACGATCACCGCGAGCAGCGCGAAGGCGCGTTCGCGGTCGAAGAACGCGTCCCAGGGCTTGACGAAGGAAGGGAATCCCGCCCAGCGCGCCGCGCGCAACGCCACCGCGAAGGCCGCGAACATCGACAGCGTCTGCAGCGCCAGGCGCGAGAACCGCCCCTCGTCGAGCGCGCCCCAGGGAAGCGCGCGCAGCAGGAAGTAGGTGGCCAGCCCGGCGCCCAGCATCGCCACGAAGCCGATCAGCTCGCGAGCGCCCGCGGTCGCGTCGAGCTTTGCGTCGCGCGCGGCCAGCGCCGGGGAGAACACCGTGACCACCACGCAGGCGGCGAATACCGCGGCCATCAGCCGGTAGGTATTGGGCCAGCCGAGCCACTGGTCTGCGAGGATCAGCGCGAGCCCCCCGGAGACGAGCATCGCGAGCCGGTAGCCGAGCACCGAGACGGCGGCGCCGGCGCCGCGCTCGCGCTCGGCGAGCAGGTCGGCGCGATAGGCGTCGAAGACGATGTCCTGCGAGGCCGAAAGGAAAGCGATCGCGACGGCGACCACGCCGATCGCGACCACCGAATCGCGCGGGTCGAACTGCGCCATGGCCAGGCAAGCCCCCACCAGCGAGAGCTGGGTGAGCACCAGCCAGCCGCGGCGGCGCCCCAGAAACGGCGGCTCGAAGCGATCGAGCAGCGGCGCCCAGACGAACTTGAAGGTGTAGGGAAGCCCCGCGAGCGCGAAGAAGCCGATCGTCCTGATGTCGATTCCCTCGACCGTGAGCCAGGCCTGCAGGCTTCCGGCCGAGAGCGCGAGCGGCAGGCCGCTGGCGAATCCGAGCAGCAGCATCGCCGCGATGCGCCGGTTGGCGAATACGTCGAGATAGGGGCTGCGTGTGGTCTCGGACATGAGATGACGAAGCGCCGCCGCTGCGGCCGATCAAGCGGCCGCCGGTGCGGCCGCAGCGAGTGTAGCAGCGCGCCGGGGCGTCTTTCGGATACCATTTTTCGATGCTCCACAACGCCTTGTCCCGCCAGGCACGCCTCGGCGCCCTCGTTTTAGGGTTCGCGCTCGCGCTCGCGCTCGCGCCGGGTGCGCCGGCCCGGGCGCAGGGAGCGGTGCGCGACGGCGTCGCGGTCGCAGAGAAGAGCAGCGTCGCGAAGCTGGTTTCGGCCGAGAAGCTCGAACGCGAAGCGGCCAACGAGTACCGCAAGCTGCTGCGCGAGGCGGCGTCGAAGAACGCGCTCGCGCCCGACACGCACC
>JAHDXY010000273.1 GCA_023384005.1 Burkholderiaceae bacterium | reverse complement strand
CGCAGATTCCCTACAAGGGCGGCGGCCCTGCGGTCGTCGACCTGGTCGGCGGCCTTGCGCAACGCCTCGTAGTCGGCCGTCGTGAGCCGGGTAATCACGTTGTTGCGGTCTTCCGCGGTCTTGCGGCCTTTCGGGCCGTTGCTCTCCTAGACCCTGCCGAGCCAGGCCGAGGTCTCGATGCCGGAATTCGCGTCGATCACCTTTCTTGTTGGGTGTCGTGGCGAACGGCACGAAGCCCCGGTCGCAGCAGCGCGTACGTGCAAGGCTCGCGAAGGGCTTCGCACTGTTGGGCGGCGCGATCGTGGTCGCGATCACGGTCGTGACCACCGGGAGCATCCTCGGCCGGTGGCTGTTCAACAGCCCGCTGCTGGGCGACACCGAGATCGTCGAATGCGGGATGGCGGTGGTCGTCGCCTGCTTCCTTCCGCTTTGCCAGTGGCGCAGCGAGAACATCATCGTCGACTTCTTCACCCTGAGGGCATCGGTCGGCACGCGCGCGCGCCTGGACCGGATCGGCTACCTGGCGGTCGGGGTCATGCTGGCGCTGATCGGATGGCGGACGCTGCTCGGCGCGATCGACCAGGAAGCTTACGGCACGACGACGATGCTGTTGCAGTGGCCCGAGTGGCTCGCCTATGCGCTGATGTCGATCCCGCTGATCGCCACCGCGGCGATCGCGCTGTACATGGCAGCGACCGGGCGCGGCGCGGTGAGCGCGACACTGCCCACGCGCAACCCGTTGCCGCAGGGTCCAGGCGAAGGGGGCTGAGGTGGACGCGCTGACGCTCGCGCTCGGGCTGTTCGCGATCATGCTGGTGCTGATGGCGATGCGCGTGCCGATCGCCGTGTCGATGTTCGCGGCGGGCTTCATCGGGTACCTGATCCAGGCCGGCTGGCTGCCGGTGGCCAGTCACCTGAAGACCTACGCCTATGCCCGGTTCTCGAGCTACGACCTTTCGGTGATCCCGCTGTTCCTGCTGATGGGGCAGTTCGCCACCAAGGGCGGTTTGTCGCGTGCGCTGTTCAAGTTCGCCGCTGCGCTGCTCGGCGGCTTTCGCGGCGGGCTGGCGATGGCCACCGTGGTCGCGTGCGCCGCCTTCGGTTCGATCTGCGGTTCGTCGATCGCGACCGCCGCGACGATCGGATCGGTGGCGCTGCCCGAGATGAAGCGCCACGGGTACTCGGGCAGGCTCGCGACGGCAACGGTCGCCGCCGGCGGAACGCTCGGCATCCTGATCCCCCCATCGGTGATCCTGGTGGTGTACGCGATCCTCACCGAGCAGAACATCGCCAAGCTGTTCGCTGCCGCGTTCATTCCCGGGCTGATCGCGATGGCGGGCTACATGCTCGCGATCAGCGTCTACGTTCGCCTCGTTCCAGGGCACGCCCCCGAGCACGAGGCCGCGTCGCGCGAGCAGCTTTGGTCCAGCGCGAGGGGCGTGTGGCCGATCGCGGCGATCTTCCTCACCGTTTTCGGCGGGATCTACGGCGGCGTGTTCACGCCCACCGAGGGCGCCGCGGTGGGGGCCGCCTGCACCTTCGTCACCGCGCTGGCACGCGGCGAACTCGATTGGCGCAAGTTCGGCGCGTGCTTCTACTCGACCGCGACCGCGTCGGCGATGATCTTCATGATCTTTCTCGGCGCCGACATGCTGAACTCGGCGCTCGCGCTCACGCAGGTGCCCAACCGGCTGGCCGAAGCGATCGGAGCGCTCGGGCTGGCGCCGCTCGCGGTGGTGGGAGCGATCCTGCTGTTCTACATCGTACTCGGTTGCGTGATGGACGAGTTGTCGGTGATCCTGCTCACGATCCCGATCTTCTTTCCGCTGATCATGGGGCTCGATCTCGGACTGCCTCCGAGCGAAAAGGCGATCTGGTTCGGCGTGCTGGTGCTGATGGTGGTGGGAATCGGCCTGCTCTCTCCGCCGGTCGGGCTGAACGTGTACGTCGTCAACGGGCTGGACCGCGACACGCCGATCGCCGAGAGCTATCGTGGAGTGCTTCCGTTCCTGTTCACCGACCTGGTGCGCACCGGGCTGCTTCTGGTGTTCCCCGTGCTGTCGCTGTACCTTGTGCGGTTCATGCGCTGACAAGCCGGGGGCGTCGAGCCGGCAAATCGAACGACACGAGACCGCAATGGAACACCTGCTACCCAAGCAAACCGAAGAGTTCCTGCACAAGGAGCCCGACGCGCTTTTCGTCGACTGCCGCAGCGACGCCGAGTACTTCTTCGTCGGGCACGCAGTGGGCTCGGTGCACGTCGCCTGGTACGACGGCCCGGACTGGGAGCTCAATCCGCACTTCGTGGGCGAGGTGCGCAAGCTCGCCGGTCATTCGACGCAAAGGCCGGTGATCCTGATCTGCCGCAGCGGCAAGCGCTCGGTCGAAGCAGGTCAGGCGCTCGAGGCGGCTGGCTTCAGGCGCGTCTACAACGTGCTGCACGGATTCGAGGGCGACCTCGACGAGAGCCACCATCGCGGCAGCCGAAACGGCTGGCGTTTCGAGGGCCTTCCCTGGGAGCAGATGTAGCGCCCGCGGGCGCAGCGTCCGATCAGTGCAGCGTGAGCGGTTGCTGCATCAGGCCGCCGAATCCGCTGAGGAAGGCGTCGACTTCGTCGCTGGTCGGTTCGCTCGCGATCAGTTCCGACACGTTCTGGCGAAAGCGCAGCGCGAGCGCGCCGTTGATGTAGATCTCGCGGCGCGAGGTCTTGTCCATGATCTCGAAGCCCGCGTGCCCCTCCTCCGAGTCGGCGAACTCGACGACGCAATAATTGGGGCTGTTGTAGATCATCTGCATGGCGAACCTCTGGCTTGTATGCCTCCCAGTTGGTGTCGGCCGCCGCGAACTCAAGCTGCGGCCCTTCGGACGACCGGGGTATCGTGGCCGACCGGCGGCGCCGCACGCCGTCGGCTGTGCGCCGGCTCGCAGAGAAGGCCGCCACCGCGCCAAGTGCACGACCGGAGCGCAAGGCCACGACCGGAATGCAAAGGCGCGACCCGAAAGCAAGGGCAAAACCAGAGAGCGAGCGCTCACTTTCTCCAGAACGCCGGTGTGAAGATCACGAAGAAGGTCAGCAGCTCCAGGCGTCCGGCGAGCATCGCCACCGCCATCATCCAGGTCTGGAGGTCGCTCAGCTGCTGGTAGTTCTGGGTCGGCCCGACTTCGCCCAGCGCCGGGCCGAGGTTGTTCACGCAGGCGACGACGACGCTGAACGCGGTGACGAAGTCCATTCCGGTGGCGAGCATCGCGAAGGTGAGCACCAGCGTCGTCACGCCCCACAGGAGCATGTAACCGAGCACCGCCAGAACGACGCGCTGCTCGATCACCTGCCCGCCCACCACCAGCGGGCGCACCGCGCGCGGATGGATCAGGCGCATCAGCTCGTGCCCCGTCTGGCGCACGAGGATGATCGCGCGGAACATCTTGATTCCGCCGCCGGTGGAGCCGGTGGACGAGGTCAGGGTGGCGAGCAGCAGCAGCCACATCGATCCGAACAGCGGCCAGCTGCCGTAGTCGGCGCTCATGAATCCGCTCGAGGTCGCCAGCGACACGGTGTTGAAGGCGGCGTAGCGCAGCGCCTCGACCAGGCTCGGATAGGTCCCGTTCCAGTAGAGAAACGCGCCGAGCGCAAGGCAGCTGAAGCCGATCACCACGAACACCCAGGCAGCCTCGGGGTCGCGCAGGTACACCCGCGGCGAGCGCGTCGTGAGCGCGCGAAAGTGCGTGGCAAAGTTCAGCACCGCGATCAGCATGAACGCGATCATGATCAGCTCGACCGCGAGAGACCCGAATCCGGCGATGCTCGCGTCGCGGGTCGAGAATCCGCCGAGCGCGAGCGTGGAGAACGCGTGGCACACTGCCTCGAACCACGACAGCCCCGCCAGCCGCAGGCTCAGCATGCACGCCAGCGTGAGCCCGGCGTAGAGCAGCCACAGGTACTTCGCGGTCTGCGTGATCCGTGGCGTGAGCTTGCCCTCCTTCATCGGCCCGGGCATCTCGGCCTTGTACAGCTGCATGCCGCCAACGCCGAGCAGCGGCAGAATCGCCACCGCGAGCACGATGATCCCCATGCCGCCGAACCACTGCAGCGCGTGGCGCCAGATGTTGAGCGACTGCGGCAGGTGATCGAGACCGGTGATCACGGTCGCGCCGGTCGTGGTGAGCCCCGCCATCGATTCGAAGAACGCGTCGGTGAAACGGATTCCGGGGAGCTCGAGCAGGAACGGGATCGACGCGACCAGCGTCGCCGACACCCAGCACATCACGACGAGAAGCGCGCCGTCGCGCGGCTGCAGCTCGCGCCGCAGCCGGCGCGTGGGCCACCACAACGCGATACCGGTCAGCGCCGAGATCGCCGCGGCGATCGCGAAACCGCGATGCGCGCCATCCTCGACCGCGAGCGACCACGCGAGCGGCAGCCCGAACGCCAGCGCAAACACCCCGAGGAATGCGCCCAGCACGTGGGCGGTGACCAGGAATTGCCGCATCGGAAAGCCGAAGAACCGCGGTGGCGGGGCCGAACACCGCCCCGGGTGCGTGATTCTAGTCCAGCGCGCCTGTTGCCGGACTCGCCGAGGGGCCCGGATCGATCGGGGGCGGCATCGCTTCGACCAGGCCCATCCGATGGAGCATGTCGAAGCCCTGGTCGACTCCGCGCAGGCGAGGCAGCGCGCGGCGCATCTCGGCGATGCTCGTGCGACCGTCGGCCAGCAGCAGGAGCATGCGCAAGCGCCGCGGCAGCGCGCCGCCGCGCGCCGTGGCCTCGACGCGGCCGATTCGGGTGCGCATCGGCACGTCTTCGTCGCAAAGCCGCTGCTCGTCGATGCCGAGCAGGATCCTGCGGATTGCCTTGCGTGTCAGTTCCTGGGAGCGGGTCATCGTCGTGCGCTGGGGTGGCACGGTCGACAGTAGCCGACCGGCGGCGCGGTTCATGTGAACGAAGTCACGACGCGCGCGCGCTCTCAGAAAAAGCGCACGCCCACCTGGAACAGCTTCTCGACCTGCGCCAGCGAGCGCTTGTTGGCAAGGAACACGATGACGTGGTCGTCGGACTCGATCACGGTGTCGTGGTGGGCGATGATCACCTTCGATCGCCCGTCGGGCTCGCTCCTCACGATCGCGCCGATCGTCGCGCCGCGCGGCAGCTCGATCTCCTCGATCCTGCGCCCGACGACCTTCGAGGACTTCGAGTCGCCGTGCGCGATCGCCTCGATCGCCTCGGCCGCGCCGCGACGCAACGAGTGCACCGCCGCGACGTCGCCGCGGCGCACGTGCGTGAGCAACTGCCCGATCGTCGTCTGCGCCGGAACGATCGCGATGTCGATGCGGCTGTCGAGCATCAGCTCGGCGTAGGCGCGCCGGTTGATCAGCGCGATCACCCGCTTCGCTCCGATGCGCTTGGCGAGCATGCACGACATGATGTTGTTCTCGTCGTCGTTGGTCAGCGCGAGGAACAGGTCCATCTCGCCCACGCTCTCGGTCGCGAGGAGTTCCTCGCTCGTCGAATCCCCCGAGAGCACGATCGTCGACGAGGGAAGCTGGCTCGCCAGGTATTCGCAGCGCTGGAGGTTCATCTCGACGATCTTGACTTCGTAACGCGAGCCCAGCGCACGCGCGAGGCGCAGGCCGATGTTGCCTCCGCCGGCGATCATGATCCGGCGCACCGGCTTGTCGATCCGCCGCAGGTCGGACAATGCGGTGCGGATATGCTCGGAAGCGGCGAGCAGGAACACCTCGTCGCCCGCCTCTATCGTGGTGTCGCCGTCGGGTGTCACCGCGCGGTCTTCGCGGAAGATCGCGACCACGCGCACGTCGATGTTCGGGTGGTGCTGGTGCAGGTCGCGGATCGGGTGCTGGACCAGCGGACCGCCCGCGTAGGCGCGCACCGCGATCAGGCTCGCGCGCCCGTTGGCGAACTCCAGAACCTGCAGCGCCTCGGGGAACTCGATCAGCTTGAAGATGTAGTCGCACACCGTCTGTTCGGGGCAGATCAGGTGATCGACGTAGAAGCCGCCCTCGCCGGTGATCTCGGGGTGGTCCTGGAACTCCGGCGCGCGGATGCGGGCGATGCGCGTCGGGA
>JAHDXY010000272.1 GCA_023384005.1 Burkholderiaceae bacterium | reverse complement strand
GCTCGGCGGGGCGCTCGGGGCACTGCTCGACGCCCTGTGCCCGTGGGTGGAAGCCGCCGCGGCGGGCGGCACCGCGGCGCAGTGAGCGGCGCGCTTGGCTATACTGGCGAGCAGATCGACGCGCTCGTCCGTCGTGTCCGGCGTCGCCGCCTGAACGGCCGCCCGGCGCGACCGCGGTGCTGGCGCCGAAGCGTGTAGCGCGACGGCGGCCTGGATCTCGAACATGACGACACCAGGAGACTTCGATGAAACGACGTGACTTCAACCTCGGCGCGCTCGGCGCCGCCGCGCTCGCCGCCCACGGGCCGCTCGCCGGAATCGCGCACGCGCAGGGAATCGGCACGCTGAAGGTGATGATTCCGGCGAACCCCGGTGGCGGCTGGGATCAGACCGGGCGCAACCTCGCCGCCGCGATGCAGTCGGTCGGCGCGATCCAGAGCGCGCAGTTCGACAACAAGGGCGGCGCCGCAGGCACGATCGGTCTGGCGCAGTTCATCAACTCGGCCAAGGGCGATCCGAATACCCTGATGATCGGCGGGATGGTGATGGTGGGCGGCATCATCCTGAACAAGTCGCCGGTGGAACTGTCGATGGTCACGCCGGTCGCGCGTCTCACGAGCGAGTACGAGGTGATCGTCGTGCCGGCGAACTCGCCGCACAAGACACTGGGCGACCTGATGAATGCGTTCAAGGCAAACCCGGGCGCGGTGTCCTGGGGCGGCGGCTCGGCGGGCGGCACCGACCACATCCTGGTCGGGCTCGCGGTCAAGGCGGTCAACGGCGACACGAGCAAGATCAACTACGTGCCCTTCAAGGGCGGCGGCGAGGCGATCGCGGCGATCGTCGGTGGCCACGTCACCGCGGGCGTGTCGGGGCTGGGCGAGTTCGCCGAACAGATCAAGGGTGGGCGGATGCGCGCGCTGGCGGTCTCGAGTCCGGAGCGGCTCGAGGGGATCGCCACGATGAAGGAGCAGGGCGTCGACGTGGTGCTGGGCAACTGGCGCGGCTGCTTCGGCGCGCCCGGGATCTCCACCGCGCAGCGCGACGCGCTGGTGCGCGCGGTGAAGGCCGGCACCGACTCGCCCGCCTGGAAGGACACGCTCGCCAAGCTCGGCTGGACGCCGTGGTTCCTCGGCGGCGACGACTACCGCAAGTTCATCGAAGAGGACATCGTTCGCGTTGGCGGGATTCTCGACTCGCTCGGTTTGAAGAAGAAATAGCGATGTCGGGCGCTGCGCCCGGGGCGCGGCGGAGCAGCCTCGCCGAGCTGCTGCTGTCGCTGGCGGTCTTCGCGCTGGGCGCAGGCGTCTATTTCCGGGGTGCGGGCCTGTCCGGCGAGGGGGGATACGCGCGCATCGGCCCGGACATGGTGCCGATGCTGGTCGGCGTCGGTCTGTGCCTGGTGGGCGCGTGGCTGCTGCACGACGCGCTCACCGGCGGCTGGCGCAACGCGCCGGCCGACGACGCAACCGAGCGCGGCGAGCACGCGTTGCGCCCGGGGGCGTTTCTCTGGGTTGCGGGCGGGCTTCTCGCGCAGATGGCGCTGGTGCACAGCGCCGGATTCGGTCTCGCCGGCGCGGCGCTGTTCTTCTGTGTCGCGCGCGGCTTCGGCAGCACGAGCCCGGTGCGCGACACGGCGATCGGCGTCGCGCTATCGCTCGCGGTGTTCCTGTTTTTCGTGAAGTTCCTCAACGTCAACCTGCCCGCGGGGTGGCTCGAGCCGCTGCTGGGCACGGCCGGTCTCTAGCGCGCTCGCGCCGACCTGCCAGCGATCGATGACCGAGACCTTCTCAGCGCTCGCCAACGGCTTCTCGCTCGCGCTCGCGCCGCTCAACCTGTTGTGGGGTTTCGTCGGCGTGACGCTGGGCACCGCGATCGGCGTGCTGCCCGGGGTGGGACCTGCGCTCACCGTGGCGATGCTGCTGCCGCTCACCGCCAAGCTCGACCCGACCGGCGCGCTGATCATGTTCGCGGGGATCTACTACGGGGCGATGTACGGCGGATCGACCACGACCATCCTGCTCAACACGCCGGGAGAATCGGCGTCGATCGCCACCGCGCTCGAGGGCAACAAGATGGCGAAGAACGGCCGCGCGGGGCCCGCGCTGGCCACCGCCGCGATCGGTTCCTTCGTCGCCGGCACGATCGCCACCGTGCTGCTCACGCTGCTCGCGCCGATCGTGGTCGAGGTCGCGCTCAGGTTCGGACCGGCCGAGTACTTCGCGCTGATGATCTTCGCTTTCGTCACGGTCGCGGCGGTGCTCGGCGAGTCGACCGTTCGCGGGCTCGCCAGCCTGTTCATCGGCCTGCTGTTCGGACTGGTCGGGATCGACAGCCAGACCGGGCAGATGAGATTCGCCTTCGGCGTGCCCGAGCTGCTCGACGGGATCGACGTCGTGGTGATGGCGGTGGGCCTGTTCGCGGTGGGCGAGGCGCTCTACAGCGCCGCCTACCAGAGCAGGGTCAGGGAGGAAATGCAGGCGATCAGGGGATCGCTTTGGATGTCGGCCAGCGACTGGAAGCGCTCCTGGCCGGCGTGGTTGCGCGCCACGGCGATCGGCTTCCCGTTTGGCACGGTCCCCGCGGGCGGCGCCGAGATCCCGACCTTCCTGTCCTACGCCCTGGAGAAGAAACTCAGCAAGCACCCCGAGGAGTTCGGCAACGGGGCGATCGAGGGTGTCGCCGGCCCCGAGGCGGCCAACAATGCTGCGTCGGCCGGCGTTCTGGTGCCGCTGCTCACGCTGGGAATTCCCACGTCCGCGACCGCCGCGATCCTTCTCGCAGCATTCCAGAACTACGGCATCCAGCCGGGGCCATTGTTGTTCAGCACGCAGGGCGACCTGGTCTGGGCGCTGATCGCGAGCCTGTACGTCGGCAACGTGCTGCTGCTGGTGCTCAACCTGCCCCTGATCGGGATGTGGGTGAAGGTGCTCGAAATCCCCAAACCGCAGCTCTATGCCGGCATCCTGGTGTTCGCGACGCTCGGCGCCTACAGCCTGCACCAGTCGGTGACCGATCTCGCGATCCTGCTCGGTTTCGGGCTGCTCGGTTTCGGGATGCGCCGCTTCGGATTCCCCACCGCGCCGGCGGTGATCGGATTGATTCTCGGCCCGATGGCCGAGACCCAGTTCCGGCGCGCACTCGCGATCAGCCAGGGAGATGTCGGCGTGTTCTTCACCCACCCGATTTCGGCGGGGTTCCTGCTGCTCACCGCCGCTCTGGTGATCGCTCCCTGGGTCGTGAAGCGGGTGCGCCGCCGTGCCCGCCGCGCCTAGGGAACGCTACCGGGTCTGGCGGACCCGAGCGGTGCGCGGCCGCCACGCCTAGGCGCGGCGCAGGCCCAGCAGTTCGATCAGCTCGCACGGCGACGTGATCAGCGCGTCAGCGCCCCAGCGCGCCGGCGGCGTGTCGTCGCCGCAATAACCGTAGGCGGCGGCCACCGTTCGCATGCCGGCGGCGCGTCCCGATTCGATGTCGCGCAGGTCGTCGCCGACATAGACGCACCGGCCCGGGTCGACGCCGACCGAGCGCGCCGCGTGCAGCAGCGGCTCCGGATGCGGTTTGGCGTAGGCCGTCGTGTCGCCGCCGATCGCGGTGGCAGAGCGCGCGAGCAATCCGAGTTGCCCGAGGATCGGGCGCACGAAGCGCTCGAACTTGTTGCTCACCACGCCCCAGCGAATGCCGCCCGCGTCGAGCGCGTCGATCACTTCGGACATGCCGTCGAACAGCGTGGTGCGGACGCAGATCTCGCGCTCGTAGCGCGCCAGGAAGTCGAGCCGCAGCGGCTCGAACTCGGCGTGCTCTTTCGCCACGCCCAGCGCGCGCCCGATCAGGCCGCGCGCGCCCATCGACGCGAAGGGGCGCAGGATTTCGATCGCGAGCGGCTCGAGTCCGCGCTCGGCGCGCATCGCGTTGACCGGCGCCGACAGGTCGGCAGCCGTGTCGGCGAGCGTTCCGTCGAGGTCGAAGAAGACCGCCGCCGCAGGCATCGCCGCCGGCGCGCTGCCCAGTGGGCCGCTCAGTGGGCCGCTCAGTGGGCCGCTCAGTGGGCCGCTCAGTGGGCTGGCTTGCGGCATGCGACCAGATAGTTGACGCTGACGTCGTCGTCCACCAGCAGGTACTGGCGCGTGAGCGGGTTGTAGGTCATGCCTCGCATCTCGCCGATCTCGAGTCCGGCGGCGCGTGCTTCGGCGAGCAGTTCGGAGGGCTTGATGAACTTCTCGAACTCGTGGGTGCCGCGCGGCAGCAGCCCGAGCACGTACTCGGCGCCGACGATCGCGAACAGGAACGACTTCGGGTTGCGGTTGATCGTGGAAAAGAACACCCAGCCTCCGGGTCTGGCGAGGGTCGCGCAGGCGCGCACCACCGAGCCTGGGTCAGGAACGTGCTCGAGCATTTCCATGCAGCAGACCACGTCGAAGGCCTGCGCCTCGCGTTCGGCGAGCGCTTCCGCGGCGATCATCTCGTAGCTCACGTCGACGCCGCTCTCGAGCCCGTGCAACTCGGCCACGCGCAACGACTTCTCGCCCAGGTCGATCCCGGTCACGCGCGCGCCGCGCGCGGCCATCGATTCGGACAGGATGCCGCCGCCGCATCCGACGTCGAGCACCCGCTTGCCCGAAAGCGTGGCGAGCCGGTCGATCCACTCCAGGCGCAGCGGGTTGATCTCGTGCAGCGGGCGGAACTCCGAGCCCGGGTCCCACCAGCGCGCGGCGAGCGCCTGGAACTTGGCCAGTTCGGCCGCGTCGGCGTTCGGCGCCGGCGATCGTTTCCTGACCTGCTGTTTCGTGACGGTTCTACTGACCATTTTCGTGACCATCTCGGCGCGATTCTAGCGGGTCAAAAGGAAAAGCCCCGCACGAGGCGGGGCTTTTCGGACCGGTTGGAACCGGGATCAGCGGCGCGGACGCGTGCCGACGACCTCGATTTCCACGCGACGGTTCTTCGCACGGCCTTCCTTGGTCCGGTTGTCGGCTGCGGGTTGCTTCTCGCCCTTGCCTTCGGTGTAGACGCGGTTCGCTTCGATGCCCTTGCTCACCAGATAGGCCTTGACCGCTTCGGCGCGACGCACCGAGAGCTTCTGGTTGTAGGCGTCGGTCCCGACGCTGTCGGTGTGACCGACCGCGATCACCACCTCGAGCGTGATGCCCTTGAGCTTGCCGGCCAGATCATCGAGCTTGGCCTTGCCTTCGGGCTTGACGACGGACTTGTCGAAGTCGAAGAAGGTGTCGGCAGCGAAGGTGACCTTCTCGCTGGTCGGAGCCGGGGCGGGCGCCGGAGCAGCCGGACGCGGAGCCGGGGCGGGTGCCGGTGCAGCCGGACGCGGAGCGGGAGCGGGAGCCGGAGCAGCCGGACGCGGCATCGGCGCGGCGGCCGGAGCCGGAGCCGGGGGGGCCATCTTGGGCAGCAGATCGTCGTCGCAGCCCTTGATCGCGTGCGCCGGGGTGAAATAGCCGGTGCGCCAGCAAAGGCCGGCACCGCTCTTCACTACGGCCGTGTCGGGACTCAGGACGTATCCGCTGTTCTTGGGATCCCCCATCTGTGCGGATGCGACCGACGCGACCGTCAGAAGCGACGCTGCAACCAGGGAACTCAGTGCGACCGATTTGTTCATGTTTCTCCCTCTCAATGTTCAATTCAGATTCGAAGCCGACCCTGGGCGGACCGAGCAAATGCTCATGGGCCGACCGGCAGAATCTCGCTGATTCGATTGTGCCACAAGCGGCTCCGGCCCACTACCTCGGCCAGTTTCGATGCGACCGCTCCCTCGGGGAACTGTCGTTTCCGGACAACATGACGGCCTGCAATCCAGACCTCCCGCACGTGTTCGCGACCCGCAGCGTACAGCAGATGCGATACCGGGTCGAAAACCGGAGTCGTCTCGGGCCGCCCGAGGTCGATCGCGACCAGGTCGGCGCTCTTGCCGGCTTCGATCGAACCGATCCGCTCGGCGAGGCCGAGCGCGCGCGCGCCGCCCAGCGTCATCGCCTCGAGCACGCTGGCCGCCGGCCAGCACGACGCGTCGCCGCTCGCTCCCTTGGCGAGCAGTGCGGCTGTGCGCGCTTCGCCGAGCAGGTCGAGGCGGTTGTTGCTCGCCGAGCCGTCGGTGC
>JAHDXY010000271.1 GCA_023384005.1 Burkholderiaceae bacterium | reverse complement strand
CGATCTTCATGCCCGCGGGCCCGATGCTGCGCGGCAACTGGCGCGGGCAGGTGCTCGGTTCGGGAAGCGACGTCTGGAAGTACGACGCCGAACGCCGCGCGGGCAAGCTCAGCGACGGCGACTGGCAGGCGATCGAACAGGGCATCGCACGCTCGCACGGCACCTGCATGACTTTCGGCACGGCGTCGACGATGGCGCTGGTGGCCGAGGTTCTCGGGTTCATCCTTCCCGGCGGCGCGACCGTTCCCTCGGCTGATTCCAATCACCCGCGGCTGGCGGCGAACTCGGGCAAGCGCATCGTCGAGATGGTGTGGGACGACCTCAGGCCGAGCGCGATCCTCACGCGAGCGAGCTTCGAGAACGCGATCACGGTGATGATGGCGGGGGGCGGGTCGACCAACGCGGTCGTGCACATCGTGGCGATGGCAAGGCGCGCGGGAATCGACATCACGCTCGAGGACTTCGACCGCCTGTCGCGGACCACGCCGATGACGCTCAACCTGCGCCCCTCGGGCAAGTACCTGATGGAGGATCTCTACTACGCGGGAGGCAGCCGCGCGTTCCTGGAATCGCTCGGCGAGCTGCTGCAGCGCGACTGCGCAAGCTGCACCGGCGAGACGCTCGGAGCGAACATCGCCGGCGCGGCGATCCACCTGCCCGACGTGATCCTTGCCCGGGAGCAGGCGCTCGAGTCTGCCGGCGGAGTCGCGATCCTGCGCGGCAACCTCGCTCCGGACGGCGCAGTGATCAAGACCTCCGCCGCTACTGCGAAGCTGCTCAGGCACAGCGGGCGCGCGATCGTATTCGAGGACTACAACGACCTCGAGCACCGCATCGACGACCCTGCGCTCGAAGTCGACGAGAACTCGGTGCTGGTGCTCAGGAACTCCGGACCGCTCGGCGGACCCGGAATGCCCGAATGGGGAATGATGCCGCTGCCGAAGAAATTGCTGGAACGCGGCGTGCGCGACATGGTGCGGATCTCGGACGCACGGATGAGCGGAACGAGCTACGGAACGGTCGTGCTGCACGTCGCGCCCGAGTCGTGGGTGGGCGGCCCGCTCGCGCTGGTGCGCAGCGGCGACACGATCACGCTCGACGTCGAACGCCGCCTGCTGCAACTCGAGGTCGACGACGCGGAACTCGCGCGCAGGCGCGCGGCGTGGCGCGCTCCCGCGCCGCGCTTCGTTCGCGGCTACGGCGCGATGTTCGCCGCGCACGTCACCCAGGCCGACCAGGGCTGTGACTTCGGCTTCCTGGCGCAGCCCGGACAGACCGCCGAGCCCGAGATCCACTGACGCCCGCCGCGCGGCGTCGGCGATCGGATCGCGCGACGTCGGTAAGCCGCCCGCGCGCTGACCGCGTTGCGCGCGCTGGACGCACTATCGCGCGTGTTCCGCGCCTGTTGCACCGCAGCAGCGAGGCGCGTGTACCGTGGGCATTGAAGGTCGGGAACGCCGCGGGCCCCCCGCGTCGCTGGCAACGCCCACGTCGACCCGCCCATCTGGCACGGTGCTTGCATCATGTCGATCGAAGCGCGCGGCCCGCTCGGCGGGCGCGCGCCGAACGGTCATCGTCTCGATCGCCTCCAGGAGGAATGCAATGAAGACCTTCGTCGCACTGGCGCTTGGCGCCGCACTCGTCGCAGCAGGCGCTGCGCCATCGCACGCCGCGGATATCCGCGTCGGGTTCACGCTCGACGCGCTCACGCTCGACCCGGCGAACCATCGCAAGCGCGAGACGCAGACGATCCTGCGCAATCTCTACGACGGACTGCTCACGCGCGACGCGAAGATGAACGTGGTTCCGGAGCTGGCCGAATCGATTCGCCAGATCGACGCGACCACTTACGAGTTCAAGCTTCGCAAGGGAGTGAAGTTCCACAACGGCGACCCGATGACCGCCGAGGACGTCAAGTTCAGCTTCGATCGCCTGACGAAGGAAAACGCGATGGGCGGGCAGACCAGCCCGCGCAAGAGCCTGCTGGGTCCGCTGAAGGACACCGTCGTCGTCGACTCGCACACGGTGCGAATGGTGCTGTCGGCGAGCTGGCCGATCCTGCCGGCGATGCTCCCGTTCCAGGAGGTGGTGAGCAAGAAGTTCGTCGAGGCCAACGGCAGCGACGCGCTCGCGACCATGGTCAACGGCACCGGGCCGTTCAAGCTGGTCGAGTGGCGCAAGGGCGACGCGGTCATCATGGAGCGTTTCAACGACTACTACGGCGGCGCGGCGGCCATTCCGCCGGTGGGCAAGGCCTGCGTCGATCGCGTGATCTTCAAGGTGATCCCGGAGAACGCGTCGCGCGTGGCGGCGCTGCTCTCGGGCGACGTCGACATCGTCAACGAGCTGCCCGCGCACACGGTCAAGCAGGTCGAAGCCAACGCCAACACGCGCGTGATGAGCGTGCGCGGAACGCGCAGCTTCTACCTCGCGCTGAACACGAAGACCGCGCCGCTCAACGACCTGCGCGTTCGCCAGGCGCTGGCGCACGCGATCGACAAGAAGCTCCTGATCGACCGCATCCTGGGCGGGCACGCCACGGCGATCAACGCCATCCTGAGTCCGGACGCGTTCGCCTTCGACGCATCGCTCTCGGGCTACGCGCACGACGCCGAACGCGCCAAGAAGCTGCTGGCCGACGCGGGATTCAAGGACGGGATCGACCTCACGCTCGATACCGAGGGCGCGCAAAAGGAAACGGCCGAAGCGATCGCGGCGGTCGCACGCCGCGGGGGCTTTCGCATCCGCGTCGTCGTGAGCGAAGGCTCGCAGCTGCAGACCAAGTGGCTCACGAAGAAGGAAGCGGGAGCCGGCGAGATGTTCTTCTCGTCGTGGGGCAACGGCTCGCTCGATCCCTACGACATCTTCGACCCGACGCACATGAGCGGCGCGCGCGGCAACTCCTCCGGCTACTCGAATCCGGCGCTCGACAAGCTGCTCACCGACGGCGCCGCGGAACTCGACCAGGCAAAGCGCGCGGCGCTCTACAAGCAGGCGCAGGCGATCATCGCCAGGGACGTGCCCTACGTCTATCTCTGGGTTCCGGCCGACCTCTACGGCGTTTCGAAGAGGCTGAGCGGCTGGAAGCCGAGCGCCGACAGCCGCATCAACCTGCACGACGCCTGCGTCAAGTAAGCGCACCCGCCACCGCGCCGACGAAGTCATGTCGATCGGCAGGCTGATCGAACGCATCGGGCAGCTGCTTCTCGTGCTGCTCGGCGTGAGCGTCATCGTGTTCTTCATGATGGCGCTCACGCCCGGCGACCCGGTCGAGATCATGCTGGGCGACCAGCACGCGACGAAGGAACAGGCGGATTCGCTTCGCCGCGACATGGGGCTGGACCTGCCGATCCACCAGCGCTTCGTCGCGTTCCTCGCCAACGCGGCGTCGGGCAACTTCGGACTGAGCTTCTTTCACCGGCGCCCGGTGTCGGACGTGATCGCCGAAAGGCTTCCGGCGACGATCGAACTGAGCCTTGTCGCGCTCGTGCTCGCGCTCGCGATCGCGATCCCGCTCGGCGTGCTCGCCGCGGTGAAGAAGAACACCTTCCTCGACCGGCTCGCGACGGTCGGTTCGCTGTTCGGGGTTTCGCTTCCAGGATTCTGGTTCGGCATCCTTCTTCTGCTCCTGTTCGCCGTCAACCTGCGCATGCTCCCGGTATCGGGTCGCATCGACTACGACTTCCAGATCGCGGCCGTGACCCACCTGCTGCTGGTCGATTCGCTGCTCGCCGGGCGCCTCGACGCGTTCGGCAACGCGCTCAGCCACCTGATCCTGCCCGCGATCACGCTGGGCCTGCCGATGGCCGCGATCCTGATGCGCGTCACGCGCACCTCGATGCTCGAGGTGCTCTCGCAGGACTACGTTACCTTCGCGCAGGCCAAGGGCCTGAGCCGGCGGCGCGTGTTGCTGCGCCACGCGCTGAAGAACGCGCTGATTCCGACCGTGACGGTCGCCGCGATCGAGACCGGCTCGCTGCTCGGCGGCAACATGGTGGTCGAAACGGTGTTCGGCTGGCCGGGACTGGGCCGGCTGGTGGTCGAGAGCATCTTCGTGCGCAACTACCCGCTGGTGCAGGCAGCGGTGCTGTTTTACGCGGTCACCTACGTGCTGCTCAACTTCGTCGCCGACATCCTGTACACGGTGCTCAACCCGAGGGTGAGACTGTGAGCGCGGCAGTGGGGATCGTCGCCGGCACCCGGCACGTGTCGCCGACCGCGCGCAACCTGCGCGTGTTCCTCGCCAGCCGGCTCGCGGTCGGCGCGACCGTCGTCACGTTCGCGTTCGTCCTGATGGCGCTGTTCGCACCGCTGGTCGCGCCGCACGATCCGAACGAAGCCGACCTGTTGCGCCGCCTGCTGCCGCCGTTCTGGATGGAGGGCGGCGAACTCGCCTATCCGCTCGGCTGCGACGCGATCGGGCGCGACATCCTCTCGCGCATCATCTTCGGCGCGCGCATCTCTATCCTGATCGGAGTGGCGGTGATCCTGGTCGCGACCGCGATCGGCATCGTCGCCGGACTCGCCGCGGGCTACCTGCGCGGATGGGTCGACGTCGCGATCTCGCGAGTGGTCGACGTCCTGCTCGGTTTTCCGTACCTGATCTTCGCGATCGCGCTGATCGCGATGACCGGGCCCGGGCTGCAGAACATCGTGCTCGCGCTGGCGTACAAGGAATGGGTGATTCCGTGCCGCGTCGTGCGCGGCGAGACGCTCGCGGCGCGCGAGCTCGAGTACGTCGAGGCGGCGCGCGCGCTCGGCGCATCGAGCCGCTACATCATGCTGCGCGAGGTGCTGCCGAACATCCTCTCGCCAGTGATCGTCGTCTCGACGGTGCGCATCGCGCACGTGATCATCCTCGAAGCGAGCCTGTCCTTCCTCGGGCTGGGCGTACAGCCGCCCACGGCGTCATGGGGTTCGATGGTCGCCGACGGACGTTCGTTCATGCTCGAGGCGTGGTGGGTCAGCACCTTTCCCGGAGTCGCGATCCTGCTGCTCGTGCTCGCGATCAACGTGATGAGCCAGGGACTCAGGGATGCATTCGACCCTCGCTTCCAGCGCTGAAGCGGCGCACGGCGCGGGACCCGCGGCGCCGTTGCTCGCGGTGCGCGACCTGCGCACCTGCTTCAGGACGCGCTCGGGCGTGGTCGCCGCGGTCGACGGCGTCACGCTCGAACTCGCGAAGGGCGAATGCCTGGGCGTGGTCGGCGAGTCGGGCTCCGGCAAGAGCGTGACCTTCGCCAGCGTGATGGGTCTCGTGCGCCGCCCCGGGTGGATCGACCGCGGCTCGATCGAGTTCGACGGCCGCGAGCTCGTCGGGCTGGGCGAAGACGCGTACCGGCGTATTCGCGGGCGCGAGATGGCGATGACGATGCAAGACGCGCTGACCGCGCTGAATCCCGCGCTGACGGTCGCCGAGCAGATCATCGAGGTGCTGCTCGCGCACGACGGAACCCTTCCCGCGCGCGGGCGTGCGCGCGCCGCTGCGGCGCGCGACAAAGCGATCTCGCTCGTCGAGCTGGTCGGCATCCCGGCCGCGGCGTCGCGGCTGCGTGACTACCCCCACCAGTTCTCCGGCGGAATGCGCCAGCGCATCATGATCGCGATCGCGCTCGCGTGCAGCCCTCGCCTGCTGATCGCCGACGAGCCGACGACGGCGCTCGACGTGACGATCCAGGCGCAGGTGCTCGAGCTGATCGCCGACATTCGCGCCCGGCTGGGCATGAGCGTCGTGCTGATCACCCACGACCTGGGCGTCGTGGCCGAGTACTGCGAGCGGGTTGCGGTGATGTACGCCGGACAGGTGGTCGAATCGGGCCCCACGCGCGAGGTGATCGACGACCCGCGCCATCCCTACACGCGCGGCCTGCTCGCCTCGATCCCGCGGCTGTCGGACCTCGAACGGCGGATCCACCCGATCGAAGGCCAGGTGCCGAGCCTGATCGACATGCCCGCGCAGTGTCGCTTCTACTCACGTTGCGAGCAGCGCGGCGATGCCTGCCGCCAGCCCGTAGCGATGCGGCGCGTGTCGCAGGCGCGCGAGGTGCGTTGCGTGCTCGAGCAGGCGAGCCGATGAACACCAGCGATTCGACCCGAACGAGTTCGCGCGACCCGCTCGTGCGCGTGACCGACCTCGTCAAGCACTACGACTCGCGCCGCGGGCTCTGGGGCCGAATGACCGGCAATCCGGGTGCGCTGGTGCGCGCGGTCAACGGGGTCACGCT
>JAHDXY010000270.1 GCA_023384005.1 Burkholderiaceae bacterium | reverse complement strand
ACGCCTTTGCCCGAGGGCGTCAAGCTCGTCTTCACCTGCCGCACCCATCGCCGATGGCGCCTTTCCCCTCCTCCCGACGTCGTTGACATCGAGTTGCGCCCCTTCAGCCTTGCCGAGACAACGATGCACATGCGGCGCGCCTTCCCGCAGGCAACCGAAACGGAAGCCGCCGAGTTCGCGTTTCTGAGCAGCAACAACCCACGGGTGCAAGCTCTGGCAATCAGCCGCCAGCTTCCGATCGACCAGATGCTCATCGAACTGGGTCCGACGCCGTCGACTATCGACAGAGCCATCGGCGACCTGCTGCAACGCGCAATCGGGAAACTGAAGGATCAGGTCGGTCAGGTCGAGGCAAGGCAAATCGACCTGATCTGCCAGGGTCTGGCGGTGCTTCGCCCGCTCGTGCCGATTGCCGTTCTGGCTCAAATCTCGGGGACTCCTGAGAGCGCAGTCCGCAGCTTCGCCTTCGACCTCGGCCGGCCACTGCTGGTCAAGGGTGGGAGCTTGCATTTCCTCGACGAACCGGCGGAGACGTGGTTCCGAGAAAAGTTCAAGCCAGACGTAGCGCAACTGACGGCATTCCTGAAGCGCCTGCGTCCGCTAGCCGCCAGCAGTTCGTATGTTGCTTCTATATTGCCCCAACTCCTCCTTGCGGCCGGCCTCATGGATGAGCTGGTCGAACTCGCGCTCTCCGAGGAGGGCCTGCCGACCTCGAACTCGTTGGAGCGACGGGACGTGGAGATTCAGCGGCTGACGTTTGCACTCAAGGCTTGCTTGCAGAATGGTCAATACGCTGCCGCTGCAAAGTTGGCGCTAAAGGTTGGCGGCGAATCCGCCGGCGAGAAGCGACAGACCAGCCTTATCCAGGACAACACCGACATTGCCGCGCTCCTGCTGTCTGCGGACCGGCTCGACGAGTTGGTGTCCCGACGCACTTTCGGCTCAAGTTGGATGGGCTCACACCATGCCTACGATGCCGGTCTGCTATCTGGGCGCGCCGAATTTCTAGCCGAAGCAGGTAGCCGCCTGCGTATGGCGGAGGAGTGGCTTTACGCCTGGGCTCGGCGGCCTCGCGATGAGCGCGACAACGAGCGCATTGATGAATCGGACCAGGCAGAAATGGCGCTCGCCTTTCTCCGTGTCCACGGCGCCGAGTCCGCTGCCCAATTCTTGAGTGGCTGGAAGCCGCGGTACGTTGCTTTGCCTGCCAGCAAACGACTGGCAGGGCGGCTCGTCGACCTCGGACAGTACGAGCAACTCGATGCGTTGGCAGCAAACTCCGCGAAGCACCTCTGGGTGATGCTGGGGCTGACGAGCGAGGCGACGCACGCTGGGCACCTGCTACCTGCTGAGCCGCTGGCGCAGCTCCTGCGGGACTTGGCTGCCAAGGGCAGCAAGCCGAAGGATTCGATGCCATGGGATGGGCGCTGGGACGTGCTGGTCGCGGTCACCGCCGCCATCTGGCAGGCTCTTCGCGTTCTTCCCCGCGAGGATGCCGCCTGGGCAAGTATCCTGCGCCACCACTTGCCGGACAAGCCGCCGATGGAACTGGCGAGTCACTTTGGCTCGGACCGCGCACCGCTGCTCGCGGCGTACGCCCTCGAGGCAGCGCTGCGCGGCGAAAGGCTCTCGCTGCTTGCGGTCGCGCCACCAGAGGTAAGCAAGGACATCGAAGGCAAAGGATCCTACGGCAGGACTTCCGAGACCGTTGCCTTCGAGCGGTCGACCGGTGGCGTTCTGCCATGGTTCGTCCTTTGGGCAGAGATCGCCTGCGGGCGGATTCCGTCGGATCTCGGCAAAGCCGTTGCTGAGGCGTTAAAGGTAACGGCCAGCGCAGCTTCGCAGGACTATCAGCACCTGTTCAACGTCGAGCAGGTAGCGGCGCTCGAATGGACCCGTACCCTACGGGACGCATCGGCGACTGATCACGCCGCTGTGGCTGACCTCCGGCAATGGATTGCCGCCAAGCACAGCGTTCTCTCCTCGCAGACCCTGACGTCGATGTGCTGGATTGCTGCTCGCACGAAGGGACTGCAGGACTTGGCGCTTGAGCTGGCTGTGACGGCATACGCGTCGCTTGAAAGCTCTCGCGAGGATGCCGAGGCCGAGACAGACGCTTATCAGCGATTGGCTCGCGCGATCTACCCGTCCAGTCCCGCCGAGGCAGCGGCGTACTTCAATCGGGCGGTGGAGATCGCCAGCCGCATCGGCGAAGAAAACCTGATTCGTTGGTCCGCCCTGCTCCACTTGGCGAAGATCAGCGGCAACGGCGGACACGCTCGCCCGCAGTCGGCGTATCGATTGGCTCGGACCGCTGAGCTGGCTTACGCCTACGTCGCCCGCGATAAACACTTCGACTGGAGCCGGACGATCGACGCTCTTGTCGGACTTTGCGCGCCATCCGCCCTGGCCATCTTGAGCCGCTGGCGCGACCGGGACTTCGGCTACGCTGCTCGGCTGGTCAGGTTAACGATCTACAGCCTCGTTCGAGCCGGTCGCCTGCCCCCATTGGCGCCGGTCGCATTGGCACCTCTGGAGGCGGAATGGGACGGCCTGGCCGATGTCAGCCGCGCCATCGACGCAGAGGCCGACCCTGATTGCCGAGGGAAGCTCCTGGAACTTCGGTATCGCTACATGCGCGTCGAGCCTCACTCCGAGAACACCTGGGCTGGCGTCCTGCAGCTTGGCCGCACGCATGGCGTCGAGCTGCCGGACATCGATCGCCTGCTTTCTGCGGCTGAGGCAGATGCTGCCGCGGAGGCTGCCTCCAAGGCGCTGAAGGCTGAGCCAGCGTACGGACGGCCGGATTCCGTCGAGCGCAGGGACCCTGACTGGGATCAGCTGTTCGCCGGCGTCGACCTCGCCGACTCGGCCGCCCTAAGGAAGGCCTACGCCGACATGCGGACCTTCGACCCGCCATATCAGCTTGAAGAGTTCTACAGGCAGGGCTTGGAGCGCAGCGGGACCGGCAAGATGGCCGACTTCGTCAGAGCGGTCGCCGCTTGGCCCAACTTCGGGGTGTTTGAACTGAGATATCTCATGAGCGCCCCCCAGGTGTCAGGCATCAAGCTGGTGTCATTTGTCGAGGCGCTGCGCGAGGCGGCACTGGCCGCGTGTCGAAACACACCGGAATACGTGCAGCGCGACAGCTGGGAAAAGATCTTCCCGCACGAGCGCCTAGTCGCTGCCGGCATTGTCACAGACGAGCAGGTCGTCGACGCAGTCCTCCATGGTTACACCGCACAGATCGCGACGCTCGAAGCACGCGAAATGTTTCTGATGCTGGATCCTCTTGCATCACGGCTGACGCCGGATGAAGCCGACGATGTGTTGAACTTCGGCATGAGTCTGTTGGAAGACGTGCTGCGTCCCGACGACGGCGACGGACCGTGGCATGACGGTCTGACGCCGCCTGCTTCGTGCGAAGAGGCGCTCGCGGGCTATCTATGGGTCGGTCTGGGATCGCCCGTGGCAGCTAGGCGCTGGGAGGCGGCGCATGCCGTCAGGCTCTGTATCGAGTTGGGTTGGACCGCCCTGCTGTCGGCGCTAGCGTCACGTGCTTCCGCCGGTACTGCGACCCCGTTCGTCGATGAAGGGCTGACGTTCTACGGCTGGCACGCGCGCCAGTGGCTACTCATCGGCCTTGCCCGCGGCGTGCTCGAGCTGCCCGCAGCGGTCCTGCCATTCGTTTCATTCCTATCCGTGTCGGTCAAAGAGGAACATGTGGCGATTCGCCACTTTGCAGCTCAGACCTTGATGGCACTGCACGCGGTTGGCTTACTTCCAGCGGAAGACGTCGCCGGCTTGGTTGCCGTCAATCTCAGCCATCTTCCTCTCGCTTTCTACTCGGGTTGGAGGGAGGGCTCACCGGAGACGGAGACGCCAGCGACACCTTCTCCGAAAGACGAAGACGAGTACTACTTCGGTTACGACATTGACCGGTACTGGTTCGAGCCTCTCGGGCGGGTCTTTGGTGTTGACCAGGGCTCCGTCGAGCGGCGTGCGCTGCACGCCTTGCGTGAGCGGATGGGCGGTCGCGTAACGCGGGATGATGCCCGCTACAAGCGAGGCATCCTCCGTCACGAGGACACCCGTCACTCGCACGGCTCACTGCCGCGCGTGGACGACCTGTCTGTCTACCACGCGTACCACGCAACGATGATCGTGGCTGCCCGGCTGCTAGCTGCGCGCCCAGTAGGTAAAGACGAACACAATGAAAAGAACGACTTCGAGGATTGGCTTGAATACCGACTTCTGACCCGCGACGACGGCCGTTGGGTTTCCGATCGGCGCGATCCGCGACTGACGGGATCCCCCCCGAAGCCGCTGAGTTATGGTGACAAGGAATGGTGCTGGAGCGTGACGGGGCGCTATCTCGATCAGCAACTATTGACCGACGATGGTTTGCAAGTGGTCCATGGGGACTGGACTAGCGGTCACCGAGACGACCATGAGACGGTCTCTGTGAGAAGCACCGTAGTACCAAAGGAAGGTGCGGCTGCGCTGCTCACCGCGCTGCAGACGGCGCCAGAGACCGAGCGCATCTACTTCCCAGGTTCCGACACACCAGAACACCCAGGTACGGGTACTTTCCGAATGACCGCGTGGGTCACCGCTGCGGGCGCGAGTGTCGGGCTCGACGAGTTTGATCCCTGGGGAGAGAAGCTCGACTATCCCGGCCCCCGCCCTGTCCCCACCGTTGTCGACGCACTCGGCTTAACTTCGGCTGATGGCAGGCGCTGGTTCACGCCCTCCGGATCGGTCCTACGCTCTGAAACCTGGACCCAGGTCACCGGCCAGGGACGAGAGCAAGATGTCGTAGCCGGAACGCGGCTAAGCGCAGAACGTGGCTTCCTGCTGGACTTCCTGAAGGCACATCTCGACAGCGGCTTGGTGGTGAGCGTCTCCGTCCGTCGCCGGCCGACTCGTAGCCGATCTGACGAGGGGGATTTCGACAGCTACCCCTGGCCCTACGTGCGCTACTACCTGATAGGTGACGATGGAATCGCTCGATCGCTCAAGAGCCGTGGTTGAACTCGGCAAGCGGATCGTCGCCCAGCTCAAGCTTGGCGACGACCTGCTGTCCCAATGGATGGCGCATTTCATCGCCGAGCGCATGGATGCAGCCGAGCGTGCAGGGCCCGGGGCGCGCACATCTGCTCAGGACGCCTGTGCGCAATCAATCTACCAGCTCTGGGACCACCGCAACAGCCTGCCGGCCCATATACGGCCGTTCATGGCGCTTGAGCCCCTCCTAAAGACCTTGGCATCGCTTGACGTTGATAGCGGTCGTCGCTTCCGCTTCTTCCCAGAGACTCCGGCACAGGAAGGGCTCGTTGCTGATGTTGAATCCAGCAAGCGTGCCCTGGATGTGGCCGTGAGCCTGGATGGAGCCGCGCGCGTGCTCATTCAGTACTTCCTCGCCGCGGCAGCTGAAGAAGCAGCCGACAAGGCCTTGCCATGGCTTGCGGCCGCCATCGACGCAGACGCGGACACGGTGCTGGAGCTCCGAGTCGTCGAGTTTGTCTCGGCGGGAATCTCCGTTCCTGGCGCTGACGAGGTCGCCCGAATGGCATTGGAAGACAAGGTGAAGAAGCTCGAAATATTCATCGACCTTGCCAGCGCGGTCGCCTCAGACCTGAAAGGCCGGCTCGAACGTCTGGCCGACGCCGAAGGCGCAGGAACAACCAACGATGCAGAGCCAAGCGGCTGACTGACCGCAGGTTTGGCGAAGTCAACTCGTGCTCCAACTCCGAGCAAACCGCTGAACTGCGAAAGCGGCGTGTCGCCCGACACTTTTGAGCCTAAAGTCATCGCTCCCGGGCGCGCCTGCAGCGCCTAGAGTTCTCTTCAGACGCAGCCCAGGAGTCGCCTGATGAGCCAGACGCAGACCGATACGAAGCCGCCCGCCGCCGAGGTGCAGCCCGCCGTGTTCGTTCGCATGGCTGCGGTCGTGCGGATGACCGGGCTCGGCCGGTCGACGATCTACCGGTTGATGGCCGAGGACAAGTTCCCGTCACCGGTCCGGCTCGCCAAGCGCGCCGTCGCGTGGCGCCGCATCGACCTCGAACAGTGGAGCGCCGGCCGGCCCACGGTGTCGCACTGACACCCTCACCGCGAGAGAACCCCTCGCGACAGTTCCGGCCTACGCCGACATCGACAGCTTCATCACGGCGCCGATCAACAGCATCGCGCCAAGCACCTTGCCCCAGCGCCAGGTGGTGAACCAGTAGCGGTGGTTGACCCACAGCG
>JAHDXY010000269.1 GCA_023384005.1 Burkholderiaceae bacterium | reverse complement strand
GCGCATCAGCGCCGCGGTGGACTGCTTGTTCACCGGCGCCGGCAGCAGCTGCACGAATTCTGCATAGCCCTCGATGAGGGGGCTCACCGCGCGCTCGAACACCTCGCGAGGAAACCCCAGTTTGATGCGCAGGCGTTCGACCACGGGTTCGGTGCGGGTGCGCTCGATCAACGCCTGAAAACGAACCCGGCGGGGCTCCGCGCTCGGCGCGCCGGCGACCTCGCGCCGTTGGTCCTGGGGCGACGTCGCAGGAATCCGCCCGCGGAGCAGCAATTTGCCCGCGCTCGCGAGCACGCGCTTCAGGGTTGCTTTACCTTCGCGTTTCATCACCACGCCATTCATCGCCGGTTGAGTATTGCCGCTCTCAACCGGGACATCGGCGCATTCGGGGCCTCAACGAGGCCCCGAAAACCCATTGACGCGGCGAGCGCACGTCGTTCTCTCACTCATCGCTCTCCGTGCGCGCGTCGGCAGGCACAGGCCGCGGCCCGATTGCAAGCCGATTCGAGGCCTCATCGAGGCTCCGATTCGGGCCGATGTGCGCGTTCTCTGTGATTACGATGCTCTCGAACTTTTGCGCAACCAGTGCGATGCGCGCAAAGGCGGAAAAGGGAGAGCAGCGTGCAAAAACAACGAAGGCGAAGGTCATCGGGGCGACTGGGCGTCGCGCTCGCGCTTTGCGCTGCGCTTCCGGCCGGCGCGTGCTGGGACGATGCGGCACAACGCTATCAAGTCAGTAGCGTGCTGCTCTACGCCATCGCGCGCGCCGAATCCGGGCTCAACCCGCAAGCCATCGGCCGCAATTCCAACGGATCGCGCGACATCGGTCTGATGCAGATCAATTCCGCCTGGCTGCCCACGTTGGCATCCCACGGTATCGGCGAGCGCGAGCTGTTCGAGCCCTGCGTCAACATTCACGTCGGCGCCTGGATTCTTGCCGGCAACGTCTCGCGCCTCGGCTACACCTGGGAAGCCGTCGGCGCCTACAACGCCGCAAACCCCGCCTTGAGGCGCTCCTATGTCGAAAAGGTGCGCCGTCACCTTGCGATCGAGGCGCCCGCCTCCAGGCCATCGGTGCGATAGGCCGGCTGGCGTCGATGACCAATGAAGTCCTGTCCCGTCAAGTCCCACTGTCTCACCCCCAACCCCAACCACCGGAGATCCAAAGAATGATCAGGAGCCGCAGTACCGCAGCTTTCAACACCACCATCGCACTCGTCCTTGCCCTCGCCGCCGGCTCGGCGCTGGCCGGCACCACGGGTACTGAGTTCCAGACGATGTACACCACGCTCCTCAACTGGGCGACGGGCTTCCTCGGCAAGTCGATCGCCATCGCCGCCTTCATCCTGGGCGCCGGCATCGGCATTGCCCGCTCCTCGCCGATCCCGGCGCTCGTCGGCGTGGTGTTCGCGCTGTTCATGGTCTATGTGCCGACCATCATCGACAGCATCATGACTGCGGTCATCTGATCGCCATCGGAATCACCGATGAGTGACGTTTCGCTTGAGATTCCACGGCGGCTGAATGATCCGCCCCGCATGTTCTGGTGGGATCTCGATGTTTCGCTGCTGGTGCTCGCTGCCGCTCTGGCCGGGATGATCTCCGGATTCTTCGTGAGTGGTTGTGCAGTCGGGATACTGCTTGCATCCGCCTACGGTCGCGCAAAAGCAGGCAAACATCCGGCCTTCCTGCTCCATCTCCTTTACTGGCACGTGCCCGCCGCCGTGACGGGCCTCAAGCGAACGCCGCCTTCGCACTTGAGGGAGTTGGTGGGATGAAGCTCGCATGGATGCGCGAGGACATCGCGAGCGTACGCCGGGCAACGACGTTCCTGGTCGTCTTGCTGGTCGGATCGATGCTCGTGAATTTCGTGCTTGCCGTGTTCACGATGCGGCTCGCCGGCCACCAGCGGATCGTGGTCGTCCCGCCCACCATTCACAAGACCTTTTGGGTGGAGTCCGACCAGGTGAGCAGCGAGTACCTCGAACAGATGGGGTACTTCCTGATGCAGCTCACGCTCAACGTCACGCCCCAGAGTGTCGACCACCAGGCAAAAGTGCTGTTGCAGTATGCGGCCCCGGCTTCATTTGGCGAGCTGCGTACCGCGCTTCTGGCCGCGGCGGAGCGCCTCAAGCGCGACGGCGCATCGACGATCTTCAGCGCGCGGGACCTCCTGGTCGACGAGCGCGCTCTCAAGGTGGGTGTGCGTGGGCAGCTCACCACGTTTATCAGCGACCGCCGCGTATCGGACGTCTCGAAGGGTTACGCCATCGAACTCCAGTACTCGGGTGGCCGAATTTTTCTCAAGGCATTCCGTGAGACCAATCCCAATGACCCTCTTGAAAACCAGCCTCGTCCTTCTCCCGCTGCTGCTGTCGCTCAGTAACGCCGCCTCCGCGCTCCAGATTCTGGACGCGAAAGACGGGGAAACGGTGCTCGGCAAGATCTCGCAGAAGGAAATCACCCGCATCAGCTTCGAGCGAAGCCGCATCCGCAAGGTTACAGGCAACGCCGGCGAGTTCGTGCTGGAGAAGGACGAGGAGAAAGGACAGATATTCATTCGCCCCGCTTCGCCGGACAGCACGAAGCCGATCAATCTATTCGTGACGTCCGATCGCAGCACGGTCGCCCTGCTTCTGCAGCCGGTCGATACGCCGAGCGACACCATCGTGATCCGGGAGGGACGCGACCGCCTGAAGTCCGCCTCCCGCATGGAGAGAAGCGGTCTGCACGTACGCACGATCAAGAACCTGCTACTCGCCATGGCTGGCGACGCGCTGCCCGACGACATGGAAGTGCGGGAACCGGGACAGCAGTTCGCGCTGTGGCCGGGTGCTCGCCTCACGTTGCAGCGCGCATGGCTGGGCGCGGGAATCGTCGGCGAGAAGTACCAGCTCGCCAATGTCGGGACGAGCGACGTGAATCTCGCCGAGCGCGACCTCTACAAGCCCGGCGTCATGGCCGTGAGCCTGGAACACGGGACCCTGCGCCCGGGCGAAGCAACCAACCTTTTCGTGATCCGGGAGCGGCGAGCCAATGACTGATTCAATTCCGCAGAACGCTTCCGCCGTGAAGCGGCGCCAGTACCTGCTGCTGGGAGGCATCGCCGCCGTCATCCTCGGCGCCGCGCTTTTCTCTGTGTCACTCACCGGTTCGCGTGATTCGGGCGAGCGTCCAATGAAGCCCACGTCCACCAACATCCTCGCCCCCGGCGGCCAGGTCGATCCCAAGGACGCCTGGCGCGGTCAGGCCGATGCGCAACTGAAGAGCATCGAGCAGCGGTCGCGCGAATTGTCGCAGCGGAACACCGAGCTGGAGGGCCAGAACAAGGGGATGATGGAGCGTCTCAAGAAGCTGGAGCAGACCGGCCTCACGGCCTTGCCCCCGCCGCCGGTTGCCGCTCCAGCCGTCCGCCCCAACTTCGGCCCGGATCGGCCTGGCGACGCTCAGGCAGACAGCGGCCTGCAGCGGCTGCCACCGCCTCCGCCGCCCCGCCCGGGAGCGATCCCGACCTTCGCGTCTCCCGAGGTGCCCGCCATGGGCAGCGGTCCGGTCGCGCCTGCGGGCATCGTGAGCGTTTCCGTCGCCGACGGAGCCATAACGAAGGCCGGCAATACCCCGGCGAACGCATCCAAGGCGGCAAACTCACCGGCGCGCGACGCACGCCGTTACATCCCAAGCGGCGCATTCACCCGGGCGATTCTGTTGGGCGGTCTCGACGCGCCTACCGGCGGACAGTCGCAGCGCAACCCGCAGCCCGTGCTGTTGCGGCTGGTGGACAACGCCGTGCTGCCCAATCACTTCCGGTCGCGGATCAAGGAGTGCTTCGTGATCGGCGCGGGCTATGGGGACATCAGCTCGGAGCGCGCCTACATCCGTACCGAGTCGCTTTCCTGCGTCACGCGCGACGGCACCGCCATCGATGTGCCGATCAAGGGCTACGTGGCGGGAGAAGACGGCAAGGCCGGCATGCGCGGGCGCCTGGTATCGAAACAGGGCCAGCTCCTCGCGAACGCACTGCTTGCCGGTGTGGCGAGCGGCATCGGCCACACCTTTCAGCAAAGCTCGACCACGCTGTCCGTCTCCCCGCTTGGCGCAACCACTGCCGTGGATCCCGCCAAGCAGTTCCAGGCCGGATTCGGCACCGGCGTCGGCCGCGCGCTGGACCGGCTCGCCCAGTACTACATCAGCCTCGCGGAAAAAGTGTTCCCGGTCATCGAAGTGGACGCCGGGCGCACGGTCGATGTGGTGATCACCCAAGGCACCTCCTTGCAGGGTTCGCTCGACACGGCGGCCCAGGATCGCGAGGAGTTTCCGCAACTCGCCGAACGCGCACAAAACCAAAGGAGAAACGACGATGACGATCAATAGACTACGCAGCGCGCTGTGCCTTGGCCTCCTCGGCGTGGCTTTTTCACTTTCGACCGCGGCGCAGTCCCCTGCACCGACGACCACGATGGCCGAACGTCTGCAGGCGCTGTACCCCGCCACGCGATTCGGTGCGGTCAACACCACACCGTGGCCCGGCGTGTTCGAGGTCGTCATGGGCGCGAACCTGGCCTACGTCGATGAGACCGGACAGTACTTCCTGTTCGGTCATTTCTACGACATGAAGGCCCAGCGCGACATTACGGCGGAGCGCAAGGATTCGCTCGCGCGCATCGAGTTCTCGTCCCTGCCGCTGGCCGACGCGGTGAAGGAAGTGCGCGGTACCGGCGCGCGCACGCTCGCCATTTTCAGCGACCCCGACTGCCCCTACTGCCGCAGGCTGGAAGCGGAGATGAAGAGCCTCACCGACATCACGATCTACACCTTCCTCATGCCGATCGCATCGCTCCACCCCGAGGCGCGCGGCAAGGCGATTTCCGTCTGGTGCTCGAAGGACCGGGTCGCCGCCTGGCACGCCCTGATGTGGCGTGACGAGAAGATCTCGGCCAAGGAATGCCCGCATCCCGTCGATCGTAACGTCGCCCTTGGCGAACGCCTCGGCATCTCCGGCACGCCGACGCTCGTCGCCGCGGACGGTCGCGTGCATCCCGGCGCCGCCAGCAATGCGCAGATCGAGGCGTGGCTTGCGCGTGCCACGGCGAGTGCCGAAGGCCCGGTTTCAGTGAAGGGCGGAGCCCGGTGACAGGGGCAGCGATGAATCGTATTGCGACGAATCGCCCGGCGGTCGCCCCCCTGCTGCTCTTCGCCCTGGCGCTCTCCGGCTGTGCATCGACCTTGTCGGGCGTCGGCGGGGCGGATGGCTACGCCTGCAAGGCCCCCGAAGGGGCGATGTGCACATCGGTCTCCGGCGTGTATGCGAACACGGCTCAGGGCATGCAAAAGCCGACGAAACCGGCCGAGAAGAAATCGCCCCCGGCCTCTCCCGCCCTCTATGGCGCAACATCGATCGCTCCGGGCAAGCTCGCGCCGGCGTCGAGCACCTCCATCCGATCCAATCCGCGCGTGCTGAGACTCTGGATCGCGCCTTGGGAGGACGCCGACGGCGATCTCCACGAGGAGGCGCTGGTTCACATGGTCGTCGATCCCGGACGCTGGCTCATTGAGCACGTGCGGCCGGTGTCACGCAACCGGGTCGATGGAGTGGCACCTCCGATAGCGCCCGTCATCCAGGACCCCGCCCCCGCGAAGGCACCGAGCGAGACGCCGCCCGCCCCGACGCGCTTCCCGCTGCCGCCCGGGGGCGGGGCCTCCGGGTCGGCACCCATGGAGCCCTGAACCGTGCTTCGCACCCTGCTTGCCGACCTCGAATCCGCGCTCACCGGCGCCAAGGCATCAGACCTCCTTCCGCGATCGCAGGGAGCGTCCGCCATCGGAGCCGAGGACGCGGCAGCTTTCTCCGAATGGCTGCCCTATCGCGCGTACCTCGACGACCGCCAGGTGTTCGTGAACCGCGATTCGCTGGGCTTCTGCCTGGAGGTGCGGCCCCAGTCCGGCGCCGACGAGGAAATGACGCGCGTCCTGACCGCGCTCTATGCCGCTTCGCCGCCCGGCACCGGCATCCAGTTCCACCTCTTTGCGAGCCCCGCCATTCGCGGCCCGCTCGCGCGCTATGCCGGGCTGCGCCGGTCGGACGACGAAGTGCCGGAATTTGCGAGCCTGGGACGTGCCGGTCGACACGCCAATATCCACCGCACCATGGCGCGGCGGCGGGTCGAGCACTACCTCGCCGGCAGTCGAGCATCGCTGCTACCCGCGCAGAGTTATCTCTTCCGGGATTTCCGGTTGGTGGTCAGCATTTCGATTTCGGGCAA
>JAHDXY010000268.1 GCA_023384005.1 Burkholderiaceae bacterium | reverse complement strand
CAGCGCCTGCGCGCTCGCGAGGATCGAGCGCGCGTGCACCTCTCCCCCGGCGCCCGCCGCGGTCTGCGCCAGCGCCCGCAGCTCGGCCAGCAGCGAGCGCGCATCTTCGCCCGCCACCAGGCGCCGGGCAACGGAGTCGACCAGGTGCCGGTCCTGGGCCGCGTCGGGCGCGAACGGTTCGACCTCCTGTGGTCCGCCCTGTTCGTAGGGCAGCGACAGCCCGAGCCCGGTTCCGAGATACGCCCTCGCCGGGTCTGCCAGCGCGGCGCGAAGCGCGTCGAGTTCGGCGGCGTCGACCGGTGGCCGTGCCGACGCGTCGCGCGAATCGTCGGGCGCCGGCGCCGATGACGCTTCGCGCGAACGCGCCTCGTCCACTCGAAGCGCGCCGACGCACTCGCCGCGCTCGTGCAGCGGCAAGACGAGCGCGCGCGCCGTGCCCTCCCACTGGGCGGCGAAGCTCGCCGGCGCCGTGGCGCGATCGTCGCCGCGGGACGCGAAGGCGCGCGGCGAGAACGGGTGCAACGGGTGGACGAGGGGCTGCAGCGGGGGATACTCCGCGCGCTGGCGCGCATTGACGTAGGCGATCAACTCGCTCACCGGAGTCGACGGATTGCGCGTCGTGTCGTCGCGCGGATCGCGGCCCGTGTACAGAACGATCAATCGCTCGCGCGCGGCCAGCACCGCGTCGAGGAACACGCCGCGATCGTCGACCCCGCTCGCGCGATCGCCGAATCTCGGTGCGGCGGCGATCAGGTCGAACTCGCCACGCCCGTCGCCGCGTGGAAAGGCGGATTCATCCAGCCCGAACAACGCGACGACCCGGAATCCGATCGCACGCAGCCCTCCGATCGGGCAGACGGTCACGGCGCCCGAAGGCAGCGCGGCACCGGCGCCGCGATCGAGTTCGTCCGCCAGCGCCTGCCGCAACGCCCCCGCGTCGACTGCACTGGCGGGCTCGAACGCGGCGCCTTCGCGCAACGACTCGAGCGACGCGAACAGCCGCGCCAGAGAATCCGCATGGCGGCGCGCGTTGCCGAACAGGCTCTCGAAGAGGTCGCGCACGGCGGCGCACCAATGCGCGAGCGGGCGCGGCGCGCGGTCGAGCTCGCGCAGGCCGCGAACGGCCTCGAGAAGCGCGAGCAGCCGCTCGAAAGCCTCGCCGCCAACGCGCCTCAAACCGGCGGTCGGCGCGACACCCGCGATCTGCGCCGCGCCCCCGCCCAGCGCCGCGCCGAGCACGAGCCGCTCGATACCGGCACGCCAGTTGTGCTTCGGCGGCCCGGCAGCCTCGTCCAGCCCCCAGCGCACGCCGGCGGCTTCGCACGCCGCGACAAGCTCGCCCGCCTGCTCGGCGTCGAGCGACAACGCCTCGAGCGACACCGGGTTCGCGAGCCACTGCTCGAGCGCCGCCAGCGTCGCGCCACCGCCCGCGAACTCGAGCAGTTCGAGCGCCGCGCGCTGCATCGGATCGACCCGCGCGGGTCGCGGGCTCACCGCGATCGGCACCCTTCTGTGCACCGGAGCCGATGCGAACACCGACTCGATCGCGTCGGCCGCGTCCTCGAGATCGGCGCACATCACGATCACCTGGTCGGGGTGCAGGTCGGGCATCGACGCGAAGCAATCGAGCAGGCAATCGTGCAGGACTTCGGCGCTGCGCACCGCGCCGTGGGTCGCGTGCAGCTGGATCGAAGCGTCTTCGCGCGGATCGGCGAGCACCTCCCATGGCCGGTCGCTGCGCAGCAGGATCGCTGCGTGCAGCGCCGACAGCCGGTCGAGCTCGTGTTCGCGCGACCCGGCGGGCAGTTCGAGCGCGCCGGGCCTCGACGCGCACCGCGTCGAGGCGATGCGCCCGATCACGAAAGGGCGCCTCGGACTGCACGCCCCATCGATCCTCCAGCAGCTGCCACTGCGCGACGCGGTCGCGCTGCGCTCGCCCCCAGAGTCCGAGCACTTGCGGCTCGTCCTCGTAGAGCCAGGCGAGGTCGGGGCGTTCAGCCTCGACCCGCGCGCGCGACTTCGGGTCGGCCAGGTCGGACCACAGCTCGCGGCAGGGATCGGGCACGAAGGCAACGACCTCTACGCACTCGGCAAGCCGCGCGAGGAGGTCCATCTGCTCCTGCGACATCGCCGCGGTCGCGATCAGCCCCACGCATTGCTCGCCGAGCCGGCGTCGCGTCGTCGCGGGCATGTCCTGCAGCGCGGCTTCGAGGCGCTCGTAGGGATGGGTGCGCGAGACCTGCGGCAGGCGCGCGAGCAGTTCGCACCACAGCCAGCGTTGCCAGGGCTCGTGCCGGCCGATCGGCCCCGCTCCCTGCGCCCAAGCACCCGACTGCCAGCGCTCGAGCCAGTCCCTGCGCAGCACGAGATAGCGCTCGAACTGCGCCGCGATGTCGCCGGCGAGCGAGAGGCGATCGGCGATCGTCGCGCCGCCGACGCGGCGCGCGAGCGCGGCGCACTCGGCGACGCCGTCGATGCGCTCGAAGAGCTGCAGGATGCTCCATCGCGCCGCTTGCGGCTCGAAGGGCGAGCGCGCCGCGAGCTCGGGGATCAGCTCGCGCAGCGTGCGCCAGAAGAAGCGGCCCGGAAGTTCGAAGCGCACACGCGCGCATACACCCTGCGCGCGCGCGATACGTTGCGCGACCCAGCGCCCGGTGCCCAGATCGGGCACGACGACCGTGTCCTGCGCCAGCGCGTCACGCTGTCGCGGCCGGGCGAACCACTCGATCAACGCGTCGGCGAGCCGCTCCAGCCGGTCGTCGTAGACGATGCGCAACGGCACTCAGAGCAGCCTTCCGAGCGTGGCGACCGCGATCGTGAACAGGCCCAGCCACAGGTTGACCGTCACGAGCAGCCGGATCGCGCCGAGCACCGCCGCGGCGCCCGCCCAGTCCGACGCGAGCACCGCCGCGCCGAACTTCGGGAACCGATCCAGCCTGATGACCGCGAAGACCACGGTCATCACGAACGCGACAGCGGTCATCAGGTGCCATGCGGGCGGCGCGGCGCGAAGACCGGTATCGAGCAGCATGGCCACGCCGCTCGCCCACAGCAGGACCAGCGAGACCGCGACATAGGCGAAAAAACGCGACAGCGTGTCGCGCATCAGCGTCAGGCGTTGCGGCGGCGCGAGCGAGAGGATTGCAGGACGAAGGCAGTGGTGGACGAAGAACATCCCGCCCACCCAGACCACGACCGAAACCAGATGCAGGAAGATCCAGAGTTGCCTCATTGCTCGCCTCGTGCGCTCAGAAACGCGATCCGCCCTGGCGCAGGAACTCGATCTCCTGCGGTGTGCTGTCACGGCCAAGGATCTCGTTGCGGTGGGGAAAGCGCCCGAAGCGCTCGACGATGTCGTAGTGCTTGAGCGCCCATTCGTAGTTGGCGCCGGCCTGGGCGTCCTCGCGCAGCGTCGCGAACAGGCGCAGCGATTCGCACTGGTCGACGATGTCCTCGGAGTGCTCGAAGGGCAGGTAACAGAACACGCGCTCGAGCGGCGCGAGTCGCGCATCCCAACCGCGATCGACCAGCGCGCGCGCCAGCGCAAGCGCCTGCGCGTCACCCGAAAAAGCGCCGGGCGTGTCGCGATACACATTGCGGGTGAACTGGTCGAGCACGATGACGAGCGCGAGCGCCGACCTGTGCTCGTCGCCCCAGCGCGAAAGTTCGCCGGCGAGCGCGCGCTCGATCGTCGCGCCGAAGCGCTCGGCGATCTGCGCGTCGAATCCGGCGTTCTTGGCGAACCACTGGGCGCGCGGCTTGCCCGCCTCGGCCGACCCCGGTGCCCCGAACCAGAAATCGAGCACCTCTGCGGGCTGGTTCAACTCGCGCACCGCAAGCTCAGCCCGGCACGCGCCCGCGTGCCGCGACGCGGGCGCGCTTTCTAGGACGCTTCTTCGCGCCGGCGCCGGAGCGCGCGAACAGGCGCTGCTCGACTTCGCGCGGGTCCAGCCCGATCTCGACCAGTTCGCGCGGCAGCAGCGACAGCGTCAGAAGGAGCCTTTCGAACTCGGGCTGGAAATGATCGATGATCGCGTGCGGCTGCGGGCAAAGCGCGGTGTCGGTGATCAGCCCGAACTGCACGTTGCCATCGTACGAGAGGATCGACACGCCCATTCCGATGTCGCCCGACTGCGGCACCCAGACCATCACCCGCTCGAGCCGGCGCCCGAAGATCCTGATCGGCTGCTGCGGACCGGGCACGTTGGTCATGACCGCCGTTCCCTTGTGCGCGAGATAGTCGAGCACGAACTTCTGCACGATACGCGGCGCCATCCCGGTCGCGTTGAGGATCGCGAACGCGATCGGCCCCTGGTAGCCTTCCTTCAGTTCGCTCATGCGCCGGCGGACCTCGAACACGCGCTCGATCGGGTTGCCGATGCCGATCGGCAGCGTGAGCGGAACGAGACCGAAGCGATTTCCCAGGCTCGGCGGCTCGTCTGCGCCGCGCAGGTTTACCGGGACCATCGCGCGCAGTTCCTTGCCGTGCGTGTCTTCGCCACGGTCCTCGAGATAGCGGTGCACCGCCCCGGCGACTCCCGAGAGCAGGATGTCGTTGACCGACACGCCCAGCACCCTGCACACCGCCTTGACCTCTGCCAGCGGCATCGGCTCGTTCCACGCGACGGCCTTGACGCCCTGCGGCCTGCCCTTGAGGCTGGTCGGCGAATCCTCGGTCATCAGGCCGATCTTGAGCGCGTCGAGGGTCACGCGCGCCGCGAGCGTCGCGACTGCCTCGCGCGCGTTGCCGTCGCTCGCGATCTCCAGCGTGCGGCCCAGCGCGCCGCCGACCAGTTCCGCGGCGCGCAGCGCCTGGCCGATGTACGGCTCGAACGCGCCGGCCGACGCCGGCGCCGCGTGTGCCCGATCCGATTCGCCGCGATCGTCGCCGCGAGCATCGTCGCCGGTGCCGGCGGCCCGCGCACCGGCGCCAGGCGCGCCCGCGGGCACGACCACCGGATCGTCTCCCATCGAGAGCATCACCCTGACCAGCGCGATCCCGTCGGCGATGCAGTGGTGGATGCGCACGATCACCGCACGCCCACCGCGGTAGTTCTCGACCAGATCGAAGCGCCAAAGCGGATGCTGCGGATCGAGCGGCTCGCTCGCGAGGCGGCCGACGAGCTTTTGCAGCGCCTTGTCGTCGGCCTTGCCGCGCAACTTCAGCTTGCGCACGTGGCGCGCGAGACTGAAGCGCTCGTCTTCCTCCCAGTAGTAGCCGTCGCCCTCGGGCACGACGCACTGGCGAAAACGGTCGTACGCGAGCAGCCTCTCGCCCAGCCGCGCGCTCAGTTCCTCGTAGCTGACCGGACTGTCGAAAATCTCGACGCCGACGATCATCATCAGGTTGACCGGACTGTCCATCCGCAACCAGGCGGTGTCGACCGCCGACATGCGTTCCCGCGCCATCGCTCCCCCGCTACCGCTTCGCCCGCTGCCGGGCAGGCCTGATCCCTATAATCGCCGGACCCCCATCAACCGGAGACCATGCGATGGCCGACATGAAGAAAGCCTTCGAGAAGGCAGTGGCCGATTCGAAGAACCTGAGCGAGCGGCCCGACAACGCGACGCTGCTCAAGCTCTACGCGCTGTACAAGCAGGCCAGCGCGGGCGACGCCGAGGGCAAGCGGCCCGGCTTCACCGACATGGTCGGGCGCGCGAAGTGGGACGCGTGGAACGAACTGAAGGGCACGGCCGCGTTCGCCGCGTTGAAGCAGTACGTGGACCTGGTAGAAGGACTGATGTACTGAAGGACTGAGGGGCCGCAGGATCGAAGGATCGAAGGGCCAGCCGCGCTAGACGAAATAGCGGTCGAAGTTGTCGTTGACGTGATCCTCGATCTTCGAGCGGAACGCCGAGAGCAGGAAGCCGAGCCGGGCGTTGAGGACGACCTGGTCCTTGCTCACCTTCAGTTCGCCGTCGACGCCGCTGCGCGAAAACCTGAGCACGTCGCCCTGCCAGCGGCTGCTGATCCCGAATTCCTGGGCGAGGTCGTCGGCGACCTTCTGCGCGGCGACCTTGGCCTTCTTCAGGCCGATCGTGTGCTTGCGCTGCAACTTGATCTCGGACATCGCTTCCCCTTGCTCGAACAGCACCCCGCGCCGCTGCTTCGATCGCGCGGCGCGAGCGCGTACTCCTAGACCGGCATCACGAGCGGCGTGGGCAGCTCGCCGCCCTCGGCCCAGGCAATCAGGTTGTCCGCGGCGAGCATCGCCATCGCGAGCCGCGAACTGCGCGTCGCGCTTCCCAGATGCGGGGTGATCACCACATTGGGCACCTCGAGCAGCGCCGGATGCAGCTGAGGCTCGTTCTCGTAGACGTCCAGCCCGGCGGC
>JAHDXY010000267.1 GCA_023384005.1 Burkholderiaceae bacterium | reverse complement strand
CATCCCGCCCGAGAGCTGGTGCGGATAGCGATCGCCGAAGCCCCCGAGGCCGACGCGCTTCAACCACTGCTCGCCCTGGCGACGCGCCTCCTGCGGCTCGACGCCGCGAAACTGCAGGCCCGCGATCACGTTGTCGAAGGCGCTGCGCCAGGGCATCAGCGCGTCGGCCTGGAACATGTAGCCGGCGCGCCGGTTCACGCCGACCAGCGGCTGCCCGAACACCTCGATCGAGCCCGACGAGGGATCGAGCAGGCCGGCGCCGACGTTGAGCAGCGTCGACTTGCCGCAGCCGGTGGGTCCGACCACCGAGACGAACTCGCCCGGTGCGACCCTCAGCGTGACGTCCTTCACCGCCGTATAGCGCTGCGACGGGTCGTCGCGCGACACGAAGGTGCAGCTGATCGCCTCCAGGGCGAGCGCCGGAGCGCTCATCGCACGCGGGGCGCTACTTCAACTTCGCCTGCGCCTTCTTCACGAACTCGTTCGTGTAGGTCCTGGAAAGGTCGATCTCGGCGGGCTTGATCTTCGGATTGAACGACGCGAGCGACTTCAGCGTGGTCGCCGCCCCAGCGTCGGGGATCATCCCGTCGGTGGAGATCGCGTCCTTGACCTTGTGATAGGCCGACAGGTACAGACCGCGGTCGCCAAGCAGGTACGCCTCGGGAACGGTCTTGATGATGTCCGACGGGCCGGCCGCCTGGAGCCACTTCAGCGCGCGCACCATCGCGTTGGTCAGCCCCTGCACCGTCCTGGGGTTCTTCTGGATGAACTCGTCCGGCGCGTAGAGGCTTCCCGCGGGCATCGGCCCTCCGAACAGCTTCTCGGTGCCCTTGAGCGTGCGCGTGTCGGCGATGATCTTCACATCGCCCTTGTCCTCGAGCATCGTCATGACCGGATCGACGTTGGAGATCGCGTCGATCTGGCCCGAGCGCACCGCGGCGAGCGCCGAGTTGCCGGTGCCCACGCCGATGAACGAGACGTCCGCGGCCTTGAGTCCCGCGCCGGCAAGAACGAAGTTGGCCATCATGTTGGTCGACGATCCCGGCGCGGACACGCCGATCTTCATTCCCTTGAGGTCGGCAGGCGTCTTGTAGTTGGCCTTGCTCGAGACGCCCAGAGCGATCTGCGGCGCACGGCCCTGGAGCACGAAGGCGCGGAAGTACTGCTTGCTCGATTGCAGGTTGATCGTGTGTTCGTAGGCGCCCGAGACGACGTCTGCCGATCCGCCGACCACCGCGCGCAACGCGGCCGATCCGCCGGCGAAATCGACGATCTCGACGTTCAGGCCTTCGTCCTTGAAGTAGCCGAGCTGCTCGGCAATCGTGAGCGGAAGGTAGTAGAACGCAGCCTTGCCGCCGACGGCGATCGTCACTTTCTGCTTCTCGGGGGCCTGCGCGGCGGCGATTGCGGGCAGCGCGAGGGCGACGCCCGCAGCGATGACGGTGCTGATGAAATTCCTGCGCATTGCGTTGTCTCCTGTTGTCGTCGGCCCCGGATTCGCGAATCGATCCTGGTCCCGGCTGGCGTCGCGCCAGAACCCCCTGGCATCGCGCCGGAACGCTCTCTTAGGTTACCCGATTTCGACGCAGCTTCTCGATCTGCGCGGCGTCCAGACCCAGCTCGGCGAGCACCTGCGCGGTGTGCTCGCCCAGCGCGGGGCCGAGCCAGCGCGTGCCGCCGGGCGTACGCGAGAGTTTCGGAACCACCGCCGGGATCGCGATCGAGGTGCCGTCGGGCAGCGTCGCGCGTTCGATCATCGCGCGTGCCGCGAACTGGGGATCTGCGACCATGTCGGCCGCGCTGAAGATCTTCGCGCTCGGCACCTGCGCACCGGCCATCATGTCCAGCGCGTCGTCGAGCGTCTGCGTCGACGTCCACGCGGCGATCGCCGCGTCGAGTTCGGCCGCGCGCGCCGCGCGCCCCGCGTTGTTCGCGAGCGCCGGGTCGTCGGCGAGGTCGTCGCGGCCGATCGCCCGCATCAGCCGCTTGAAGATCGAGTCGCCGTTGCCGCCGATCACGACATGCCCGCCGTCGCCGGTTGGATAGGTGTTCGAGGGGACGATTCCGGTGAGGTTGGTGCCGGTGCGCTCGCGCACGATGCCGTAGCGATCGAACTCGGGCAGCGTGCTCTCCATCATGTTGAACACCGCCTCGTACAGCGCCACGTCCACCACCTGCCCGAGTCCGGTCTCGCGGCGGTGGTGAAGCGCCATCAGCGCGCCGATCACCGCGTGCAGCGCCGCCAGCGAGTCGCCGATCGACAGATTCAGCCTCACCGGCGGGCGGTCTGGGAAGCCGGTGACGTAGCGCATGCCGCCCATCGACTCGGCGATCGCGCCGAAGCCGGGCCGATCGCGATACGGTCCGCTCTGGCCGTAGCCGGAGAGCCGCACCAGCACAAGGCCCGGATTGTCAGCGCTCAGCCTCTCGTAGCCCAGCCCCCAGCCTTCGAGCGTGCCGGGGCGGAAGTTCTCGACGACGACGTCGGCGCGCGCCGCGAGGCGGCGCACGATCTCCTGGCCCTCGGCACTCTTGAGATCGAGCGTGATCGAGCGCTTGTTGCGCGCCTGCACGTACCACCACAGCGAAGTCCCGCCGCTGTCGTCAGGGTGCAGCTTGCGCCACTTGCGCAGCGGATCCCCCCCCGGGCTCGCGTCGCGCGCGGGCGGCTCGACCTTGATCACGTCGGCGCCGAACTCGGCGAGCAGTCGCGTCGCGAACGGACCGGCGATCAGTTGCCCCAGCTCGAGCACGCGCACGCCCGCGAGCGGCCCCGCGGTCGAATCCGGCTGCGTCCGGGCGGCTTCGTGTTCAGTCATCGATTCCTCGTCTTGCGGGTCAGTCGTCGACCGCGCGCCGGTCGCGCAGTGCGTGCGCGATCGTTCCCGCGTCGACGTACTCGAGCTCGCTGCCCACCGGAACGCCGCGCGCGAGGCGCGTGACCCTGAGTCCGCGAGCCTTGAGGAGTTCGCCGATGTAGTGCGCGGTCGCCTCGCCTTCCTGGGTGAAATTGGTCGCGAGGATCACCTCGCGCACGACTCCGTCGCATGCGCGTTCGATCAATCGCTCCAGGTGGATCTCGGTGGGCCCGACGCCGTCGAGCGGCGAAAGCCGTCCCATGAGGACGAAGTACAACCCCGAGTAGGTGAGCGTCTGCTCGACCATCAGCTGGTCGGAGGGAGTCTCGACCACGCACAGCATCGTCGGGTCGCGCCGCGACGAGGCGCAGGTCTCGCACAGCTGCGACTCCGTGAATGTATTGCAGCGCACGCAGTGGCGCACGCGCTCGGTCGCTTCGAGCAGCGCGTGCGCGAGCATCCCCGCTCCTTCGCGATCGTGCTGCAGCAGGTAGTAGGCGAAACGCTGCGCCGACTTCGGACCTACGCCCGGCAGCCGCTTGAGCGCCTGCGTCAGCGCTTCGAGCGCCGCGGATTGCTTCAGTGCCAAGGCCGACGCGGTCAGAACGGCATCTTGAAACCGGGCGGCAGCGGCAACCCGGACGTGACGTTGCCCATCTTCTCCTGCGCGGTCTGCTCGGCCTTGCGCAGACCGTCGTTGAGCGCCGCGACCAGCAGGTCCTCGAGCATGTCCTTGTCGTCGGCGAGCAGGCTCGGATCGATCGACACGCGCCGGACTTCGTTGCGGCAGGTGATGAGCACCTTGACCATTCCGGCGCCCGACTGTCCTTCGACCTCGACGCCTGCGAGCTGCTCCTGCACCTTGCGCATGTTCTCCTGCATCTGCTGGGCCTGTTTCATCAGCCCTGCGAGTTGCTGCTTCATCATCGGGATCTCCTCGATTGGATCGCTCGTGGTTCGCGCCGACTCAGGCGTCGTTGGGGCGCACCGACTCGGGCAGGACGCGCGCGTCGAGTTCGCTGATCATCTGCTGGACGAAGGGGTCGGACTCGATCGAGCGCAGCGCTTGCGCCTGGCGTTCGTTGCGCTGCTCGGTCGCGACCGCGGCAGCGGTTCGGCCCCCGACCGCGCCGTGCACGACCGACAGCCGCACCGGCGCGCCGAAATACGCGGCGAGCGCATCGCGAACCTTGGACTGGGCCGGGCCCTCCGCGAGCGCGCGGATCGGAACGCGCACGCGAAACGACAGCCCTTCGTGCGAGACCAGCTCGCACTGTTCGATGAACTGGCGCGCGAGGCCGTTCAGCTGCAGGACCGTCGCGAGTCGCGGCCAGTCGCCGTCGAAAGCCCGAGGGTCCGGCCCCTCTGCTCCGGTGTTCGCCAACGCGGCACTCGAGCGCCGCGGCGTCGAGCCTCGTGCGTCGGTCGACCCGCGTGCGTCGGTCGATCCGCCTGCAACGGGCGCGGCGCCCGCGTTGCGCGAAGCGCCGGCGTCGTCGGGACGAAACGACAGCATCCGCAGCAGCGTCATCGTGAACCCGGCGTGCTCGTCGGGAGCGAGCGGCAGGTCGCGCGCGCCGTGCACCGCGATCTGGTAGTAGACCTGCAGGTCTTCGGGCGCGAAGGCACGCGCGTAGCGTTGCAGCGATCCGGCGTCGCCCTCTCCCGCCGCCCCCACCTGCGCCAGCGCGATCCGGTGCAACAGGCTGGCGAGCTCGCGCAGCGCGCCTGCAAACGGCGCGTTGTTCGACATCATCTCGTCGCCGACGCCGATCAGGGCGGGGCCGTCGGCGGCGTCGAGCGCATCGAGCACCCGCTCGAGGTAGCGGCGATCGACCACGCCCAGCATCTCGCGAATCGCTTCCTCGCGCACCTCGCCGCCACAGTATGCGATCGCCTGGTCGAGCAGCGAGAGCGCGTCGCGCATGCTGCCGCTCGCCGCGCGGCCGATCTGCTCGAGCGCCGCGGATTCGAACGACACGCCCTCGGCCGCGAGCACGGTCGCGAGGTAGGTCGCGATCGCCGCCGGCGCCATGTTCTTCAGGTTGAACTGCAGACAGCGCGAGAGAACGGTGACCGGGACTTTCTGCGGATCGGTCGTCGCAAGGATGAACACCATGTGCGGCGGCGGCTCTTCGAGCGTCTTCAACATCGCGTTGAACGCGTGCGACGAGAGCATGTGAACCTCGTCGATCACGTAGACCTTGTAGCGCCCGACGGCAGGGGCATAGACCGCGTTCTCGAGCAGCTGCGTCATCTCGTCCACGCCGCGGTTCGAAGCCGCGTCGAGCTCGAGGTAGTCGGTGAATCGCCCCTGATCGATCGCGACGCATGCGCCGCACTTGCCGCAGGGTTTCGCCCCCAGGCCGCGCTCGCAGTTGAGCGACTTCGCGAGGATGCGCGCGATCGTCGTCTTGCCCACGCCACGCGTGCCGGTGAACAGGTAGGCATGGTGCAGACGCGCCGTCTCGAGCGCGTGGCTGAGCGCGCGCACGACGTGCTCCTGCCCGACGAGCGACTCGAAGTCGCGCGGCCGCCACTTCCTGGCCAGCACCTGATGTGTCATCGGTCGTCGGTCTTCGCTCGGGTTCGACAGCGCCGCTGCGACGCTACGCACGCACGGCCACGCAGTGGGCGAGCCGGGACCCCGGCACTCACGACTGAAGGCTGTGGCTGCTTCCTTCCGGACCTGACCAGATTCACCGCGCCGCAATGCGGGGGGGCCCGCCCGCAACGATTCTAACAGCCGCGGCCCCAGCGACGAGCCGCGGCCCACCGCCCGCTCGCCGGCGCTCGCCGGCATGCCCGGACACGGTGTGGTATTTTCCGCAGTTCAGGATAGAACTCCAACCAACTCCGAAATGCAGACAAACCGATGAAACATGTGACCGATGCGTCCTTCGAACAGGACGTCCTCAAGGCCGACGAGCCGGTGCTGGTCGATTTCTGGGCCGAATGGTGCGGCCCGTGCAAGATGATCGCGCCGATGCTCGACGAGGTCTCCCGTGAATACGACGGCCGCCTGCAGGTGAGCAAGATCAATGTCGACGAGAACCAGGCCATGCCCGCGCGCTACGGCGTACGGGGCATTCCCACGCTGATGCTGTTCAAGAACGGCGCGCTGGTGGCGACCAAGGTCGGCGCCTTGTCCAAGTCGCAGCTCACGCTCTTTCTGGACAGCCATCTCTGATTCGTTGTAACCTCCCGGCACGCGTTCAAGCGCTGCCGTAGCCGGCGCCCTTTCACCGAGGGGGGTCGGCGCCCAGCGGGCCGGTCCGGCCCGAAGTCCCAAGCCCCGAGCAACAGACTGGCCGATCGCCGAGGGGCTTGCGCAGCGCGCGCCGCGCCTTGCAGCCCTTGCGGCTGAAAGAGACCGTACCGCTCCTTTTTCCGAAGCCACGTTCCCCGCGGGGAGTTTGAACCCATGCACCTCTCAGAACTCAAGGCGCTGCACGTCTCGCAGCTGATCGAAATGGCCACCACGCTGGAGATCGAAAATCCCCAGCGCATGCGCAAGCAGGAGCTGATGTTCGCGATCCTCAAGCGCAAGGCC
>JAHDXY010000266.1 GCA_023384005.1 Burkholderiaceae bacterium | reverse complement strand
TCGGCGGCGGGCTGAGCATCATCGACGCGTTGTACGAACAGGTCCCCGCGTCGTGGCCGGCGCACGTGTTCTCGGATTCGGTCGCGACGCGCCTGCTGCGCAACCGGCACGGCGACTCCTCGGGTGTTCGCGGTGCCGCCTGGCTCTGGGGCCGCGACGCCGCTCAGGACGCCGGCCGCGACGCCTGACCGGGGGCCGCGACGCCGCTCAGGACGCCGGCCGCGACGCCTGACCGGGGGCCGCGAGCGCGTCCAGCGGCCAGCGCGGCTTCACGCTGAACTCGGTCGGCGGCGCCGGCTCGGCCCCGGCGGCGAGGCGCAGCGCGCCCGCGAACGCGATCATCGCGCCGTTGTCGGTACACAACGCCGCCTCTGGGAAGTGCACCGAGAACTCCAGCTTCGCGCGTGCCGCCGAGAGCAGTTCGCGCAGCCTGAGGTTTGCGCTCACTCCGCCCGCGACGACCAGCCGCGACAATCCGGCCTGCTCGAGCGCGCTGACCGACTTGGCGACGAGCACGTCGACGATCGCCGCCTGCACCGCCCAGGCGAGGTCGGCGCGGGCCTGTTCGCCGTCGAGCCCGGCGCGCACCCGCGTGAGCACCGCGGTCTTCAGGCCGGAGAAACTGAAATCGAGGTTGCCCGAGTGCAGCATCGGACGCGGCAGCGTGATCGCGCCGGCGCGCCCCGCGCGAGCCAGCGTGGCGATCGCCGGACCGCCCGGGTAGCCCATCCCGAGCAGCTTCGCGCTCTTGTCGAAGGCCTCGCCCGCGGCGTCGTCCAGCGTCTCGCCGAGCATCTGGTAGCGCCCGACTCCGTCGACCCGCATCAGCTGGGTGTGACCGCCGGAAACCAGCAGCGCGACGAACGGGAACGCCGGCGGGTCGCGCGCGAGCAGCGGCGAGAGCAGGTGCCCCTCGAGGTGGTGCACGCCGATCGCCGGCTTGCGCAGCGCCCAGGCGATCGACGCGCCGACCGCTGCGCCGACCAGCAGCGCCCCGGCCAGCCCCGGTCCCCGGGTGTAGGCGATCGCGTCGACCGCGCCCAGCGCGAGTCCCGCTTCGTCGAGCACCGCTTCGGTCAGCGGCAGCAGCCTGCGCACGTGGTCGCGCGAGGCGAGTTCCGGGACGACCCCGCCGTAGCGCGCGTGCATCGCCACCTGCGAGTGCAGCGCCTGAGCGAGCAGGCCGCGTTCGGTGCAGTACAGCGCGACCCCGGTATCGTCGCAGGAGGTCTCGATGCCCAGGACGATCATCCGGGGCTCCGACGGCTGGCGTGGCGAGGGCTTTCCATCTCGGCCGTTAGTCTGGCATAATTATGGGCTTGGCCGGAAAAGCCCTGAGCCTGGCGGCGCCAAAGCCGCTGGCGCACGCGGGCCGCGCTGGCAGCGCGGCCCACGTGTTCGGGCCCGAGCCAACATCGGAAGGGGGTGATTTTTTCATGCCGACCATCAGGGTCAAGGAAAACGAGCCGTTCGACGTCGCTCTGCGCCGCTTCAAGCGCACGATCGAGAAGAGCGGGTTGATCACTGAACTGCGCGCGCGCGAGTTCTACGAGAAGCCCACGGCCGAACGCAAACGCAAGAAAGCGGCTGCGGTCAAGCGCCACTACAAGCGACTGCGCAGCCAGATGCTTCCGAAGAAGATGTACTGACGGGCAGTTGCTGATCGCGAATCGACGGCCATGTGCCGTCGGGCGACGGGGCCCGCTGGCGAATGCCGCGGGCCTTTTCTCATTGAGGCGAACCCCATGGGCCTGAAAGACCGGATCACCGAAGACATGAAGGCGGCGATGCGCGCCCGGGATGCGCAGCGCCTTTCCGCGATCCGCCTGCTGCTGGCGGCCATCAAGCAGCGCGAGATCGACGAGCGCACCGAACTCGACGACGCCGCAGTGATCGCGGTCGTCGAGAAGCTCGGCAAGCAGCGACGTGACTCTATCGAGCAGTTCAGCCGGGCCAATCGCGAAGACCTCGCCGAGCGCGAGCGCTTCGAGCTCGACGTGCTCGCTGGCTACCTGCCGCAGCAGGCGGGCGACGACGAGATCGCGTCGGCGATCGACGCGGCGATCGCATCGACCGGCGCGAGTGGCGCCAGGGACATGGGCAAGGTGATGGGCGTGGTCAAGGGAAAGCTCGCCGGCCGCGCCGACATGTCCAGGGTCTCGGCCGCGATCCGCGCCCGTCTCGGCGCCTGATCGCGCGGCGTCGCCGGGTCGCCGGATCGCCGGGCCGCCGGGCCGCCGGGCCGCCGGTTCCGCCAGTTCCGCCAGTTCCGCCGGTTCCGCCGGTTCCGCCGGTTCCGCCGGATGTCCGCGGCGTCGGTAGACTGGCGTCGTGATTCCTCAGGCGTTCATCCAGGATCTGCTGGCGCGGGTCGACATCGTCGATGTCGTCGGTCGCCATGTCCAGATGCGCAAGGCGGGGACGAACTTCCTCGGACTGTGCCCGTTTCACGCCGAGAAGTCGCCGTCGTTCACGGTGAGCCCGGCCAAGCAGTTCTACCACTGCTTCGGTTGCGGCGCGCATGGCTCGGCGGTCGGGTTCCTGATGGAACACTCCGGGATGAATTACGTCGACGCGATCGAGGATCTCGCGCGCTCGGTGGGGATGTCGGTCCCGAGACAGGAGGGGCCGGGAGACGCGCCGCGCCGCGACCCGGGGCTGCTCGAGCTGCTCGCACAGGCGGCGCAGTTCTACAAGAACCGCCTGCGCGAGTCCGAACGCGCGATCGCCTACCTGAAAGGGCGCGGTCTCACCGGCGAGACCGCCGCGCGCTATGCGATCGGCTACGCGCCCGACGCCTGGCGCGGCCTGCAGGCTGCGGTCGCCGATTACGACGCGCGCGAACTGGTCGACGCGGGCCTGGTGATCGACTCCGAGGGTGACGAGGGCAAGCGCAAGCGCTACGACCGTTTCCGCGACCGGATCATGTTTCCGATTCGCAACCCGCGCGGCCAGGTCATCGGATTCGGCGGGCGCGTGCTCGACGCAGGCGAGCCGAAGTACATGAACTCGCCGGAAACCGCGCTGTTCTCCAAGGGCAGGGAGTTGTATGGGCTGTTCGAGGCGCGCGACTCACTGCGCCAGGGCGACTGCGCGATCGTGGTCGAGGGGTACATGGACGTGGTCATGCTTGCGCAGCACGGGGTCGCAAACGCGGTCGCCACGCTGGGCACCGCCACCACGCCAGACCATGTCCGAAAGCTCGCCCGGATCGTCGACCGGGTCGTATTCGCGTTCGACGGAGACGAAGCCGGGCGCAAGGCCGCGTGGCGCGCACTCGAGGCCTGCCTGCCGCACGCCGCCGACACGAAACGCATGGAGTTCCTGTTCCTGCCTTCCGATCACGATCCCGACAGCTATGTTCGCGAGCACGGGCTGGCCGGCTTCGAGCGGCTGCTCGGCGAGGCCGTGCCCCTGTCGGAGTTCATGATCGGCGAACTGTCCTCGCGCGCCGATCTCACCGAGCCCGAAGGCCGGGCGCGCTTCCTCGCGCTCGCCAGGCCGCTGCTGCAGGCGCTGCCGCCAGCGGCGCTGCGCATGCAGCTGCTGCATCGGGTCGCCGAAGTCGGCGCGGTCGGCGCGGCAGAACTCGAACGCTTCATCGCGCCCGGCGACTCCCCCGCGCACCGGGGTGGCGGACCGCAGGCCGGGCAGGGCGCCGCCGCGCATTCGTCGCGCGGGCAGCGCCAGCCGCTGCGAGCTCCCCAGTTGCGCCCGCGCGCCGGCCCGCTCGAGCTGGTGGCGCGCGTCAGGCTGCTGTGCGCGCTTCATCCCGCGCTCGCCCGCGCGCAGGTCGACGAGGAATTCCTGCCTCCGGAGCTTGTGCAGTGGGTCGACTGGCTGCGCGCCCAGCCCGCCGGGAGTTCGCTCGCCGCGATCTGCGAGGTTCTGCGCGTATCGGATCCGGCGCGGGCCGCCGATCTGGAGCGCGACGCGGCGGCCGACCGCACGCTGAGCGCGGAAATGAGCTTCGACGAAGCGCGCGACGAATACGACGGCGCGCTCGCGCAACTACGCGAACGCGGGGTCAGGGAGCGCATCGACGCGCTGGCCCAGGACGGCCTCGTCACGGACGCCGAGCGCGCCCGATACCTCGAGCTGTTGTCGATGAGGCGCAAACACTGATAAAATAGCGGGTTCCCCTTACGTCACGCGTGCCAGGCGATCGCAGCGCGGCAGCGCGGCAGCGCGGCGGCGGCGGGCCGAAGCAGCCGCCCGACGCGGTCGTGGCCGAAGGCACGGTTCGAGGGCTGTTCGCCGCGGCGCGTGCCGCCGAGCGCTCGCCCCGCCGCGTCGAGGGATGCGAATCAGAGCATGAGGAAATTGACAGTGGCCAAGAGCGCAAATCCGAATACCCCACGCAAATCGACACCAGGCAGCAAGGCAGGCCAGCAAAAGGTGCACGCCGAGTCCGCCAAGACCCCAGCGAAACCGGCGCCGGGAAAGTCGGTCGCGGGCAAGTCCGCTGCGGGTAGGTCCGCTGCGCACAAGCCGCCCGCCATGCCGGCCAGGGCTGCGCCCAAGGCCGCGGCCAAGACGGCGGCCAAGTCAGCGCCCAAGTCAGCGCCCAAGTCAGCGCCCAAGACGGCGCCCAAGACGGCGGTCAAGACGGTGGCCAAGACGGTGGCCAAGACGGCGCCCAAGTCAGCGCCCAAGTCAGTGCCCAAGTCAGTGCCCAAGTCAGTGCCCAAGTCAGCGGCCAAGACGGCGCCCAAGACAGCGCCCAAGACAGCGCCCAAGACAGCGCCCAAGACAGCGCCCAAGACGGCGCTCAAGACAGCGCCCAAGTCAGCGGGCAAGTCAGCGGGCAAGTCGGCGCCCAAGTCGGCGCCCAAGTCGGCGCCCAAGTCCGCCCCTGCAACCAGATCCGGCGTTGCGGCGCCTTCGTCGCCGGGCGAAAAGGCCAAGTCCGGCGCGAAAACAGGGGCGGGTGCGGTCAGGACGGCAGCCGCTGCGCCGAGCACTGCGTCGGGCCCCGCCGCGAAGGTGGCCAAGGGTGCCGCGAAGCCCGCCCGGCGCGGCGCGAAGCGCCTCGCCAAGGGCAAGAACAAGCCGGGTGCCGTGGTCGACGCCGAGCTCGCTGGCGACGAGCTCGCGGCCGACGACAACTCCGACAGCTTCGACGATTCCGACGTCGACTCCGATGCCGAACTCGAGATCCCCGAAGTCCCGGTGGTCGTGCCGGTCAAGTCCAAGCGCGGCGCGCGCGCCAAGGAGAAGGCGCTGCTGCGCGAATTCGGCGGCAAGCAGGGCATGTCCGAAGCCGATCGCGAGGCCACGAGAAACAAGCTCAAGACGCTGATCCGATTCGGCAAGGAACGGGGCTTTCTCACCTACGTCGAGATCAACGATCACCTTCCCGACGACATGATCGACGCCGAGACCATCGAGTCGATCATCAGCACGTTCAACGACATGGGCATCTCGGTCTACGACCAGGCGCCAGATGCCGAGACGCTGCTGATCAGCGACAACACGCCGGTCGCGAGCAGCGACGACGACGCCGAGGAGGAAGCCGAGGCAGCCCTCTCCACTGTGGACTCCGAGTTCGGGCGCACGACCGACCCGGTGCGCATGTACATGCGCGAGATGGGTTCGGTCGAGCTGCTCACGCGCGAGGGCGAGATCGAGATCGCCAAGCGCATCGAGGACGGCCTCAAGCACATGGTGCAGGCGATCTCCGCCTGCCCGACCACGATCCACGAGGCGCTCAGCAACGCCGAGAAGATCGCGGCGGGCACGATGCGCATCGACGAAGTGGTCGACGGGTTGCTCGACACGAACTCTGCCGACGAGGCCTTCAACGCGACCGTGCCGGCCAGCGACAGCGCGTCCGACGACGACGACGAGGACGAAGGCGCGGCGGCGCGCGCGGCCACCGCGCGTCTCGAGGCGCTCAAGCTTGCCGCGCTCATCAAGTTCGCGAGCATCGACGAGTGGTTCGAGAAGATGAAGAGCGCCTACGAGAGGGACGGCTACAAGTCGAAGTCGTACCTGAAGGCGCAGCACGAGATCCAGAACCAGCTGATGTCGATCCGGTTCACCGCCAAGATGGTCGAGCGGCTGTGCGACACCTTGCGCGACCAGGTCGAGCAGGTACGCTCGTTCGAACGCGCGATCGCCGACGTCTGCGTCAACCGGGTCGGGATGCCGCGCGAGGAGTTCGTCGCCGGCTTCATCGGCAACGAGACGAACCTGCGCTGGTCGGAGCAGCTCGCCGAATCGCGACCCGCCTATCTCGACGTGCTGGTGCGCAACATCCCGGCCATCCAGGACCTGCAGCAAAAGCTGATCGACCTGCAGGCGCGCGTCGTGCTGCCGCTGCCCGATCTCAAGGAGATCAACCGCCAGATGGCCACCGGCGAAGCCAAGGCGCGCAAGGCCAAGCGCGAGATGACCGAGGCCAACCTGCGC
>JAHDXY010000265.1 GCA_023384005.1 Burkholderiaceae bacterium | reverse complement strand
GTTTCTCGCCGGTGAGCACTTCGGTCACTGCGCCGATCAGGCCCTGGCGGCCCGCGAGCATGATGACCATGAATCCGATCACCACGCCCGGAAAGGCCAGCGGCAGCGTGAGCATCGCGACCAGCGCCGGGTTTCCCGGGAACTTGTGGCGTTGCAGGAATACGCCGGCGATGCCGCTGATGATCAGCGTGGCGACCGTGGTGGCCGCGGCCACGCCCATGGTCCAGAGCAGGGCGCTGAAATAGTTGCGATCGGTGATGATCGCCGAGTACGCGGACCAGCCGAGCTTTCCGGTGCCGCCGATCAGGAAGAGCTGGCCCATCGGCAACAGGAAAAAGGCGCCGAAGAAGGCGCCCGCCGGAAGCATCAGCAGCAGCAGTCTGCGGGTGTCGCGTTGCATTGAATTGGCAGGAAAAGTCGGCGGGGAGCCGCTGCCGGCTCCCCGTGCGCGTTCAGACCGCGGTAATTCGCGCGCGCCCTACCTGACTTCGTTGCGGTAGCGCTCGACGATCGCCTTTTGCGCGGCGGCGAGCTTCTTCAGGTCGATCGGCTTGGCGCGCGCGTACTCGGACTCGGGCAGGAACTTGGCTTTGGCTTCGGCCGAGAGGCGGTCGGCAAAGACCGGTCGCAGATACGCGTTGCCCCACATCGCCTGGCTCTCGTCGGAGAGCACGAAATCGAGCACCTTCTTGCCGTTGGCGGCGTTTGGACCCTTGTTGACCAGCCCCATCACGTACGGGAACACCACCGTGCCTTCCTTCGGGATCACGAACTGCACCGGCGCCTTGTCGGTGTGCTGGCCGCGATAGGCGTTGAAGTCGTAGTCGAGCAGGATCGGGATCTCGCCCGAGATCACGCGCGCGTAAGACGTCTGTTTCGGAACGATCGGCTGGTTCTTGTGCAGGGCGGTGAAGAACTTGATGCCCGCGTCGATGTTCTCGTAGCTGCCGCCCAGCGCGAGGTTGACGGCCATCACGCCGAGCTGGCCCACCGCGGCCGAGGTCGGGTCGAGATAGCCGACCAGGCCCTTGTATTCGGGCTTGAGCAGGTCCGACCAGCTCTGCGGCACCGGCTTGCCGCCCAGCGCGGCCTTGTTCACGAACAGGCCCAGCGTGCCCGAGTGGATCGTGAACCAGTGTCCTTCGGGATCTTTGAGGCTCGCCGGGATCTTGTCCCAGCCGGCGGGTTTGTAGGGCGTGAGCACGCCCGCGTCCTTGGCGGGATCCGCCGCTATGCCGCCGAGGTAGGTGACGTCGGCCACCGGATTGGCCTTCTCGGCGATCAGCGCTGCAGTGGCCTGGCCGGAGTTCTTGTTGTCGGGCGGCACCTCGATGCCCAGGCGTGCCTGGATCGCCTTCAGCTGGCTGCCCCAGTCGGCCCATTGCGGCGGGCAGTTGTAGCAGATGGCGCGCTGCTGCGCCTGCGCGGGCTGCATCGCAGCGAGAGCTGACGCGCCGAGCGCGACGGCGATGACGACGGATTTCAGCATGGATCGGTTCCTCCGGTGGTGACTGTTTTTTCTACGTTGGTCTCGCAGTATCACCAGGTCGGGCGCTCGCCGTCAATCGTGCGCCCTGTCCGACGCCCAACGCACCGTTCGGTGCATCGTTTGGCGCGTCGCCCGGTGCATCGCTCAGTGCATCGGGGGCCGAGCGTCGCGCTCGACGATCAGCTGGAAGTGAGACGCGCCGGCTGCGCGCAGCCTTTGCTTCGTGAAGGAGGTCCTGTATCTGTAGGTCGGAGGTTCGAGTCCTCTCACCAGCACCAAGCAACGATGACGCTTCGTCCGTTCGCGTCGCTAGCGGCGAACGAGCAGCGCGGCCAATGCGGCGAACAGCACCGAACCAAAGCCCCAGACCCAGGCGTAGCCGATCATGTCGCCCCATGGCGCCAGCGCATAGACCGCGGCCAGGATCGCCCAGACTGCCGCGATCGACGCAGTGAGCCAGAAATCCTCGTTCAAGCGAACAGGTTCGATCATATTCCCTCCTTTCTCAGTGCCCGGCGCCGCCAGCCCCAGTGACGGGCAACGCGCGCATCAGCTCAAAGCCGATTGCGGTGAACAGGAACATCGCGGCCACAATCGCCAGCACCGAGACCGGCCCCACCCACGCCGCGGCCCCGGGTCGCAACGCGGCGCCACCCCAAGCGACAGTCAGCGGCGCGCCGGTCCGGACAGCGCCAGGTCGCGGCAGCAGCGCGACTGCGATCCCTGCGGCAAACACTGTGAGCGCCAGCGCCATGACGGTGCCACCCAAGCCCATGGCGGCCATCAGCGCGCGCCATGCCGCGGGCGCCTGCCCCTGATAGGCGATGGCAAACACCCGGCGTGGCACGCCCAGGTATCCGGCACCGACCCCGGCAAGGCCGAATACCAGCAAACCGCTGAACGCGGCCCACGGCACCCAACGCAGAACCTCGGGACGCCACACCGTGCGACCACCGAGTGCTGGCAGAACCACCGCGAGCGCGGCAAGCAAAGTCAAGGTCACGGTGCCGAGCGTGAAGAAGTGGAAGTAGCCGGGAACGAAAAAGGTGTCGGACAGCAGTGGTGCGAGTTTCTCCTGGATCAGGACGAACGCGAGGCTCAACCCGAGTCCGAGGCTGAGCGCCGCCACCGCGACCGCGTTGGTTGCGGGATGCCTCCACGGCAGCATCCGCATCCAACCGAACAGGCCGCGCCCACCATGGTGTCGCGCGTGCAGTTCGAGCGAGGCGATAATGATCAGGAACGCAGTCAGCGTGGGCACGCTCACGAACAGCGACAGCAGCGAGCCCGCGACACGCACCGCTGCGGGCAGGTCCGGCTCGAGAAACATGTGATACAGCGAAGTGGGTGGCACGAACACCAGATACATCGAGAACACGATCTTCGAAAAGCGCTCGCCGAACACCGACTTCACGCCGGTAAGCTCGCGCATCAGGACGTACCACAGGATCACCGTCGCCATCAGCGGCAGGTAGTGCATGTTGTGGAATACGACGTGCCAGTCGGTGCCCTGGCTCGCAGGGAATGGCCCGAGTTCGAGCGACCAGAGAGCGCCTGGCAGAAACGCCCGAACCGCAGCAAATCCGCTCACCGCCAGGAAGCCGGCCCAGACGAAAAGCGCGAACCCCACTGCGCTTAGGCGCCGTTGCGGAGCGCGCCTGCGGCTTGCGAGCAGTGTCGCGATGGCCGGGAGTGGCAGCATGATCAAACCGGTACCAAGCGCCACATAGCCGGAATTGATCGCGAGCATCGCGCGCGGCGTCTGCGAGACCAGTTCGGGCGTGCCGTCGTACAACGCGGGCAGGCCCACGAACACACCGCTGACGCTAATGAGCAGGCCGAAGCACATCAGGCCGAACCCGACCCACGCGGCGCGGCGCCACACCAGTGCGCCACCGAGCTCGGCGCTCGTGAGCGCAAGCAGTAGCGCCGCCTGCACGCAGAACAACCAATAAAAGAAAACAGCGACCCCGTGCAGCGTCAGGGCACGATAGCCCGTGTTCGGATCGACCTCGATGAACCCCGCGCGGGCGAGCGCAGCGACGGTTCCGCCGACGACCCCAAGGGCGAGGGCAACAAGAGCCACCCCGACAATCGCCTTGACCAACGTGCGCTCGGGCGCGGGAATCGCAGCAAACTGTTCGCGGTGGGTATTCGCGACTGTTGGGTTCATGGTCACGCCACCTCGATGGCGGCTTGCATCGTGTCGTGCGCCGGGCCGCAGTACACGGTGCAGTAAACGAAATACCGTCCGGCCTTGGTAAAAGTGATCTCGCTGTCGGTGACACGACCCGGGCGCAGGCGAATCATCCGCGCGCCACGGCCGAACTGGATCGAAGCACCGTGGGAGATATCGCTCGTCATGATCCTGAAGCGATACGGTCGTCCGGCATCGAGTCGTAGCGCGTTCGGCTGGTAGTACCACATGCCGGCCAGCATGTAGATGTCGACCGCACCACCCTCAATGCCATGCGCCTCGTCGGGACGCGGGTAGACATTGCCGTCGCCGTCACGATAGCGCTCGATGAACTGCGCGGTAGCCTCCCTGAATCGTTGCAACGCGTCGCCGTCGGACGAGCCGACATGGCCCGCATGGCCCGCCGTCGCACGCATGGGCGGCGGCGCGGCGGCCGTATGTCCGCCGTGCTCGCCGGCCGCCGCCATGGTTGGCATGGCTTCCCCGTGGCCGCCGCCAGCGGCAACTGCAGGGTGGGCGAGCGACTGCACGCCCAGGAGCGCGAGCGGTCCCGGCGCGGCACCATAGCCGGCCCAGAGCCCGTAGAGGCTGATGCCTCCGAAACCGAGAGCGGCGACTGCCGCGCGTCTGGTGGTCCAGTGGTTCTTCTCGCCTGAGTTCCCAGACACGATGTCTTCCGTTCGTCGCGCGTTCAAAGCACGTCACTCTAGCTTCGCGTTCGGTCAATCGGGTGACCGGGAAATGACGTTTGTGCAATTTCTGCGAGAACGCAACGAGGTCGGCCGGCATCCCGGAGCGTACCGCGCCGCGTTGGCGAACCAGTACCGAAGTGCTTCGCCCTCGCCTCGACCTCGCGCTGACGCACCGAACGTTGTCCCGGCAACCAGATCGGCATGCCGATCTCGATCTCCCATTCGTCCCGTCCTCGGTTGCCGCTCAGCCGGTCGACGCCACGATGACAGTTGTGCAACGCGTCGCGGGCAAACTACAGCCTTGGTGCCGATTCAGTCCGGGTTGCGGCCCCGTCCGCCGTGTCGCCCCGCCCGGGCTCGTGCGCGAATAGGTGGATCAGCGGGCATGCGAGCAGCAGCAGGTAGAGCCACGAGGCGTCGGCCGGATCGAGGTGTTCGCGAAACAGATAGAAACCACCGACGACGAGCGCCATCGCGAGCGCGCCAAGCGCCGGCACCCACTGCGAGAGGCGCTCGCTCGCGGTTCTCGTCGAGCGATCGTCGGACAGGGTATTTCTGACGGAGTTGGTCGAGTTCATGGTCTGGTGCCCTCGCCTGGGGGCGTCGTCGCGAGGGATCCCGGTCGAAACACGGTCGGTCGCGACGCCGCCGTGCCCGCGGACTCAGTTCGCCGCTTCGATTCGCGTCACAGTGAAAGCGCCGTCGACCTGATCGGCGGAAAAACGCACCCGATCGCCGACTTTGAGCTTGTCGAGGATCGCTGGGTCCTTCACCTTGAACACCATCGTCATCGGCGGCATCTCGAGGTTGCGAATCTCACCGTGCTTGAGCGTGAGTTTGGCCTGCGCACGGTCGACGCGGCGAACCTCGCCTTCGACCAGCGCCGCCGCGCCGTCTTGCGCGACCGGCGACGCAGCCGGTGGCGCGGCGTTCGCGGCGCCGGGCGGATGGTGCTTTTCTTCAGCCGGGGCCGCGGCCGAGGCGACGAGTGCCGCGGCGAGCAGGGCGCTGCGTATCGATGTCTTCATGTCGTGCTGCTCCTCGCGATCAACGGGTGACGACCAGCTTGCCGACCATTCCCTGCTCGAAGTGGCCGGGGATCAGGCATCCGTACATGAACTCGCCGACCTTGGTGAAGTGCCAGTGGATCGAGGCCTTCTTGCCCGGGTTGACATGCACCATGTACGGATCGTCGTGTTCCATGTTCGGGAACTTGCGCATCAACTCGGCGTGTTTCTCGAGTTCGACGCGGGTGCCGAGGATGAGTTCGTGGAGGATCTTTCCCGAGTTGCGCACGACGAGCTCGATGCGCTCGCCCTGGCGCACGCGGATCTCGCTCGGAGTGAAGCGCATGTCGTCGGTCATGTCGACCTCGATACGGCGGTGTTTCCCGGTGACCGAGATCGACCGCCCGAAGCTGGTCACGGTTTCGTTGGGCTTCGACGTGCCACGCGCGTCTGCCTTGTCGTGCGCCGGGCCATGCGATCGCGCATGAGGCGGCGCGAAGAGCGCGCCTGCCAGCAGCGCACCCAGAGAAGCAGCGAGTGCGAAGCTGCGCCGAGGGGCGCTTCGGGGCAAGCGGTTGTCCTGCACGATTTTCCTGGTCATTGTTCGTCGTTCCCTATCGGTGGTTGTGTGACGTGGGTTTGCGAGCAGCGAGCGTGACGGAATCGGCGCCAGGCGCGCGCTCTCCGAGCGCCGGCATGTCGGGAGCGCGATGCGCGCCTAGCGGCGACTCGCCCTTGAACTCGTAGGCGACCGTTCCGGGCGGATGGCTGTACCAGCCCGGATCCTTGTAGTCGTCGCGCGCGAGCCCCTCGCGCACCTTGACTACCGAGAACATCCCGCCCATCTCCAGCGCGCCGAACGGACCGGTCCCAGTCATCATCGGTGCAGTGTTGTCGGGCAGTTCCATTTCCATCTCGCCCATGTCGGCCATTCCGCGCTCGCCCATCAGCATGTAGCCCGGGATCTTCTGTGCGAGGCTGCGCACCAGTCCGCGATGGTCGACGCCGATCATCGTGGGCACGTCGTGGCCCATCGCGTTCATCGTGTGGTGCG
>JAHDXY010000264.1 GCA_023384005.1 Burkholderiaceae bacterium | reverse complement strand
CGCGCTGCGCGAGCGCCATCACCGCGCGCATCACGTGCTCGATCAGCAGGATCGTGACGCCGCGCTGCGCGTTCAGCGTCCTGAACGCGGCCACCATCGTGTCGATCTCGTTCGGACGCAAACCTGCCATTACCTCGTCGAGCAGCAGCAGGCGCGGCTCGGTCGCGAGCGCGCGCGCCACTTCGAGCCGCTTGCGGTCGGGCAGCGTGAGCGCGCTCGCCGAGCGGTCGCGCAACTCCCACAGCCCCACCGCGTGCAACGCGTCGGCGGCACGCCGGTGCGCTGTCGCCGTGCTGGCCTTGCCGCGGAACCCGCCGACCATCGCGTTTTCGAGCGTGCTCATGTCGGCGAAGGGCTTGACGATCTGGAACGTGCGCCCGATGCCGGCCGCGCACACTTCGTGCTCGGCCAGACCGAGAATCGAGCGGCCCTCGAAGCGGATCTGCCCGGCGTCGGCGGGCAGCGCGCCCGCGATCAGGTTGAACAGCGTCGTCTTGCCGGCGCCGTTGGGGCCGATCAGCGCGACGATCTCGCCCTCGCGCACGTCGAGCGACGCGTCGGTGACCGCGCGCAGCCCGCGAAAGCTCTTCGACGCGCCGATCACCTCAAGCATCGTCGCGCCTTTCACCGTCGCGCATCGCGGCATCGCGCGGCGCATCGTCGCGCCTCTTGCCATCGCGCGCCGCATCGTCGCGCCTCGTCGACTCGCCGCGCGGGTCGTCGCTCGCACCCGCCGCGAAGCCGAGCCGGCGCGCCAGCGGCGGCCACACGCCGTGGGGCATGAACGCGATCGACAGCCCGAGCAGCACGCCGTAGAAGATCTGCTTGAGCCCCGGGAGCTCGAGCCCGAAATAATTCAGGCCCTCGGTCACCGCCTCGGACAGCAGCGTGAGCAGCGCCGCGCCGAGCACCGGCCCGAACAGCGTGCCGACACCGCCGATGATCGGCGCGAGGATGATCTCGATCGAACCGCTCATGTTGAAGATCTGCTCGGGGAACAGGTTGTTGTAGTAGAAGGCGTGGAACACGCCGCCCAGCGCGGTGAGCGCGGCCGAGATCTGTACCGCGTAGAGCTTGTAGCGCAGGCTGTTCACGCCGCAGGCGCGCGCGGCGTCCTCGTTGTCGCGGATCGCGCGGAAGTAAAAGCCCAGCCGGCTGCCGCGGATCACCGCCGAGAGCACGAAGGCAGCGGCGGCGAGCGCGAGGATCAGGTAGAAGAAGATCAGCGGATGCCCGCGCAGGTTGAGCAGGTCGATCTCGCCCTGCTGCACGACGGTGAGGAAGAACCCGCCCGAGCCGCCGACCCAGTCGAAGTGATCGAAGCCGATCCGCGTGAACTCGGCGAAGGCGATCGTGAGCAGCGCGAAATAGGTGCCGGAGATGCTGAAGCGAAACGCGAGCCAACCGATGATCGTCGCGGCCAGCACGCACACCGCCACCGCGGCGATCATCCCGAACCAGGGCCACACGCCGAAGTGCTGGTACAGCGCGGCCGAGGTGTACGCGCCCAGCCCGACGTACAGCGCGTGCCCGAGCGAGAGCTGGCCGCAAAAGCCCATCATGATGTTCCACGCCTGGCCCACGTAAGCGAAGAACAGGATCAGGATCAGGATCGACAGCGCGTAGCGCTCGACCAGCGGCCCGGCCACCGCGAGCGCGGCGAACACGACCAGCGCGGCCGTTCGCGCGCGCGGCGTCGAGCGCGACCAGATCCCGGCGCTCACCGCGACCTTGCGAACAGGCCCTGCGGCCGGGCGAGCAGCACGAGGATCAGCAGCGCGAAAGTGACCATGCTCTTGGCCGAGGGGCTGATCACCAGGCCGGCGACCGACTCCGACACGCCGATCAGCACTCCGCCGGCGAGCGCGCCGGGCATCGAGCCGAGCCCGCCGATGATCACGATCACGAACGCGAGCAAGGTATAGGCCGGCCCCGAGTTGGGCGTCACGTCGACCAGCAGCGTGAGCAGCGCCCCGGCGACGCCGACGCAGGCGCTGCCGATCCCGAAGGTGACCGCGTACAGGTGCTTGACGTCGAGCCCGATCACCTTGGCGCCGAGCAGGTTGTCGGCGCAGGCGCGGATCGCCTTGCCGAAGGAGCTGAACCTGAACACCGCGAACAGCATCGCCGAGAACAGCACGGCGACCACGGCGCAGATCACGCGGATCCGGTCAACGAGCAGCGGGCCGACCTCGTAGGAATCGAGCGCGTAGTCGACCTGGACGTTGCGCGAATCGGGCCCGAACACGAGCAGCAGCGCGTTGATCAGCACCAACGCGATCGCCAGCAGCAGCATGAACTGCGAGTGCTCGGGGCGATCGATGAAGGCGTTGATCACGACGCGCTGCAGCGCGTAGCCGAAGCCGTAGAACGCCGCCCCGATCGGAACGAGCATCCACAGCGGGTCGATGCCGAACACGGTGAACGCGACCACCGCCGCGTACATCGCCGCGGCCATCATCTCGCCGTGCGCGAAGTTCACGATGCGCACGACGCCGAAGATGACCGACAGCCCGAGCGCCATCAGCCCGTAGACCAGCCCGGTGAGCAGGCCGTTGAGAACGACGTTGACGATCGTCTCGATCGGCATCGCGCGATCCTGCTCCCGGGCTTCGCTCCCTCGCTACTTGCGCTCGGTCCAGTCGGGCACCGGGAAGACCGGCGCCATCTCGGCGGAGGCCGCGGGCAGGACCACGGTGGGCTGCAGGTTCCTGTTCTGGATCGCCGCCGAAATGATCTCGGTGTTCTGTCCCTTGGCGTTGAAGCGGATCGGCCCGCCGAGCATCATCCGCTCGGCGATGTTGGTCGCGCGCAGCGCGTCGGCCAGTGCCTGTCCGTCGGCGCTGCCGGCGCGCTTGAAGGCGTCGGCCGCGATCATCATCGCCTCGAAGGTGAAACCCACGTTCAACGCGTGGAACTTGAGCTTGTCCTGCGGGAACATCTTGCCGAAGGCGGTGTCGACCACCTTCGTGAGCTTGGCCTTGGGCGCGTACCAGGGCACGTTCGAGATCGCGTACTCGGAGTACTTGCCCAGCGCCTTGTAGAACTGCTCCTCGTACATGCCGGGCGATCCGGGGCTGATGATCCCCATCGGGTTGAAGCGCTGCTTGACCATCTCGCGCACCAGCAGGATCGAATCGTTGAGCCTGCAAACCAGCATCACGATGTCGGCCTTGGTCGCCTTGGCCTTGGCCACCTCCACCGACAGGTCGCGCGCGGCCGGGTCGTAGGAGATCGTGTCGACGATCTTGAACGGCAGGTAATCCAGCGTCGGGAAGATCGCGTCGATCGCGCGCCGGTTCGCCTGCCCGAAAGTGTCGTTGACGTGCATGAACACCGCGGTGCGCGGCGCCTGCTTCGTGGCCTGGAACAGGTCGCGGTACAGCGACAATCCGTTGCGGATCAGGTCCACCGAAGTGGGGAAGTTGCGGAACGTGAACTTGTAGCCCTGCTCGGTGATCGGCGGCGCCGCGGCGACGTTGATCACGAACGGCACCTTGCGCTGTTCGGCCACCTGCGCGATGGCCGAGGCCGCACCCGAGTCGAAGGGCCCGACCAGCAACTGCGCGCCGTCGGCGATCAGCTTCTCGGCGCGCGAACGCGCGTGGTTCACGTTGGACTCGAAGTCGACGTTCATCAGTTCCAGGTCGACGCCGTACATGTCGCGCAGCACTCCGGGCGCGATGTCCGCGCCGCGCTGGCAGGACTGGCCGAGCTGCGCGAGCACGCCCGACTTGGGCAGGATCACGCCGACCTTGAGCTTCTTCGGCTGCGCCCTGACCAGCGCCGGCGCCGCGAGCACCGAGGTGGTGGCGGCGACGATCGTGCGGTTGAAGCTGCGGCGCGAGGGGGACTTGCTCGGGGGTACTCGGGTCGTCATTGCTGCCTCCGGATCGGGTTGGTCGTTCGGACAAATTCGGGGTGCCGCGGGCGGTTCACTCCACCACGCGGCCGGTCTTGAGGTAATACAGCGCAAACAGCAGATATGCGCTGCCCCAGATCAACTCCGACCGCGTTGCGTACTGCTTCGGGCGGTTGAAGCAGCCGTTGCGCAGGATGCCGGCCGGAAGGTCCGAGCCGTCGCCGGGAACGCTCAGGTTCGCGATCAGGCCGTCGATCATCGGGGTGACGCGCTGCGCGACCTGGCGCACCGCCGCGCACTGCACCGGGCGAATCGCCAGTCGCGCGAGCTGCTCGACGACCACCGCCGCGGCCGAGGTGTCGCGCGGCACGCCTTCGGGGTCGGTCGCCAGCATCGGGTCCTTGAAATCCCATGGAGGCACCCGCGTCTCGTCGGTTTCGCGCCACCAGTAATCGAGCAGCCGCGTGCCGGCCGCGATGTAGCGCGGGTCGTCCAGCGCCTCGCCCGCGCGCAGGTAGCCGGCGATCGCCCAGGACTGCCCGCGCGACCAGCAGCTGTCGTCGTGCGCGCCGAGCAGCGTGTAGTGGCGCAGCTTGCGGCCGGTTTCCGGGTCGTAGTCGATGAATTCGAGCGTCGATCCGTCGTCGAGCACGAAGTCGCGCAGCGTCAGGTCGAGCATGCGCCGCGCGCCCTGCTCGAACACCGGGTCGCCGGTTTGCGTGCGCGCCCACCAGTCGAGGATCAGGTTCGGGTGGACGTTGTCGACGCAGACCTTGTCGCGCCCGAATATGCGCGTCGAGCGCACCTGGACCTGCGTGCCGATCGGCATCGCGCCGTTGGAGTCGATCGCCATCGAACGCACCGCGTAGGCGCCGGCCAGCGCGAGCGTTCGCCAGCGCGCCTCGCCGGTCCAGGCGTACTGGCGCGCGGCCGAGTAGTAGAAGCGGTGGCCGCGGAACATGTCGTCGCGCTCCAGGTACGGGCGCAGCCGTTCGGTGCGCGCGGCGGCTTCGTCGAGCAGCGCCTGCCCGCCACCGAGTTCGCCGACGATGCGCAGGCACTCCACCCAGTGCCCGCCGCACCAGTCGCCGTCTTCGGTCGTGTCCCAGGCGCCATCTTTCGGGTCGCAGTGATAGGGCCAGGCGTTTCCCACCGCCGCGCGGATCACCAGCACGCGCTCGCACAACGCGTCGAGCGCGTTCTGCCATTCGGGCTTGAACTGGTAGGCGGGGGTCTCTGCCATGACGAAGTCCTTCGATCCGGAGTGCGCAAGACTCTACAGCGGAGCAGCGCTGCCGCCAACCCGTGCGCGCGGCATCCGTGCGTGCGACGCCGTGCTCGCGACACCCGTGCTCGCGACACCCGTGCGTGCGCTCAACCGATCGTCATCAGGCTCGCGTTGCCCCCGGCCGCCGCGGTGTTTGTCGCGATCGCGCGTTCGTCGACCAGGCGCTCGGGCGGGTAGCGCGCCCGGCCGCCGGGCCCGGCGCCGCGCTCCGGCACGATCACCGGCACGACCGGCCCCGCGAGCGCCGCGACGCGCGCGTTGATCGCGCGCAGCGCCTCGCCCTCGCCGTCGAACAGGACGGCGGAGATCTCTCCGATCGCGCTCCAGTCGGCGACCAGTTCGACCTTCTGCGCGAGCTCCGGCGGCAGGCCCGCCACGAGACGCGCGGCGCCGTCCGACCCGGACACGACGACGCTGTTGCCGACGTCGAGCGCCGCGCCGACCTGCGCAGACAGGCCCGCGACCGTGCTCGCCAGCGCGGCGACGCGCCCGCGCGCGACCAGCCGGTACTGGTTGCGTTCACCGACCGGTCCGGGAAGATCGTGCGCTTCGCCAAGCGCGGCGCGCAGTTCCCCGCGCCCGGGCGTGCGCAGCCGGTCGAGCATCAGCGGGCCGCCCGCCTTCGGCCCCGTCCCGGACAGGCCGCAGCCACCGAAGGGCTGCACGCCGACCACCGCGCCGATCGTGTTGCGGTTGACGTAGACGTTGCCGGCACGCACGCGTGCGGTGACGCGCGCGATTGTTTCGTCGATCCGCGTGTGCAGGCCGAAGGTGAGGCCGTAGCCGGTGGCGTTGATCGCGTCGACCAGCGAATCGAGCCGGTCGCGCCGGTAGCGCAGCACGTGCAGCACCGGCCCGAACACCTCGCGTTCGAGTTCGGCGATCGAATCGATCTCGATCAGCGTGGGGGCGACGAAGGTTCCGCGCGCGCAGTCCGGCGGCAGGTCGAGCCGCACGACGCGCCTCCCGCGCAGGCGCATATGCTCGACGTGCGCCTCGATCGTCGCGCGCGCCTGCTCGTCGATCACCGGGCCGACGTCTACCGAAAGGCGATCGGGGTTGCCGACCGAGAGCTCGCGCATCGCGCCTTCGAGCATCGCCAGCACGTGATCGGCGACGTCGTCCTGCAGGCACAGCACGCGCAGCGCCGAGCAGCGCTGCCCCGCGCTGTCGAAGGCCGACGCGATCGCGTCGCCCACCACCTGCTCGGCGAGCGCCGACGAGTCGACGATCATCGCGTTCTGCCCGCCGGTCTCGGCCACCAGCGCGACCGGCGCGCCGCGCGCGTCGAGGCGCGCCGCGAGCGCGCGCT
>JAHDXY010000263.1 GCA_023384005.1 Burkholderiaceae bacterium | reverse complement strand
GGTCTCGATCACGCGCGCCATGTCGGCCTCGGTGACCTCCTTGTCCTTGATCGCGACCATTCCGCTGGAGTTGAAGCTGCGGATGTGGCTGCCGGCGATCCCGGCGTAGACCGTCTTGATCTTGCAGTCGGCCATCAGCTCGGCCTCTTCGAGCGCGCGCTGGATCGACGCCACCGTGGATTCGATGTTGACCACGACGCCTTTCTTGAGCCCGCGCGACTCGTGCTGCCCGAGGCCGACGATCTCGTATCGGCCGTCGGGCAGGATCTGCGCGACGATCGCAACGATCTTCGACGTGCCGATGTCGAGCCCGACGATCAGCTCGCTCGTATCCCTAGCCATGCAATTCCCTGTCGTTGATTCTTCGTTTCATCTCGCCCGCCGGGTCGTCACTGTTCATCTGCCTTGCCCCGCCCTGGCCGCCGCGGCCGATTTCGCCGAACGGGTGGTGCCGGCCGACTTCGCGCCGGCCGGTGCTTGCTTGGCGCTGGCCGCGCTGGCCGCGCTCGCCGAGCTCGCGGTGCGCAGCGCGAATCCGTTCGGATAGCGCAGGTCGACGACTGTGGCGTCGTTCTCGAGGCGCGACCGCACGCCCGGGTACAGCGCGACCCAGCGCTGGACGCGGGCATCGATCGGCAGCCCCTGCTCGCGACCGAGCACCAGCGTCGTGCCATCGTCGAGCCTCGCGCTCCCGGCCCAGCGCTGCGACAGGCTCACCGCCTGCGGCTGGCGCTGCAGCGGCGCGAGCCAGCGCTGCAGTTCGCGAAACCGCGCGAGCACCGACGCGTGGCTTCCGGTGGGTCCCGACAGTTCCGGCAGCGGGCCGTCCTCCTCGGCCTCTGCGAGGTTGGCCGCGAACAGCTCGCCGTAGGTGTTCATCACGCGGCCCGCGCCCCACAGGGCGAGCGGGCGATGTTCCTCGATCGTCACGACGAGGCTGTCGGGCCAGACGCGCCGCACGGCGGCACGGCGCACCCAGGGCAGCGCCTCGTAGCGCGCGCGCACGTCGTCGAGGTCGACGGTGAAGAAATTCCCTTCGACGACGCGGGTCGACGAGTTGCGCAGCACCGCGCTCGAGACGAAGCGCAGCTGCGTACCGGCGCTCGCCTCGATCGACACGGCCCGCAGGGTGAAGCCCGGGCGCGTCGTGAACCAGTAGGCCGCCGCGCCGAGCAGCGCGAGCAGCGCGAGACCGAGCAGCGAGTTCGCCGCCAGGTGCAGCACGCGCGCGTTGTGCCAAAGGCCAGCGGAGGGGGTCTTCACTGCCGCCTCCCCGTCTTGAGACTCGCGCCGGCGAGCAGGTCGATCACGAGCGCCTCGTACGAGGTTCCTTCGGCGCGCGCGGCCATCGGCACGAGCGAGTGGTCGGTCATTCCGGGCGAGGTGTTGACTTCGATCAGCCACGGCCGGTCGTCGCGATCGAGCATCACGTCCACGCGCGCCCAGCCCTCGCATTCGATCGCGCGATACGCCGCGACCGCGACGGCCTGCACCGCCGCGGTGACCTCGGGCAGCAGCGGCGCCGGACACAGGTACTTCGTGTCGTCGGTGAAGTACTTGTTCTGGTAGTCGTAGTTCCCGCCCGGGGCCTGGATCTCGATCACCGGCAGCGCGCGCGCTCGCTCGCCGGCGCCCAGCACCCCCACCGTCAGCTCCTTTCCTGTGATGAACTGCTCGGCCAGCACCACGTCGTCGTACTGCGCAGCGAGTTCGAACGCGGCGCTCACGTCCGAGTAACCTCGCACTTTCGTGATGCCGATGGTCGAACCCTCGTGGGGCGGTTTCACGATCAGCGGGAGTCCGAGCCGGTCCGGGAGCTCGCGCAGCGCGTCGCCGCGGCGCAGAACTTCGAATCGGGGCGTCGGCAAGCCGTGCGCGATCCAGACCCGCTTCGTGAACACCTTGTCGATCGCCACCGCGCAGGCCAGCACGCCCGAGCCGGTGTAGGGGATTCCGAGCAGCTCCAGCGCCCCCTGCACGGTGCCGTCCTCGCCGTAGCGCCCGTGCAGCGCGACGAACACGCGCTCGAAGCCTTCGCGGCGAAGGTCGTCCATCGGGCGTTCGGCCGGATCGAAGGCGTGCGCATCGACGCCCCGGCGGCGCAGCGCGGCGAGCACTCCGGCGCCCGAGAGCAGCGAGATCTCGCGCTCTGCCGAGCGTCCGCCGAACAGCACGGCCACCTTGCCCAGCGACGCGGGCGTGCGATCAGCCGCCATCGACCGCTCCCTGTTGCGCGACGAGGTCGCGCACCTGCGCCGCGACCGCGCCGATCGAACCGGCGCCCATCGTGAGCACGACGTCGCCGTCGCGCGCCGACTCGAGGATCGTGTGCGCCATCGCGGCGATGTCCTCGACGAACACCGGCTCGACCCTGGCCGCGACGCGCACCGCGCGCGCCAGGGAGCGGGCGTCCGCGGCGACGATCGGCGTCTCGCCGGCCGCGTACACCTCGGCGAGGAACAGCGCGTCGGCGAGCGAGAGCACGCGCACGAAATCCTCGAACAGGTCGCGGGTGCGGGTGTAGCGGTGCGGCTGGAACGCGAGCGCGATCCGTCGCCCTGGAAACGCTCCACGAGCCGCATCGAGCGTCGCGGCCATCTCGGCCGGGTGGTGGCCGTAGTCGTCGATCAGCGTGAAGCTGCCGCCGCCCGCGAGCGCGATCTCGCCATAGCGCTGGAAACGCCGGCCCACGCCGTGGAATTGCGCCAGCGCGGCGACGATCGCTTCGTCCGCTACGCCGAGTTCGTCGGCCACGGCGACCGCCGCGAGGGCGTTCTGCACGTTGTGCATTCCGGCGGCGTTGAGCAAGATGTCGAGCGGCTCGACGCCTTCGCGCAGCAGCTTGAAGCGCATCGTCGCGCCCTCGGCGCGTGCGCCGACCGCGCGGAACTGCGCCTCGGCCGCGAAGCCGTAGGTGAGCACCGGCTTGGACACGAAGGGCATGATCTCGCGCACGTGCGCGTCGTCGATGCACAGCACCGCCGCGCCGTAAAACGGCAGTCGCTGGGTGAACTCGACGAAGGCCTGCTTCAGGCGCGCGAAGTCGTGGCCATAGGTCTCCATGTGATCGGCGTCGATGTTCGTGATCACCGCGATCATCGGGTTCAGGTTCAGGAACGACGCGTCGGATTCGTCGGCCTCGACCACGATGTACTCGCCGCCGCCGAGCCGCGCGTTGGCCGCCGCGCTGAGCAGGCGCCCGCCGATCACGAAGGTCGGGTCGAGCCCGCCCTGCGCGAGCACCGACGACACCAGGCTGGTCGTGGTCGTCTTGCCGTGCGTGCCGGCGATCGCGATGCCCTGCTTGAGTTTCATCAGCTCGGCCAGCATCAGCGCGCGCGGCACGACCGGCACGCGCTGGGCGCGCGCGGCAATCACTTCCGGGTTGTCTCCGCGCACGGCGGTCGAGGTCACGACGCAATCGGCGCCCGCGATGTTTGCGCCGTCGTGACCGAGCATCACCCGCGCGCCGAGTTCGGCGAGCCGGGCGGTGGTCGCGCTCGCGGCGATGTCCGAACCGCTCACCTGGTAGTTCAGGTTCAGCAGCACTTCGGCGATCCCGCTCATGCCCGAGCCGCCGATCCCGACGAAGTGGATGCGCCTGACCTTGTGCTTCACGACAGCGCCGCCTCTTCGCAGACCGTTGCGACTTCGCCTGCGGCGTCGCCGCACGCCGCGGCCCTGGCGAGCGCCGCCATGCGCGCCAGCCGCTCGCGGTCGAAGCCCTCGATCAGGTGCGCGAGCGAAGCCGCGTCGAGTGCGCTCTGCGCGACGACGATCGCCGCCCCGCGATCGGAGAGGAACCGGGCGTTGGCACTCTGGTGATCGTCAACCGCGTGCGGAAACGGCACCAGAACGCTCGCGACACCGACCGCGGCGAGCTCGGCGATCGTCATCGCGCCGGCGCGGCAGATCACGAGGTCGGCGTGCGCGTAGGCCGCCGCCATGTCGTCGAGGAAATCCACTGCTTCAGCCTGCACGCCCGCATCGCGATACGCGTCGCGCAGCTCGGCCAGGTGCGCCTTGCCGCTCTGGTGCACGACCCGCGGCCGCGCCTCGGGCGCGATGCGCGCGAGCGCCTTCGGCACGACTTCGTTGAGCGCGCGCGCGCCCAGGCTCCCGCCGACCACGAGCAGGCGCAGCGCGCCTTCGCGCCCGGCGAATCGGGCATCGGGCGGCGCGACCCGTGCGATCTCGGCGCGCACCGGATTGCCGGTCCAGCTGGCGCCGGGCAGCGCATCGGGGAAGGCGACCAGCACCCGGTCGGCGATACGCGAGAGCAGCCTGTTCGACAGCCCGGCGACGGCGTTCTGCTCGTGCACGACGAGCGGGATGCCCACCAGCGCCGCGATCATCCCGCCGGGAAAAGCGACGTACCCGCCCATCCCCAGCACGACCGAGGGGCGCGCCGCGCGCAGCGCGACGAAAGACTGCCAGAACGCGCGCAGCAGGTTCAGCGGCAGGAGCAGCTTCGTGACGATCCCCTTGCCGCGCAACCCGCCGAAACGGATCCAGCGCATCGTGATGCCGTGACGCGGCACCAGCGTCGCTTCCATTCCGCTGGGGTTGCCCAGCCACTCGACGCGCCAGCCGCGCTCGCGCATCACCTGCGCGACCGCGAGGCCGGGCATCACGTGTCCGCCCGTTCCGCCCGCCATGATCAGGACCGCGCGGCTCACGCGTCACCCCGCATCAGTCGCCGGGTTTCCGAGTCGATCCGCAGCACGATCGCGATCGCCACGCAGGACACGATCACGCTCGAACCGCCGTAGCTCATCAGCGGGAGCGTCAGCCCCTTGGTCGGCAGCAGCCCGAGGTTGACTCCCATGTTGATGAAGGCCTGGAAACCGATCCACAGCCCGACGCCCTTGGCGACTAGACCGCAGAACACCCGGTCGACCGCGATCGCCTGGCGCCCGATCTCGAACGCGCGCCGTGCGACCCAGTAGAACATCACGATGACCGCCATCACGCCGACCAGTCCGAGTTCCTCGCCGATCACCGCGAGAAGGAAATCGGTGTGCGCCTCGGGCAGGTAGAACAGCTTCTCGATCGACCCGCCGAGCCCGACGCCGAACAGCTCGCCGCGACCGAAGGCGATCAGCGAATGGGTCAGCTGGTAGCCCTTTCCCAGCGGGTCGGCGAACGGGTCCATGTAGGCGAAGATCCGCTCGCGCCGGTACGGCGAGATCAGCACCAGCAATGCGAAAGTGGCCAGTGCGGTCACGACCAGTCCGGCGAACAGCCTGCCGTTGACCCCGCCCAGGTAGAGCACGCCCATCGCGATCGTTCCGATCACGACGAAGCCGCCGAGGTCGGGTTCGAGCAGCAGCAACAGCCCCACCGCGGCGACCGCCGCCGCCATCGGCAGGAAGCCGCGCTTGGCGCTTTGCATGTAGTCCTGCTTTCGCACCGTGTAGTCGGCCGCGTACAGGACGACGAACAGCTTCATCAGTTCCGAGGGCTGCAGGTTCATCAGCCCCAGCGGAAGCCAGCGCCGCGCACCGTAGACCATCTTGCCGATGCCCGGGATCAGCACCGCGACCAGCAGCACGCAGCCGAAGACGAACAGCCAGGGCGCCAGGCGCTGCCACATCCGCGCCGGGACCGCGAACGCGACCAGCCCGAGCGACGTGCCGATCGCGAGCGCGAAAAGGTGGCGGACGAGGAAATGCGTCGGCTGATAGGCGGCGAATCGCGGCGAATCCGGCAGGGCGATCGACGCGGAGAACACCATCACCAGGCCGAGCAGCGCCAGCGCCGCGACGACCCACAGCAGCGCGGTGTCGACCGGCGCGACCGCGCCGGCCGGCGCGATGCGCGGCGCGGCCTTCGACGCGGCGCGAGCGCCCGAACGCGGCAGGCCGAGGCTCAGCACGCGAGCCCCGCTTCGCTGCCCAGGCGGTGCACCGACTCGACGAACACCTGCGCGCGGTGCGCGTAGTCGCGAAACATGTCCAGGCTCGCGCAGGCCGGAGAGAGCACGACCGCTTCCCCGCCGCGCGCCAGGCCGGCGGCGATCTCGACCGCGGCCTGCAGCGTCGGCGCGGCGAGCAGCTCGACGCCCGTGTCGCCGAGCGCGGCGCGCAGCAGCGGCGCGTCGCGGCCGACCAGCACCACCGCGCGCGCGTGTTCGCGCACCGGGCGCGCCAGCGGCGCGAAATCCTGCCCCTTGCCGTCGCCGCCGGCGATCAGCACGCAGCGCCTGGTGAGCCCGTCGAGCGCAGCCACGGTCGCGGCGACGTTCGTTCCCTTGCTGTCGTCGTAGTACTCGACGTCGCGCACGACTGCGACCAGCTCGCAGCGATGCGGCTCGCCGGTGTAGGCGCGCAGGCCGTGGAGCATCGCCGCCATCGGCACGCCGATCGCCCGCGCGAGCGCGAGCGCCGCGAGCGCGTTGAGCTGGTTGTGCGTCCCGCGACCGCGCAGCGCGTCGGCCGGCATCAGCCGCTGGACGTGCACACCCGGCGGCT
>JAHDXY010000262.1 GCA_023384005.1 Burkholderiaceae bacterium | reverse complement strand
CGGTTGCCGAGGCGCTGGGGCCGAACGCGATCGGCGTGATCCTCACCGGAATGGGACGCGACGGAGCGGCGGCGATGCGTCGGATGCGAGACGCGGGTGCGTGGAACATCGCGCAGGACGAGGCGAGTTGCATCGTCTACGGGATGCCGCGCGAAGCGGTGCTCGCGGGCGCGGTGGACGATTCGGTCGCGCTCGAGGCGATCGCCACGCGTCTGATCGAGAGGGTCAAGCTGCTTGGCGCGGATCTGTACCGGGTCTGAGGTCGCGCGCGCGGGCGAGCGGCATCGAGGCCGGCAAGCGCCGCGCCCGTCAGATTCCGATGTGTCCCAGGATCCGTTCCAGATGTGACGCGAGCGGCGCCTCGATCATCGAAAGACCCATCGTGAGCATCAGCAATCCTGTGCCGATCGTGATCGGAAATCCGACGGCGAAGACGTTGAACTGGGGCGCGACGCGAGAGATCACTCCCAGCGTGAGCGTAATGAACAGCAGCAGCGCGATGAATGGCAGCGCGAGCGCGAGCGCGAGCGTGAACACCTCGCCGCCCAGCTGCACGGGGGAGCGCGCGAGCAGGAACTCGAAACCAGGCTCGCCCGGCGGAAACAGCGAGAAGCTCTGGATCACCGTCGCGATCACTGCCAGGGGGCCGTTCATCGCGACGAACGCGAGCAGCGCGATCGTGTTGACGAATCGCCCGACGGCGTTCGACGAGCCGCTTTGCGGGTCGAAGAATCCCGCGAAGGAAAGCCCCATCTGCAATCCGATCGCTTCGCCAGCGACTTCGAAGCTCGTGAACAGCAATCGGGCGATGAAGCCGATCGTCACCCCGATCAGCACTTCGCGCACGATGAGCACGAACGCACCGGCTCCCATCAGCGCGCCAGGATCGGGTGGCGCGATCCCCGGCGCGGCGACCAGGGCCAGCACGAGCGCGAGAGCGACCCGTGCGCGCACCGGGAACGCGCGATTCGACAGAATCGGCGCCGCCGCCATCAGCGCGAGGATGCGAAAGAAGGGCAGCAGGACGCTGGCGAGCCACCCGAGCAGCTGGGACTCGGTGACCGAGATCATCCGCCGGCGATCGCCTGCGGAAGGCTGGTGAGCGTGCGCGCGATGTAGTCGGTGAGCAGCGACAGCATCCACGGGCCGATCGTGACCAGCGTGAACGACACCGCGATCAGCTTGGGAAGGAACGACAGCGTGGCTTCGTTGATCTGAGTGATCGCCTGCAGCAGGCTCACCGACAGGCCTACGCCGAGCGCGACCAGGAGCATCGGCGCCGACACGATCATCATCGTCTCCATCGCCTGGCGGCCGAAGGTCACTACGTATTCCGGACTCATGGGATTGCGGCCTCGCTGGTTGCGTGATTTCGGTTCAGGGATTCGAGAAGCTCGAGACGAGCGACCCGATCAACAGGTTCCAGCCGTCGGCGAGCACGAACAGCATCAGCTTGAACGGCAGCGCGACCAGCACCGGGGAGACCATCATCATTCCCATCGACATGAGCAGGCTCGCGACGATCAGGTCGATCATCAGGAACGGAACGAAGACGAGGAATCCGATCTGAAACGCGGTCTTGAGCTCGCTCGTGACGAAGGCCGGAATCAGCACGCGCATCGGAACCTGGTCGGCGGGCACCGATTTGTCGATCTTCGCGATTCTGGAGAACAGCGCGAGGTCCGACTCGCGCGTCTGGCGCGACATGAAGGCGCGCAACGGATCTGCACCCTTGGCGATGGCCTCGTCGAAGGCGATTTTCTGTTCGGAGTACGGCTTGTAGGCATCGGCGTAGATGCGATCGAGCGTCGGCGACATGACGAAAAAGGTGAGAAACAGCGCCATCCCGACCAGCACCTGGTTGGGCGGCGTGGTCTGAAGCCCGAGCGCCTGGCGCATCAGTCCCAGGACGATCACGATCCGGGTGAAGCTGGTCATCAGCAGCAGCACCGCGGGCAGGAACGAGAGCGCGGTAAAGACGAGCAGGGTCTGCACCGGCACCGAGTAGGTCGTCCCCCCGCCCGGGGCGGGCGCGGAATTCAGCGTGAGCAGCCCCTGCGCGCTCGCACCGCCCGAGAACAGCGCGAGCGCCGCCAGAGCCAGAGCGACCGCGAGCAGCGTCGCCGGTCGGCTAAGGAGCTTTCGGAGCATTTCCGTGCTGGACCCTGTTGAGAAGCGAGGCGAACGCGGAAGCGCTCGCGGCTGGAGTGGTTTCGACCGGCCAGTCGTCCAGCGTCGCGAGAAGGGTCATCGACTGGCCCGTGATTCCGACCACCAGATAGCTTCCGGCCGCACGTACCACGGCGATGCGCTCGCGCGGACCCACGGTCAGGCCGCCGACCACTGCGAGCGCGTTGCTGCCGCCCTGGCGCAGTCCCTGCGCGCGCCGCGCCAGCCACAGCGCGGCCGGAATCATCAGCAGGACCGCGGCGAAGGCGATCAGCGAAGGCAGCATCGAGGCCGTCATCGTTCGGTCTCAGTTGCGATTGAGCCGGCGCAGCCGCTCGGAGGGAGTGACGATGTCGGTCAGGCGGATGCCGAACTTGTCGTTGACCACGACCACTTCACCCTGGGCGATCAGGCAGCCGTTGACGAGCACGTCCATCGGTTCGCCCGCGAGCGCGTCGAGTTCGACCACCGAACCCTGCGCGAGCTGCAGGATGTGCTTGATCGGGATGCGCGTGCGGCCGAGCTCCACGGTGAGCTGCACCGGGATGTCCAGGATCATGTCGATGTCGTTGTGCGTTCCGGACCCGCGCGCTCCGGAGAGCTTGGGGAACAGGTGCGACGCGTCGGCGGTCTGTTCGACTTCCGCGGAGAGCACCGCGGGCGATCCGTTCGGACCGTCGCGCTGTGCGGCAAGCGCCGTGTCCCAGCCGGGTTCCGCCGCTTCGCCGTCGTTGCGTGTCTCATTTGTCATGTTGGGCTCCATACAGCGCCTGCGCGCCGGCGGTGAGCATCGATTGAATACGAACCGAGTAGCGCCCGTTCGATACGCCGTAACGGCACTCGAACACCGGCACGTTGTCGACCTTGGCTTCGATCGTCTCGCGCATGTCGAGTTCGATGAAGTCGCCCGGCTTCAGGGAGATCAGCTGCTCGATAGTGGCGGTCGTGTCGGCGAGCTCGGCGACAAGGTCGACTTCGGCCACCTGGATCTGCTGCGTGAGCATGTTGACCCAGCGCCGGTCCGACTCGTGGTGGTCGGCGCGCACCGGCGAGTACAGCGTGTCGCGAATCGGCTCGAGCGTCGAGTACGGAATGCAGAAGTGCATCGCGCCGCCCGTTTCGCCGATCTCGATCTCGAAGCTGGTGGTGACCATGATCTCCGAGGGCGTGGCGATATTGGCGAACTGCGTGTGCATCTCCGATCGAACGTACTCGAGCTCGAGCGGAAAGACGTCCTTCCAGGCCTTGCGGTATTCGTCGCAGACGAGTTCGACCACGCGCTGGATGATGCGCTGCTCGGTGGGAGAGAAATCGCGACCCTCGATCCGCGTCTGGAGTTTTCCGTTTCCGCCGAACAGGCTGTCGATCATCGTGAACACGAGGTTCGGCTCGCAGATCACCAGACCGCTGCCGCGCAACGGGCGCACCTGCATCACGTTGATGTTCGTCGGCACGACGATGTTGCGCAGGAACGCGCTGTACTTCTGGATTTTCGCCTGACCGACCGAGATCTCGGGGTTGCGCCGAATGAAATTGAACAGCGCCAGGCGCAGGTTGCGGGCGAAGCGCTCGTTGACGATCTCCAGCGTGGGCATGCGCCCGCGGACGATTCGCTCCTGCTTGGCGAGGTCGTAGGTCTTGACGCCCGAGGTGTCGCCGTCGTCGTCGGACGGCAGCGCGTCCCCGTTGACGCCGTCGAGCAGCGCGTCGACTTCTTCCTGCGAGAGGAACTGATCGGACATGGCGGCCTTACTGGACGATGAACTGGACGAAGTGCACGCCTTCGACAGGATTGGGCGGGCCGTCCCTGGCCTGGCTCGCCTGCGTGACGGTCTTGCCTTCCTTGGCGCCCGTGCCGCCCGCGTCGGGCTTGACGTGCGCCTCGCTCTTCTCCGCCGGCTTGTCCGCCGCCGAGGTCTTCAGCGCTTTGGCCGCACCCGGCTGCTTCCAGCCGAGCTGCTCACCCGCGGCGAGTGCGATTTCGCTCGCGAGCTGGGTCTTGCCCTCGACGGTGAGCAGTTCCTGCGACGACTTGGTCGAGAGCAGCAGCAGCAGCGCGTTGCGGATCGCGGGAACGCTGGCAGTGACGCTGTTGCTCGCCGACGCGTCGGCCATCTCGAGCACGACGCTCAGCTGCACGAAGCGCTCGCCGCCGGGGTCGGAGAGATTGACCGTGAACGGTTCGAGCGTCGCGAAGGTGCGCGATTTCTTCGCCTGAGCCTGTTGCGGCTCGCTGCCGGCCTGAGGTTTCGGCTGCAGGAAGTACCACGCCCCCGCGCCCCCGCCGCCCACGACAAGCAGCGCGGCGGCGATCATCAGGATCAGGCCTTTCTTTCCCTTTTTCGCGGGCGGCGCTTCGCTGTTCGTGTCCGACATCTTTGCTCCATCGCAGCGGCCTCGAGATACGCCGCTCGAGGTCGATTATTCGGACTGGCCGGCCTCGCCGGTTCGCGGATAAGCGCCCGGGGATCGGTGCTATTCCCCGCAGCGTTCAGGCGAACAGGTCGACCAGGCCGCTGCCGCTGCGCGACGAGCCCGGCCCAGGGGAGTCGGCGTCGCCCTTGCGGCGGGAATCCGCGAGCGTGCCGCCCTGCGTGTCGGCTCGGGTCGCGCCGGGGTCGTGCGCGTCGCGACGACCCTGGGGCTGGCCGAATGCGCCTTGTCCGACGCTGGCCTGCGACAGATTGAGCCCCTGCTCGGAGAGCATCGTTCGCAACAACGGCAACGATTGCTCGATCGCCTGGCGCGTTTCGGGTTGCGCCGCGGCGAAGGCGATCTCCATCGTTTCCCCGGAGAGAGTGAGCGAGACTTTCACCGGACCGAGCTCCTTCGGGTTGAGCGTGATCTCGGCCGACCCGATTCCCTGCGCGGCGATCGAGGCAACTTGCGCCGAGAACGCGGGCGCGAATTGCGCCGACTGCAGTGGCGCCGCGACGGCGAGTTGCGCGGGTGCCGCCGCGACCGGCGTGTGCAGTGGCGACGATCCGATCGCGCCGCCCGCGTGCGCGAGCGCCGCCTGAGCGGCCGTCGGAAGCGCCGCGTCGCCGCCCCCGCGCCGCGCCGCGAACTCGAGCGTATCGCGCACGTCGTAGGTCTGCGTCGCCGCAGCGCTGCCTGTCGTGGCGGCGGCGGCCGCGGCGGGGGTGTACTCGGTCGCGGCGTGCGAACGCAGCGTTACTTTCGCGCCCGGGGTCGGGCGCACCGCGCGCGGCGCGCGCGCCCGCCCGGTGTCACCCGTCTGGCCCTCGTCAGCGCCGCCCGCGGCGACCGCGGCGACGTTCGCGCCAGGCAGCAGCGCAGAGTCCTCGGGCGCGGCCGCGGCGTTCGCCACCCCGGTGGACTGGGGACCGGATACGGCGGTGTTCGCGCGCGAAGCCGTCGGCCTGGCGCTCGCAGCGCCCGGCCGGGTGGCATTGCTCGTCGCCGCTGCGGTCGTCCCGGCGCCGGGGGCCGAGCTCGGCGCCGCGCTCGCGGGCGCTACCGATGCCGCGGGCTGCCCCGACGAGGCTTCGGTTCCGGCCTCGGGGGCAATCGCGATCGCGGTCGTCGCGGCGGCGACGACCGCCTTGCCCTTCGCGGCCTGGGTCGATGCATCGCCTGGCCCACCCGGAGCCGCAGAGGTGGCGGCACCGGAACTCGTGCCGGTGCTCGCAGTGCCCGCTGCGGCGCTCGAAGCGGCGGCGGTCGAAGCGGTCGTAGCAGCGGTCGTCGCAGCGGTTGCCGCAGCGGTTGCCGCAGCGGTTGCCGCGGCGGCGGTCGCGACAGTCGTCGCGGTCTTCGCAGCTCCAGCGGCCGCGCCGGTGGCTGCGAACGCGTCCGGATGCGGCTTCGAATCCGATAGCACAAGCGACAGCGGGTTCGCGTCGAGTGCGGTCTGTCCGGCGAATCCGGGAAGTCCCCGATCGGTCGAAGGGCCGGGCGCTTGCGCGTCGTCCCCGAGCGTTTCCGGCGCTGCTCGTGCGGGGTCAGCGCAGTCCGTCGGCGCCGCGAGCGGCGCATCGCCCTCGCCAGCGCAACTGTCGCCTCCGAGCAGCGCTGCAGCCATCGCGGCGTCGAATCCACCGGCGCTGCGCGGTTCGCCGCGGGCGGCGGAAGCGGGGTCGGTGTGTGCCGAACTCGATTTGAGCTGGTCGATCATTGTCATTCCTCTCGGCGTTTGCGCAAGTACACTTGCGTCGCGAATTCGTCGGTTTGTATCTGCTCGGTGCGGCGCCTGCGCAGGCGAAGCTCGGACTCGTGGCGCTCGTGCAGCGTCTCGAGCGCCTTCAGTCGTCGTTGTCCCTGCGCGAGATCGGTCTCGCGTTCG
>JAHDXY010000261.1 GCA_023384005.1 Burkholderiaceae bacterium | reverse complement strand
CATCGTGAAGCTGTTCCTGCTCGATCAGTATGACGATGCCGAGCTCGACCGGAAGAAGGTCGCGGCCATGTACGCGATGTTCGTGACCTCGCCTGCGCCGGAGAACCCGCTGGCGCCTGTGGAAGATGACGACACACCTGCGGGCGTCGAAATCAGCCCCGGCCAGATCGTGCGGCTGGACCCGGGCGAGGACGTGACCATCGGCCAACCGGCCGACAGCGGAGCAACCTATGAGCCGTTCCAGTACCGGACATTGCTGCAGATTTCCGCCGCGCTGGGCATCCCCTATCCCTATCTCGCCAATGACATGGTGAAGGGGAACTTCTCGAACTCGCGCCTGGCGCTGATCGAATTCCGCCGCCGTGTCTCGGCCTGGCAGCATTCGGTCATGGTCTGGCAGCTGTGTCGCCCGGTCTATGCGCGCTGGATGGATGCGGCCGTGCTGTCAGGCGCGCTCACCCTGCCCGGCTATGAAGCCAACCGCGCGCGGCTGCTCACCGCCGACTGGCTGCCCACCAAGTGGGACTGGGTCGATCCGCTGAAGGACGCGAATGCGGAGATCGCCCAGATCGAGGCGGGCCTGAAATCCCGCACCCAGGCCATCGCCGAGCGCGGCTACGACGCCGAGCAGGTAGATCGCGAAATCGCGGCGGAACGTGCCCGCGAACGGGCGCTGGGCCTCGACTTTCGCCGCCCCGGCTCGCCCGCACAGGGCGTGCAGGCAGTGCCGCTCGAGGGAGAGCCAGCAGACACACAAGATGAAACCGATGACGCGGAGGACCGCCCGCGCCCAGACGAGGACCAGACTTGATGCTCCACGCCCGCATTGCCGCGCGCGCCTTCAACACGCCGCTGTTGGTGGAACCCTCCAAGGCCATGGCCTTCCTGTCGGGCCTCGGGCCGCGCATCCTGGGGCGACTGGTCGAGACGGTCGATACCGTTGAAGCCGTCGATGCCGCCCCTACGACCGCCTCGCCCGCTCGCGCCAGCTTGCTGGCTGGCGGTCTGGCTGACAGCTACCGCCAGCATGGCGATGCGCCCTATCCGGTCGTGGACGGCATTGCCGTGATCGAGATCGCCGGCGTGCTGATCCATCGTGGCGGCTGGATCGGACAATCCTCGGGCCAGACCAGCTATGAGGGCATCGCCGCCCAGATCGAGGCGGCGGCCAGCGATCCGGCCGTGCGCGGCCTCGCGTTGGAAATCGACAGTTTTGGCGGCGAAATCGCCGGTGTCTTCGATCTTGCTGATCGCATTCGTGCCATCCGAGGGGCCAAACCCGTCTGGGCCTTCGTGGCCGAGCACGCCTTCTCGGCAGGCTATGCGCTGGCGAGCCAGGCGGATCGCATCCTGCTGCCGCGCACCGGCTCGCTTGGCAGCATCGGCGTCGTGGTGCTCCATGCCGACCTCAGCGGGCGGCTCGATCAGGACGGGGTGCGCGTGACGCTGATCCACTCGGGCCAGCACAAGGTCGATGGCAATCCGTATCAGCCCCTGCCCGAAGCCGTGCGTGACGACATCCAGCGCGAGATCGATGTGCTGCGGTTCCTGTTCGCGGAGACCGTGGCCGCCGGGCGTTCTGGAAAGATCAGTCATGAGGCCGCGCTGGCCACCGAGGCCGCGACCTATCGCGGGGCGGATGCTGTCGCCGCTGGCCTTGCGGACGAGGTCATTGATCTGGCGCGCGGCTTTGCTGCCTTCCGGCAGATGCTGGCACGCACACCGATCATTTCACCCGCGCGCCTCCGGTGCGCATCCCTTCCCCACCCCGGACAGGAGGCAATCATGGCCACCGAGAACCATCCCGACGACAGCCCGCAGGACACCGGAATCGATGTGACGGACATCGACGATGCTGAACCTGATACCACCGATGATCCACCTGCCGTTGCGGACCCGTCCCCCGCTGAAACTCAACCGCCCGCTGCTGCGGTCGCTGCCCCCGCCCCGACCGCCCCGCAGGCGGGCAATCTGGCCGAGCTCTCGGCGCAGCTTCGCGAGGCGGCGGCGGAGATCGCCGAGATCGCGGCGCAGGCGGGCCGTCTCGGCATCGCCATCGACGCGGCGAAGGCGCTCCGCGAGGGCACCACCCCCGAAGCCCTGCGCAAACTTGTGCTGCAACGCGCTGCCGATGCCTCTGACGCGCGTGATGTTGTTGCCGCCGCGCCCTCACCGGTGATCCCCAGAAAGGCCGAGAGCCCAATCGTCGCAGCCGCCAAACGCGCCGCGGCCTCTGGAGCCCATCGCTGACGCCAGGCGGCGCCCGCAACGGCTGTCACTTCCTCGATCAATCCACTGCCATGACCCCCGCTGATTGATCTCAGCAGGGCTCAGCGCTTGCATCTTTCGAACAGGAGCCCCTGCCATGACCGTCCTTCACCAACCCAATACCATGGGCGATGTCCTCAAGTACGAGGTCAACCCGAACTTCAACCGCGAGACCGTCACGCTGCTCGAAGGGACCAACTATCCCGTCGGCGCCGTGCTGGGCCGCATCACCGCGAGCGGCAAGTACAAGCTCGCCACATCGGGCGGCTCGGATGGTGCCCAGACTGCAACTGCCGTTCTGCTCTACGCGGTCGATGCCAGCGCCACCGACGCCATCGGCGTGGTGGTCGCGCGCGGCCCTGCTATCGTCTCGAAGGCGGCGCTCGTCTTTGACGCCACCGTCGATGATGCGCCCAAGACCGCCACCAAGCACGGCCAGCTGGCCGCGCTCGGCATCGTGCCCCGCGACACCGCCTGATCAGGCGGATCGCCCGTTCTCCCCATCGCGCTCTCGCGCCCCACTCTTTCCCCCGGAGTTCCCCATGACCATCACCCGCAACCCGTTTGACGCGGGCGGCTATTCGCTCGCCGAGATGACGCAGGCCATCAACATCCTGCCCAACCTCTACACCCGCCTCGGCCAGATCGGCCTCTTCCGCTTTGAAGGCGTCACCCAACGCTCCATCGTGATCGAACAGCGCGAAGGGGTGTTGAGCCTCCTGCCTTCGGTCCCACTCGGCGCGCCGGCCACGGTGGGCAACCGCGAGTCGCGCTCGATGCGCAGTTTCGCCCTGCCCTGGATCCCGCATGACGACGTGATCCTGCCCGCAGACATTCAGGGCATGCCCGCGCTGGGCGTCTCGGATGCGGCCGATCCGCTGGTCGAGGTCATGAACCGCAAGCTGACGCTGATGCGCCGCAAGCATGCCCAGACCCGCGAATACATGGAGATGAACGCGCTGCGCGGCATCGTGAAGGACGGCGCGGGCACGACCCTCTACAACTACTTCACCGAATTCGGGCTCGAGCAGATCTCGGTCGACTTTGTCTTCGGCACGGCGGGCACGAATGTCCAAGGCAAAGTCCGCACGACCCTGCGCGCGATCGAGGACAACCTCAAGGGCGAGACCATGACCACCGCCCATGCGCTGGTCAGCTCCGAATTCTTCGACAAGCTGATCAGCCACCCGAAGACCGAGGACGCCTACAAGTTCTTCTCGGCGACCGGCGGCCAGCCGCTCCGCGAGGACATGCGCCGCGCCTTCCCCTTCGCGGGGATCCTGTTTGAGGAATACAACGGCTCGGTCACCCTCTCGAACGGCACGTCCGAGCGGCTGATCCCCACCGGCGAGGGCATCGCCTTCCCGATGGGCACGTTCGACACTTTCACCACCTATGGCGGGCCCGCGAACCTCCTGGAGACCGCCAACACCGTGGGCCTGCCGCTCTATGCGCGCCAGATGATGGATGCCAAGGGCCGCTGGATCGACCTGATGACCGAGGCCTCGATCCTGCCGGTGAACAAGCGCCCGCGCCTCGCGATCCGCCTGCACAGCTCGAACTGACGGGCGCGCGCATGTCGGTCTTCGCCGCCGCCGTCGACAACCTCTTCGCCGACCCGAACATCGCGCGCGATGCGACCTATATCGCGGACGGTGGCACCCCGAAACTCGTCCGCGTGGTCCCCCGCCGTGCGGATGAGGTCACGGGGTTTGGCGAGGCCCGGCTCTGGTCGGAAACCACGCGCATCGATCTGCGTGTGGCCGAGGTGCCAAACCCAAGACCGGGTGACCGCGTCGAGATCGACGGAGAGGCTTTCCTCATTCAAGGTGAGCCGGTGCGCGACCGCGAGCGGCTGGTCTGGACCGTCGATCTGAGGCCGGCATGAGGTTGCAGCTCGATATCACCCCTGACCTCGTCGCCATGATGGCCGCCGAGATCAAGGCGGGCGAGCGGGCCGTGAGCCAGGCTGTCAGCGAGGCCGGCAACAGCGTGAAATCGTCCTGGCGCGCGCAGATCACCGGCGCAGGCCTCGGTCAGCGCCTCGCCAACACAATCCGCTCCGAGCAGTTCCCGAAAGGCCGGCCCAGCCTCAGCGCGGCGGCGGTGGTCTGGTCGAAAGCCCCGGTCATCATCGGCGCCCATGACACCGGCCCGCTGATCCGCTCCCGCAACGGGTTCTGGCTGGCGATCCCCACGCCGGCTGCGGGCAAGTCCGCGCGCGGTGGGCGCATCACGCCCGGGGAATGGGAACGTCGGTCGGGGCTACGCCTGCGCTTCGTCTATCGGCGAACGGGGCCGAGCCTGCTGGTCGCCGAAGGGCGGCTCAATGCACGTGGACGCGCCGTGGCGAGCAGATCGAGGACGGGCCGCGGCGTGACCACCGTGCCGATCTTCCTGCTCGTGCCACAGGTGCAGCTCCGCAAGCGGCTCGACCTCGCGCGCGATGCTGCAAAGGCGCAGGAGGCCATCCCTGGCGCGATTGTCGCGAATTGGGTCGAAGGAAAGATCGGATGACACCCCACGAAACCATCCTCGCCGCCCTGGCGGACCTGTTGCGCACGGTGCCGCATGTGCCGGTGCTGCGCGGCGAGGTGCTGCCCGAGCGCGTTCCCGCCGCAGGCCTGATGATTCTGCGCGACGGCGAGCCGGGCGAACCCGGCGTGACGCTGTCACCCCTGCGCTACCACTACCAACACCGGGCCGAGATCGAGGCGGTCGTGCAAGGCGCCGACCGCGACACTGCCTTTGCCACGCTCTGCGCCAGCATCGGCGCGGCAATCTCTGCCGACCGCACGCTGGGCGGCCGATGCGACTGGATCGAAGCGGAGGCACCGCGCCCGGTCGATCTCCCCGTTGACGGTGCCGCCAGCCTGAAAGCGGCCGTGATACCGGTCATACTGCACTACACCACCGCCGACCCATTGGCCTGACCCACCTGACAATCCGAGGAGACACACCATGGCACGAGCCCAGGGGGCGCGGGCGCAGATGGCGCTGGCGTTCGAGACCACATATGGCACGCCGCCCGCTTCTGGCTTCACGCGCATTCCCTTCGCCAGCGCGACGCTAGGCGCGGAACAGCCGCTGTTGAACAGCGAGTTGCTGGGCTATGGGCGCGATCCGCTGCCGCCCATCAAGGATGCGGTGACGGCGGACGGCAATGTCGTCGTGCCGATCGACGCGCAGGCTTTCGGCTTCTGGCTGAAGGCAGCCTTCGGCCAGCCGACCACCACCGGAGCCGACGCGCCTTACAGCCACGAGTTCCGCTCGGGCGGCTGGGTGCTGCCCAGCCTGTCGATCGAAACCGGTATGCCAGAGGTGCCGCGTTTCGCCATGTATTCCGGCTGCGTGCTCGACACGCTGTCCTGGCAGATGCAACGCTCGGGGCTGCTCACCGCCACCGCGAGCCTCGTGGCGCAGGGCGAATCCACCGCCGCGGCTTCGGCTGCCGGCACGCTGGCGGACCTCGCCCTGCAGCGCTTCGGCCATTTCAACGGCGCCATCACCCGCAACGGCACGGCGCTGGGCAACATCGTCTCGGCCGAGATCACCTATGCCAACAATCTCGACCGGGTGGAAACCATCCGCTCGGACGGGCGCATCGATGGCGCGGACCCGTCGATTGCCGCCCTGACGGGGCGGATCGAAGTCCGCTTCGCCGATCAACTGCTGGTAACGCAGGCGATCAATGGCGATCCCTGCGAGATGAGTTTTGGCTACACAATGCCCTCGGGCGAAAGCCTGACGCTGGTGGCGCATGCCGTCTATCTGCCCCGCCCACGGATCGAGATTGCAGGACCGCAGGGCGTGCAGGCGACCTTCGACTGGCAGGCCGCGCGCGACGGCGGCTTGGGCCGGATGTGCACCGTCACCCTGATCAACGCCATCGAGGAGTACTGATCATGCTGCGCCTGAACCTCGCACGAGAGCCGTACTGGCTCGATCTCGGCCTCGGCGTGCGCGTCCGGGTCGAGCCGCTGACCACCGCGCTGATGGTCGCCGCACGCAGCGATCCCGTCGTGCGCTGTTTGCCCGAGGGAACGACCGACGACGAGATCGCCGTGGTCTTCGGCAAGGCGCTGGCCCAACGTGCCATCCTCGATTGGGAGAGCGTGGGTGATGCCGATGGCAATCCCACACCGGTCACACCCGAAGGGATCGCCGCGCTGCTCGATATCTGGCCGATCTTCGAGCGCTTCCAGATGGGCTATGTCGCCAAGGGGCTGGAG
>JAHDXY010000260.1:5867-6590 GCA_023384005.1 Burkholderiaceae bacterium | reverse complement strand
TCGGTGCACAAATCGATTCCACCGCCGTGGTACATCCAGCCGATGGCGTCCATGGTGTCCATGCCGAAAGTTCCACCCGGGCCGCCCGTGCAGAGGATCGCGGCCCTGTTCTTGCCGACCCAGAAGCCCGACCAAGAGTGCGCGCCGTCGAGCACCTTCTTGTTCGTGGCGTCAAGCACCTCGAAAGCCGGCACTATCTGCCCCACCGGCATCGTATCGATCTTGAGTGCTCCCCCGGAGAGCTTGCTGACGCGCTCCGCGAAGAAGGTGAAGTTGTCGTACAGAACCATGCTGGTCGGCGTGACGGACTGCATCTTCAGGACGACTGGAGCTTGAGCTTGAGCTTGAGCTTGAGCGGTGCCAAAAAACGCGCTCGCACAAATGAGTGCCGCGAGGTTCTGGGTGAATTGCCTCATGTTTCCTCCGTTGATGTGTGCTGATTAGCGAGAAATCTCAGCAGGCTCACTTGGTGAGCCAGTGGGGGCCGAACATAGCTGCATCCGCACAGGAGATGGCGTGCCATGAAGATGAATCGAGTGCAGTTTCAACCTGGGCTGTCGATGCCTGAGTTCTACGAACGATGCGGAACCAAGGCGAAGTGCCGTGCAACACTGGCGGCGGCGTGTTGGCCCACCGGGTTCGCCTGCCCGGCGTTGGGCTTCTGCGCCCACCAGTGCGGCCCGATCAACGTCGCGATCTTCGAGTCCACCAAGCTGGCGCTGT
>JAHDXY010000260.1:2875-5857 GCA_023384005.1 Burkholderiaceae bacterium | reverse complement strand
TGACCCAGTCCAAGAACAACGCCTCGGCCCTCGAACCCATGCGCCAACTCGGGTTCAGCTATCGCAGCGCGTGGCCGATCAAGCACAAGATCATGGAGGCGATGCACCTGCGCGAGGACCGGCGCGAGCTCACTGGGCGCGTGGCGATGGACGACGCCTACCTGGGCGGCGAACTCTCTGGCGGCAAGGCCGGCCGAGGTTCGCAGAACAAGGTGCCCTTCGTCGCGGCGCTCCAGACCACGCACGGCGGGCATCCGGCTCTGGCGTGTCCGCGGCAGCAACCCCATACCGAACAAGAGGTTGCCATCTTCGCCGCCAGCCACATCGCGCCTTCGGCCACCGTCGTCTCCGACGGACTGTGGCGCTCTTGCGCCACCACTACCGTCGGAGCCGAGCATGAGCGCCACTTCACTGGCGGCGACAAGGGCAGCGTGAGGCTGCTGCGGTTCAATGCGGTCAACACGTTGCTGGGCAATCTGAAGAATGCCATCAGCGGCACCTACCACGCCGTGGGTTTCGCTCAATACGCCCATCGCTACCTCGCCAAGTTCTGGTACCGCTTCAACTCTCGCTTCAACATCAAGACCATCCTGCCCCGCTTGCATACGGCCCTACTGACCGCCCCGCCGTCATCCGAAAGCTTGCTGCAGGCTGCTGGGATTTCTCTCTAAGTAGCTAATGTCTTGAGTGTTGATCGGCTACACTGCTTGCGCGCCGAGGTCTTGCTGGTACCCCAGTCCGCGCGTCGCGAGCGCCCAGGCGAAACGCACCATCTTGTTGATAGATGCCACCACCGCCACCAGCCTGCGGCATTACCCGGCTCGGCTCACGTGCGCGTGTGAATTCCTCGAACTTCACCCGTGTCATCGGCGTCGGACCAATCTCGCCCGTCTGCGGATCCACCCAGGACGCACTGAGTGCCCGCTTCCCGATGTCCACAGCAATTGTCGTAACCTTGTCCATGAGACGCCTTCATCCTTTGAGTAGCTGTCAGAACTCCACATGGCCCATCGACGCCGCTGGATCGCGAGGCTTCTCCCCTCCCGCTTCCTTGTCTAGCCGCTTTCAGCGTCGGCCAGAGCACGGCTCGCGGTGCTCGGAAGCAAGGCGAAGCGTCCATGTCCACCTCCTGATTAGTCGGGCGTGGCGACCGAATTCCTGGCGACGATCGCCCACAGTGTGAGCTTGCCTCACATCCTGGAGATGGTCGACAAGATTGTCAATAACTTTGTAGATAATTATTGAAAGCAAATTGCTTGTCCGGCTGAGGGCAGTTCGTCCGCCGTCGCCCACCGGTATTCGATCCCGGCCGGACCAACCCGGCGGCGCGACCTTCAATGAGCTGCGTCATGGTCGCAGCGTGCGGGATCGTTACAAATGATCCTTCGATTGCTAGCCGCCTTCGTCGGTTTGATTGCGCTGTCCATAAGACCTCGACGATCCGTCGAAGCCAAGAATCACTTTCTCCGCCGGGAATCTCCGCTCTCGTTCGATGGCCGACAACTTCGCCGTGCCCGAGCGGCCTTTCGGAGCGAATGTCGACGCCCCCGGCGGGCCGAAGCCCGGCTCCATCGCACCTGACACCACTCAGGGCCGCGGCACCATCTGCCAAAGCTGCTCGCCGCTCATTTGGCGCAGCAACTCGTCGCACATCGGGTAGAGCACGGTTTCTTCCTTGGCGCCGTGCGACGACATCAACGTTGTGAAGGATCGCGCAGCCGCGCGGAAGCGCGCTGCGTCGTGCGCGGCGGCCGCAGCCGCGACAGCATCGAGGAGCGCCAGCATCTGCCGATGCTCGTGCCGCATCGCCCGTGTCGGCCCGCCGCCAATCCCGGTTGCCTCCTCGAAGGCCGGAAACAGCGCCTGTTCCTCGATCTTCATATGGTGCTTGAGCGACTGGCTGAACGCGGCAACGCGCTCGCGGCAATTCGACCATTCACCCCTCTCGGCGGTCTCGGCGACCGACGCAAACAGCGCGTCGCAGTCGCGATGGTCGGCGCCGAGGACTTCGGAGATGCTGCTCATCATAGTGGCCTCGATGCGGTGCGCTTTGCACGCCAGATACAGCCGCAGAACCGAGGCGGCGCGCTCGTGGAGTCGGTCGGCTGATCCGCACCTCGTGGCGGGGTCGAGGCCATGGCGATACCCGCTCGAAGCGCTACTGCGGGCGGCGTTCAATTGTTGGAAGCACTGCGGGCCGCCGCGCGGCGAGGAACTCTGCGGTGATGAGGGTCATGCCTTGCTGCACGGCGTGCTGTTCGACTCGCGCCTTCACGAACGCGCGCACGAACGCAGGGATACGCTGCAGGCGTTGTTCGGCCTCGGGTTGCCACGCCACGAGGGAACTACTCGCCACGGCTGCCGGCGCTTCTGCCGCGAACTCCTGCGGCGTGACGTAGTCGCACTTCGGGTCTTCGGCCATTACGTCCCCGTAACGCGCCAAAGCCCGGGCGCGACAGCCGCCGCAGCTGTAACGGTAATCGCACTTCCCGCATTTCCCAGTTGGAACTTCGTTGCGCAGCCGATGAAAAACAGGGTGCGTTTCCCAGATCGTCGCCAACGACTCGCGGCGCAGATCGCCGGCGACGTCGGGTATATACGGGCACGGTGTGATCTGCCCTTGCGCAGTGATACGGAAATAGCGCCTGCCCGCGAGGCAAGCACTGGACCAGTCCGCGAAGCCCTCGCTGCTCTGGCCCGCTTGCAACCCTTGTACGCGGCGCATGTAAGGTGCGCAGCGGGCGCGGATCTTCAACCCGGGGTGGATCTGTTGCAGCTGCACGATTTCGCGCAACACTTCCTCGTAACTCTCCGATCCGAGATCGGTCTGCGTCACGCCGCGGCCGGTGCACACCAGGAAGAACACATTGAACGCCATCGCGCCCTGACGCTGCGCGAGATCGGCAAGCGCGGCCAGATCGTGGCGGTTCTCTTCGAACACCGTGGTCTGGAACACGATTGCCAGCCCTGCTTGGCGCGCCA
>JAHDXY010000260.1:0-2865 GCA_023384005.1 Burkholderiaceae bacterium | reverse complement strand
GCCCACCGGCGGGGCGCGTGGGGGGCGGGGGGGCGGGCCGCGGGGGTTTCATCCTACCCCGGGGGTGCCCCCCACACGCGCGCGCCCCGCCGCGCCCGCCGCCGCGATCCCCCGGCGCGCGCCAGCCCATGCACCCGACGCGCCACGCAGCCGATCGTGAAACCGCGGTTCGGATGAATCGAGACTGATGCCCGCGCCCGCGGCCCCCGCGTCCCTGAGCGATTCGGCGCGTGAGCTGTCGAGCAAAGTGCCGTTGGTTCCGACGACGGGCATCAGACCCGCATCGACGGTTGCCTTGACCAGTTGCGCGAGATCGAGGCGCAGCAGCGGTTCACCCCCGGTGAGCACGAGCATCGCGCCGGGCGCCGTCCGTCCGAGCTGATCGATGACCGCACGAGACGCTTCGGTGTCCAGCTCGTCGCGCGCCTGCGTTCTTCGTCGCACGGCGTCCAGATAGCAGTGCGCGCACGCGAGATTGCACCGTCGCGTCAGGTTCCAGGAAACGATGTAGGGAATTGCCGACGCGGACGACGTTCCCGGTGTCGCTGCGGCAGTGCCTTGCAACCCAACGCGCCCGGCGGTCTCGAGCGTGCTCGTCATCGTTCAGGCGCCTCGCTTGCCGCGGCGCGTCAGCTTCGCCCGGAAATCCGCGATGCGTTCGCGCAGAGCTGCGCCAGATGATCGATCGGCCCCGGGTATCGATCGGCGCGCGCGCAACCCGCGCAGGCCTGCGACCTCGACCGCGGCCGCGCCGGCCACCACCAGCAACGGCGCAGCATAGGTCCACGCACTGACCGGTTGCTCGAAGCTCAGAAAGTACCAGGTCGAAACCGCTTTCTCCCCGCCGCGTTCGCCTTTCGCGCCATCCCACGCGGCGAACGCCACCGGCACGGTCTGGCCCCGCGCGAAAGTGAACTTCTCCTGGGCGCGCGGAATAGTGAGGACTGCCATCCACTTGCCGTTTTTCCACACTGCATTGGCTACGCCGTCCTGTTGCTCGTCGGCGACCGGCGTTATCGTTCCGAATCCGCGCGCGACGAGTTTTTCCACCGACCGCTGCGCCTGCAGCACCGGGTCGCCGAGCGTGTTGCCGGCCGCCCAGGAAGTGAGGAATGCCTTGTCGGCCTCCTTGGCGCCATAGTTGGCCGCCTCGGCGATTTCACCCGGATTGCGGCCCGAAAAGGGGTACCAGTCAACCACCATGCGCGGATACTTTTCGCTGACATCGTTGTTGGCATTTGACTGCCAATCCGATTTCCACTGATAGATCGTGACAGGGCGATCGGGCTCGCCCATGCCGAAGAACGGTATGCCCTGCTTGGGATCCGAGGGAAACTCCACTGCCAGAGCGTCGCGAAACGCCCTCGCTCCGCCTTTCATCGAATCCTCCGCCGCATCGCCCCACTCCAGCCTGAGCGCGAGCCGGTCTTCGTCGTAGAGCGCGCGAACTGCCACGCCCGTGATCGACGTTTCATAGACCCGCGGCTTGACCACCGCCTGGGGCGACAGCGGGATGTCGAGCGCGTCTGCGTTTTCCCATTCGGGATCCTCGGGCGATGTGGGGATCTTCGCCATCGACTTCGCGAGAAGCGACGCCTTTTGCTGCGCATGCGCACGACGAGCGGCCAACAACGGCCAACCCGCCGCTGCAGCGATCGGGGCACCGAGAAGGAGCCGGCGTTGCCTGGCGAGCTTGTTCGCTTTCATCGCAATCCCTCACGGTCATGGCATGCATCGCAACCCGTGGGCTGCTCGGTGTCCGCTTCGGGCAACCCGTGGGAGCCTTCCTCGATCATGTCCGGACCGGCGACGTCTGCGGGCCCCAATCCGAGCGCCCGCAACTCCGTCTCGAGGAAGACCGCAAGCAGTTGACCCAGTTCGCGATACACGGTGTCGCCGGCTTTGGCCGACAGTCGGCGCGCGAATCCGAACGACCATCGGCAAACGTGCTCGCGAAGGAACTTGCTTTGCGCGTCACGGCACAGGGAGAGGCGTTCCGCCGGGTGCTCGTTCGCCAGCGCGTAAGCCTCCTTCAGGCACAGGAAATGCATGAACTCGAGTTCCACCGCGGCATGATCCACGCGCTCATGGCAGTCAGCCGACAGATCGAGCCCGAAAGCCCGGTAGAACCCCGCGACATCGGCGAGCGTATGCGTCTTCTGGAAGATATGCGCCTGACCGTATTCGGCCTCGTATGGAGGACAGTCCTTGGACATCGCGTGCCCAAAACATCGCGTGTACGCGTCTTCGAGCGACTCGGCGGTCAACGCGGCGATCGCGGGGCGTAGCGCATCCACTGCCTGACTGACGGCCGAGTCGGCGAGCGTTTCCAGACTTTCTGGCAGGAGACCATACTGCTCCCTGAGCAAATCGGGTTGTGCGTCGTGCGGATGCGACAGGGCGCACGCCAGGAACGAGTACGCCTGGCTACGGGCTTGCGATCTGGTCACACCCTCGATTGCGCGCATCGCGAATCCGCTCCCCTAGATCGAGTTGTAGTGCTTCGCCGGGCGCTCGAACTTCGGCTCCTCGACGGCGACCCGGGCCACTTCCTTGCCATTCCTGTCGTACCCGATCACCGTGTCGTTGAACATCTCCCACTTCTTGCCGTCAAGGTTGGTTTCGAAAACCTTCTTCCCCTCAACGATCTCGTACTTGAAGACGATGGTCTGGGACGCCCGGAACAACTGGAGCACGGCCAGCAGTTCACGCGACGGGTGGCTGTACTTCTCTACCGCCTCGTCGGCCCCGGGTCCGAACATCTGCCGCAGGTAGGGCCGAGGCACCCAGCGCGGGGGGATGTAGTAGCCGTTGGGTTCGGTGCCGAACTGCGGATACAGCGGCAGCGCCACCTGTTCCACCTTG
>JAHDXY010000259.1 GCA_023384005.1 Burkholderiaceae bacterium | reverse complement strand
CCCGGATCGGCCTACTTGCCCAGCGCGATCGCCTTGTCGATCAGCGGCTGCGCGCCCTTGACCTCCTGGCCGAACTCCTCGTACACCGGCCTGGACGCCGCGATGAATGCGTCCTTGTTCGGCGAGTTCACCTGGATTCCGCCCGCCTTGAGCTTGGCCAGCAGCGCGTCTTCTTCCTTGGCCGCGGTCTGGTGCACGAAGGCCTGCGTCTCCCTGGCCGTGTCCTCGAGGATCTTGCGCACGTCGGCCGGCAGCGATGCCCACTTCTTCGAGCCCGCGGTCAGGTAGGCCGGCGTGTACACGTGCCCGGTGAGCGAGAGGTACTTCTGCACTTCCTGGAACTTGGCGCTGTAGATCTGGGTGAAGGGGTTCTCCTGGCCGTCCATCACGCCGGTCTGCAGCGCGGTGAAGACCTCGGAGAACTTCATCGGACTCGGGTTCGCGCCGTAGGCCTGGAACATCTTCACGCGCCACTTGCCTTCGGGCGTGCGCAGCTTGACGCCCTTGAGGTCGTCGGGAACGTTGATCGGGCGCTTGTTGTTGGTGATGTGGCGGTAGCCGTTCTCCCACACCGCGACGACCTTGAGGCCCTTTTTCTCGGCCTCGGGCGCGAGCGCGGTCCAGACAACGTCGCGCTCGATTCTCTTCATGTGCTCGCGGTCCTTGACCAGGTAGGGCATCTCGAAAATGCCGAACAGGTCGACCTCGGAGGACATGACGGTGGAGGGCAGTGCAAGATCGACCGTGCCGAGCTTGAGCTTTTGCAGCAGCTCCTTGTCGCCGCCGAGCTGGCTGGAGCCGAATACCATCACCTTGGCCCTTGAGCCGAGCTTGGCATTGGCGCGCGCGGCGAACTCCTCGGCGCTCGCCTGGAACAGCGAGCCGGGTTCGCCCACGTGGCCGAGCTTGATCTCGACCGGCTGCGCGCCCGCCGAAAGCGCGAAGGCCGCGGTGCCGGCGGCGACCGAGGCCAGCAGCGCGCGGCGCGCCTGGAGCATGATCGGGCTGCGTGACGTCTTGTTCATCTGTGTCTCCTCGTTCAATACTGGTTGGTGAATTGGCCGGTGCGCTTTCCCGGACCGCTCTGTTTCTCACACCGCTTCGTTTCTCACACTGCTATGTTTCTCACACTGCTTCGCTCGGCGCCGGTACTCGCCGGGTCGTGTGCGGCTGCGCCGCCGCCAGGACCTGCATCGCGGCCTGTACGCCGCCCGCACGGTGCGGGACGCCGGACAACGCGAGGCTCATCTCGACGCCACCGAGCGTGGCGACGAGCATCAGATCGTTGAAGTCGCCCAGGTGCCCGATGCGGAACACCTTGCCGGCCACCTTTCCCAGTCCCTGGCCCAGCGACATGTTGAAACGCTCGAGCGCAACCTTGCGCAGCGCGTCGGCGCTGTGGCCTTCGGGCAGCAGCAGCGCGGTCAGCGCCGGGCTGTACTCGCGCGGGTCCAGGCAAAGGATCTCGAGTTCCCAGGCGCGCGCCGCGGCGCGGGTCGCCTCGGCATGGCGGCGGTGCCGCTGGAAGACCGCGTCCAGGCCCTCTTCGAGCAGCATCGCGATCGCCTCGTGCAAGCCGTAGAGCAGGTTGGTCGCCGGGGTGTACGGAAAGAACCCGTTCTCGTTGGCGGCGAGCATCTCGCCCCAGTCCCAGTACGAGCGCGGCAGGCGCGCGGTCTTCGACGCCGCGAGCGCCTTCGCGCTGAGCGCGTTGAACGACAGCCCGGGTGGGAGCATCAGTCCTTTCTGCGATCCGGCAACGGTCACGTCGACGCCCCATTCATCGTGCCGGTAGTCGATCGAACCGAGCGACGAGATCGTGTCCACGAGCAGCAGCGCCGGGTGGGCGGCGGTGTCGATCGCCGCACGCACCTCGCTCACGCGGCTGGTCACGCCGGTCGAGGTCTCGTTGTGCACCACGCACACCGCCCTGATCCGCCGACCTGCGTCGGCGTCGAGCGCGCGGCCGATCGCCTGCGGGTCGGCGCCGTGGCGCCAGTCGCCCGCGATGAACTCGACCTCGAGGCCCAGGCGCAGCGCGAGCTTGCGCCAGAGCGCGGCGAACTGCCCGGTCTCGCACATCAGCACCGTGTCGCCGGGCGAGAGCGTATTGACCAGCGCGGCTTCCCACGCGCCGGTGCCCGAGGCCGGGTAGATCACCACCGGCTGCGTGGTCGCGAAGATCCGGCGGATTCCGCCAAGGACCGATCTGCCCAGCTGCTGGAACTCGGGCCCGCGGTGATCGATCGTCGCGTAGTCCATCGCGCGCAGGATCCGGTCCGGGACGTTGGTCGGCCCCGGGATCTGCAGGAAGTGGCGTCCGCTCGGGTGCGAGTTCAGCGCGAGCCCGTTCGCGAGTTTCATCGATCGCTCCACAATTGATCGTTTCGCATTTTGAATGCAAAATAGCTCGCCTGCAACCGCGATTTCACCCGGAATTCCGGAATTGAATGCAAACCGATCGTAGCTCTGGGCAAGTCTCCGGGTCGCCGGCCGCGATTCCGATCGAGCGCCGCGCCTTGCACGAGGAGGTTGCCGGTCGCCTGCGGGAGATGATCACCGAGGGAGTGCTCGCGCAGGGCTCGCGGCTGAACGAGCGTGTCCTGTGCGAGCAGTTGCGCGTATCGCGCACGCCGCTGCGAGAGGCGTTCAAGGTGCTCGCCGGCGAGCGGCTGGTGGAGCTCAATCCCAATCGGGGCGCGATCGTCGCGACGCTCTCGCCGGGCGACGTCGAGCACCTGTTCGAGCTGATGGCCTCGCTCGAGGGGCTCTCGGGAGAGCTCGCCGCGACGCGCAGGTCGGCTGCCGAACTCGACGAAATCCGGGCGATGCATTTCGAGATGCTCGCGGCGCACGCCCGGCGCGACCTGCCGCTCTACTACCGGCTCAATCGCGGCATCCACCAGGCGATCAATCGCTGCGCGCGCAATCCGGTGCTCAGCGAAACCTACGACAGCGTCAACCTGCGCATCCAGAACCTGCGCTTTCGATCGAACTTCAACCGCGAGAAGTGGGATGTCGCGGTGCGCGAGCACGGCGCGATGATCGAAGCGCTCGCTGCCGGCGACGCAGCGGCGCTGCGCGAGTTGCTCGAGCTGCACCTGCGACACAAGCGCGACGCCGTGCTCGAGGAGTTGCGTGCGCTCGCCCAGGCGCCGCCGCGCGCGGCGGCGGACTGAGGCGGCGGTGGCTTCGAACGCGGCGGTCGCGGTCGCGCACCCGGCGTCGGGGGCGCGCAGCCGCCTGGCGCAGCGGCTGCGGCGCACGATCCGCGGCGAAGTCCTGTTCGATCGCGCCTCGCGCGGGCGCTACGCGACCGACGCGTCGATCTATCAGGTCGATCCGGTCGGCGTCGTGGTGCCGGCCGACGAGGCCGACGTGCTCGCGGCGATCGAACTCGCGCGCGAGTTGCGCGTGCCGATCCTCCCGCGCGGGGGCGGCACCAGCCAGTGCGGGCAGACCGTGGGCGAGGCGCTGGTGATCGACAACAGCAAGCACCTGGACAAGGTCGTGGCCTTCGATCGCGATCGCGCAACGGTAGAGGTGCAGCCCGGGATCGTGCTCGATCGCCTGAACGCCTTTCTCAGGCCGCACGGGCTCTGGTACCCGGTCGACGTCTCGACCTCGGCGCAGGCCACTCTGGGCGGAATGGCCGGCAACAACTCCTGCGGCTCGCGCTCGATCGCCTACGGCAACATGGTGCACAACGTGACCGGGATCGACGCCGTGCTCGCCGACGGAACCCAGGAGCACTTCGGGCCCTTCGGCGAGCGGGCCAAGCGCGCGCTCGCCACGTCGCGCGCCTCGTCGCTGGTTTCGTCGCTGTTCGAACTCGCCGCGCAGGAGCGCGACGAGATCGAGCGCGTCTGGCCGCGCGTGATGCGCCGCGTGGGCGGCTACAACCTGGACGTGTTCCATCCGCGATCCGAGCGGCCCTACACGAGCGACGGGTCGGTGAACCTCGCGCACCTGCTGGTCGGCTCGGAAGGCACGCTCGCGTACTTTCGCCGGCTGCACCTGAAGCTCAGTGCGCTGCCGCGCGCACGCGCGCTCGGCGTCGTCAACTTCCCGAGCTTTCACCGGGCGATGCAGAGCGCGCAGCACCTGGTCGCGCTCGGACCGAGCGCGGTCGAACTGGTCGACCGCACGATGATCGAACTCTCGCGGGCCAACCCGGTGTTTCGCCCGACGATCGATTCGGCGCTGATCGGCGAGCCGCAGGCGGTGCTGCTGGTCGAGTTCTGTGGCGACGATCGCGAGGCGCTGCGCGCGAAACTGGGCATGCTCGGCGACCTGATGGGCGAGCTCGGCCTGCCGGGCACGGTGGTGGAGCGGCCCGACGAGGCGCGGCAGAAAGCGTTGTGGGAAGTGCGCAAGGCGGGGCTGAACATCATGATGTCGCTGCGCGGCGACGGAAAGCCGGTGAGCTTCATCGAGGACTGCGCCGTGCCGCTCGAGCACCTCGCCGAATACACCGCGGGCCTCACCGAGGTGTTCGCGCGCCACGGCACGCGCGGCACCTGGTACGCGCACGCGTCGGTGGGCACGCTGCACGTGCGCCCGATCCTCGACATGCGCGCCGGCGACGCGACCAAGATGCGCGCGATCGCCGAAGAGGCCGCGGCGATGGTGCGCCGATACAAGGGCGCGTTCTCCGGCGAACACGGCGACGGACTGGTGCGCACCGAATGGGTGCGCTGGCAGTTCGGCGAGCGCATCACGCGCGCCTTCGAGCGCGTCAAGGACCTGTTCGATCCGCTCGGGCTGATGAACCCGGGGAAGATCGTTCGCGGCACGCGGATGGACGACGAGAGGCTGTTTCGCTTTCCGCCCGGGTACCGCGTCGCGCCGCTCACCCCCGCGCTCGACTGGACGCGCTGGAACGTGCACAACGATCCGGCGACCGAACTCACCTCCGCGCCTGGCAGCGGCGGCGACCCGACCGGCGGATTCGCCAAGGCCGTCGAGATGTGCAACAACAACGGTCACTGCCGCAAGTTCGACGCCGGGACGATGTGCCCGAGCTATCGCGTGACGCGCGACGAACGGCACCTGACGCGCGGGCGGGCCAACACGCTGCGACTCGCGCTCTCCGGAGCGCTGGGCGGCGACGCGCTGGCGTCTCGCGAGCTCTACGACACGATGGCCTTGTGTGTCGGGTGCAAGGGCTGCAAGCGCGAGTGTCCGACTGGCGTGGACATGACGCGGATGAAGACCGAGTTCCTCCATCACTATCACTCCGCGAACCCGCGCTCGATACGTGATCGTCTGGTCGCGTTCCTGCCGCGTTACGCGCCGCTCGCCGCGCGACTTGGCTGGCTGGCGAACCTGCGCGACACGGTGCCGGGCCTTGCGCGGCTCGGCGATCGCCTGATCGGGCTGTCGGCGCGACGCAGCCTGCCGCGTTGGCGCGCGGGCACGTTCCTGCGCGAGTGCCGGCGCAGCGCACCGGGGGCCGATGCGCAAAGCGCCGACGTCGTCCTGTTCGCCGACACGTTCAACAACTACTTCGAACCGAACAACCTGCGCGCGGCGCGGCGCGTGCTCGAGGCCGCGGGGTACCGCGTCGCGATCGCGACGCCGCTCGAGGCCGACGGCGCGCGCGCGCTGTGTTGCGGGCGCACCTTCCTCGCGAGCGGAATGGTCGACGAGGCACGTGCCGAGGCCAGGCGAACGCTCGCCGCGCTGATGCCTTTCGTCGAGCGCGGCGTGGCGGTCGTCGGGCTCGAGCCGTCGTGCCTGCTCACGCTGCGCGACGAGTTCCTCGTGCTCGGCCTGGGAGAGGGCGCCGCCCGGCTCGCGCTGCACGCGCACCTGTTCGAGGAGTTCCTCGCGCGCGAGCACGAAAGCGGGCGCCTGCGGCTCGGCTTCGAGTCGATCGGCAAGTCGCGCGCATTGCTGCACGGTCACTGCCACCAGAAAGCCTTCGACGCGGTGCGCCCGATCAAGACCGTGCTGGGGCTGATTCCGGGCCTGCAGGTCGAACTGATCGAGTCGGGCTGTTGCGGCATGGCCGGCAGCTTCGGGTACCAGTCCGAGCATCACGAGATGTCGTTCGCGATGGCCGAAGCCGGGCTGTTGCCGGCGGTGCGTTCGGCAGACGCCGACACCGTCGTCGTCGCCGACGGCACCAGTTGCCGCCACCAGATCCGCGACGGCGCGCAGCGCGAGGCGCTGCACGTCGCGCGCGTGCTCGAACTCGCACTGCCGCCCGAGCGCGACGTCTTCGTGTAGCGTAGGGCCGTATCCGGACCGCGCCGACCTTCACCAGGAAGTGACGATGCCAACCAAGATGGACCCGGACCTGCGCCGCGCCGCGCTCGAATATCACGAGCAGGGCAGCCCCGGAAAGATCGCGGTCACCCCGACCAAGAAACTCTCGAACCAGCGCGACCTCGCGCTCGCGTACTCACCGGGCGTCGCCGCCGCCTGCGAGGAGATCGTCGCCGATCCGCGCAACGCCTCGCGCTACACCAGCCGGGCCAACCTGGTAGCGGTCGTCACCAACGGCTCCGCGGTGCTCGGACTGGGCGACATCGGCCCGCTCGCGTCCAAGCCGGTGATGGAGGGCAAGGCGGTGCTGTTCAAGAAGTTCGCCGGCATCG
>JAHDXY010000258.1 GCA_023384005.1 Burkholderiaceae bacterium | reverse complement strand
ACGCTGTACTCGGCCGGGCGCAGCAGGATCTGCTGCAGGAAGGCGTCGGCGATCACGTCCTTGACGACGATGTCCTTGCCCGACTTGGGGTTCCTGAAGCTCATCCACGGGCCGCCCTCGAGCAGCTTCGCGCCGAACTCCTTCTCGGCCAGTTCGTAGCCCCAGTCGCGGAACGCCCCTTCTGTGAACTTCATGATGTTGCCCTTGTGCACCAGCGTCACCGAGGGCTTGTCGTTGTCGATCGCGTAGTGCATCGCCTTGCGCACCAGCCGCTGGGTGCCTTCTCGCGACACCGGCTTGATGCCGATGCCCGAGGTCTCGGGGAAGCGGATCTTCTTGACCCCCATCTCGTTGCGCAGGAACGCGATCACCTTCTTCGCGGCTTCCGATTCGGCCGCCCACTCGATGCCGGCGTAGATGTCCTCGGAGTTCTCACGGAAGATCACCATGTCGGTCTTCTCCGGCTCCTTGACCGGCGAGGGCACGCCCTTGAACCAGCGCACCGGGCGCAGGCAGACGTACAGGTCGAGCTGCTGGCGCAGCGCGACGTTCAGCGAGCGGATGCCGCCTCCAACCGGTGTGGTGAGGGGACCCTTGATCGACACGACGTAGTCCTTGAGCACTTCGAGGGTCTCGTCTGGCAGCCAGACGTCGGGGCCGTAGACCTTGGTGGACTTCTCGCCAGCGAAGATCTCCATCCAGCGGATCGCCCTCTTGCCGCCGTAGGCCTTGGCCACCGCCGCGTCGACGACCTTGATCATCACCGGCGTGATGTCCTGGCCGGTGCCGTCGCCCTCGATGTAGGGAATGATCGGATTGTCCGGAACATGCAGCGAAAAGTCGGCATTTACCGTGATCTTCTCGCCGTCAGCCGGGATCTTGATGTGTTCAGACATTCTGCAGCTCCTCCCTGGAAGGAATCCGTCGGGGTCGTTCGATGGCCGCGATTATGCCCGAAAGCGCCCCGGCGACCGCGCGGCGCGCCGTGGCGCAACGACGGCGCGAGCGAGCGCGACGAAATCGTTCCCCGGCTGTCAACCGCGCGAGAAGCGCCGCGTTATACGGGGCGGCCGAGAGGCCTCAACCATGACCAAACCTCACGAGGAATACATGAGCAAACTGATCGCAATGCTGATCGCCGCGGCTTTCGCCACCGGCGCCGTCGCCCAGACCACGGCCCCGGCTGCTCCGGCGGCCGCCCCGGCCGCGGCCGCGGCGAAAGCCGACGACAAGAAGCCCGCCGACAAGAAAGCGGCGAAGAAAGACGCGAAGAAGGACGAAGAGAAGAAGAAGAAGTAATTCATCCGCGCAATCCAGCGGATTCGGGGCAGGGGCGACCCTGCCCTTTTCGTTTGGGCACGCACCGTGGACAATCGCGTCATGCCGAACCCTCTCACGCCCTCGCACCGTCGCATCGGCCGGCACATCGCCCCTGCGCTGCTTGTCGCCGTTGCGGGCCTGGCGCCGTTGCTACCCGCGGGCGGGCGGGCGCAAACGCCCGAGCGCGCGCAGCCGCGCCTGCCGCAGGTCGAGCTCGCCGCGGGCATCCACCTGATCAAGGCCGAACTCGCCACCGACTCGGGCACGCGGGCACGCGGGCTGATGTTTCGCGAGCGGCTCGGGCCGAACGAAGGGATGCTCTTCGTGTTCCCGGAGAAGTCCCGGCAGTGCTTCTGGATGCGAAATACGCTGGTGCCGCTGTCGATCGCGTTCCTCGACGACGACGGCGCGGTGGCGAACATCGCCGACATGCAACCGCGCAGCGACGACAGCCACTGCTCGGTGCACGCGATCCGCTACGCGCTGGAAATGGAACAGGGCTGGTTTGCGAAACGCGGCATCACCGCGGGCAGCCGGCTACGCGGCCCGCCGGGGATGTTCGCCCCACGCTGAAGCGGCTGGCGCTCAGCCCTGGTTTTCCGCGACGAAGATCTCGACCCGGCGGTTCTTCGCCCGCCCCGCGTCAGTCGCGTTGTCGGCCACCGGCTGGTTCGACCCGCGCCCCTCGATCGCGATACGGCGCGAATCGACGCCGCGAGAAATCAGGTAGTCGCGCACGCTCGAGGCTCGTCCTACCGACAGCGGGTTGTTGATCGCGTCCGAACCGGTGCTGTCGGTGTGCCCGACTACCGAGACGGTGGTCGCCTGGTACGAGTTGAGGTCCTGCGCGAAACGATCGAGCACCGGCTTGAAACCGGGCCTGATGTCGGCGCTTCCGACGTCGAAGGACAAATCGCTCGGAACCTCCAGTTTCAGGCGGTTGTCCGGCGTCTTGGTGACCTGCACGCCGCTTCCCTGCGAACTGCTCTCCATTGCTCGCTTCTGCTCTTCCATCCGGCCCGACCAGACGTAACCGCCGACCGCGCCGACGCCGGCTCCGATCACCGCACCGCGCACCGCGCCACGGCTGCCACCGGTCACGCCGCCGAGCACCGCGCCCGCGGCGGCGCCGATCCCGGCGCCCTTTGCGGTGGTGCTCTGGCGCTCGGTCATCTGCGTATTCGCGCAACCGGCCAGCGCAACCGCCGCCGCCAGCGCAACCACCAGCTTCATTGAACTCGTCATCTCGCTTCTTCTCCCTTCAATCGATGTGCACCGCGCGAAAGCGCCGGCGAGAAGCCGCGCCGCGCCGCTCGCCCCGACGCCAGGCGCCTGGCTCAACCGTAATTGCGCGACGCGAAATCCCAGTTCGCGAGGTTCGCGAGGAAGGCCTCGACGAACTTCGGCCGCGCGTTGCGATAGTCGACGTAGTAGGCGTGCTCCCACACGTCGATCGTGAGCAGCGCCTTGTCGCCCGTCGTGAGCGGCGTCGCGGCGTTGCTGGTGTTGGCGATGTCGACCGAGCCATCGGCCTTCTTCACCAGCCAGGTCCAGCCGGAACCGAAGTTGCCGACCGCGCTCTTGGCGAACGCCTCCTTGAACGCCGCGAACGAGCCCCACTTCTTGTTGATCGCGTCGGCCAGCGCGCCCTTCGGTTCGCCGCCACCGCCTGGCTTCATGCTGTTCCAGAAGAAGGTGTGATTCCAGACCTGCGCGGCGTTGTTGAAGATCGGGCCCGAGCTCTTCTTCACGATGTCCTCGAGCGAAGCGTTCTCGAACTCGCCGCCCTTGATCAGGTTGTTCACGTTCGTGACGTAGGCCTGGTGGTGCTTGCCGTGGTGGTACTCGAAAGTCTCCTTCGAGATGTGCGGCGCGAGCGCGTCGATTGCATAGGGAAGCGGGGGAAGGGTGTGTTCCATTGGTGTCCTCTCGATCGGTGTTTGCGTGTCAGTGGATGCAAATCAGTGTATCAGAAAAAAGTATTGTGCAAAACAATCAGGCCGTGCGCCCCTTCACCTCGACGTCGAGCGTTCCCGCCGCCAGTTGCACCGCGAGCCGTTCGGACGCGCCGATTTCGGCCGCCGCGCGCACGACGTCGCCCCCGGCGCGGGTGACGATCGCGTAACCGCGCTCGAGCACCGCCTGCGGACTCACCAGGTGCAGCTTGTGCGCGAGCGCCTCCACCCGGGTCAGCGCGCTCGAGGCATCCGTGCGCCGGGCGCGGTACGCGCGTGCGGCGAGCAGCGCGACACGCACTGACTCGCGCTCGGGTTGCGGCGCGCGCAGCCGCGCGTTCAGGCGCCCGAGCCTTTCCAGCCGCTGCCCGCCCGCGACCCGGCCGGCGGCGCGCAAGCGCCATTCGATCGACTCGAGCCGGCGCGCGCGCTCGCGCCACTGCGCCGAGGGCGGGCGCAGCAGTCGCGCGGCGGTGTCGACCCGCTGCTCTCTCGTCGCGGCGCTGCGCTCGAAGCCGCGCGCCAGGCCGAGCGCGAGCGCCGCGCAACGCTCGAGCAGCCCGCGCCGATCGGGCACCGCCGCCTGCGCGGCGGCGGTCGGCGTTGCCGCCCGATGGTCGGCGACGAAGTCGGCGATCGTGAAGTCGCTCTCGTGGCCGACTCCGCAGGCCAGCGGGATCGGCGACGCCGCGATCTCGCGCGCGAGCGCCTCGTCGTTGAACGCCCACAGGTCCTCGATCGAACCGCCACCGCGCACCAGCAGCAGAACGTCGCACTCGGCACGCCGGATCGCCGCGCGCAACGCCGCGCGAATCGACGACGGCGCGTCGCTGCCCTGTACCGGCGTCGGGTACAGAATCACCGGCACCTGCGGCGCGCGGCGCGCCAGCGTCGTGAGCACGTCGCGCAAGGCCGCCGCCTGCGCCGAGGTGATCACCCCGACGCATCGCGGCATCGGCGGCAGCGCGCGCTTGCGCGTCACGTCGAACAGCCCCTCTTCGCGCAGCTTCTCGCGCAGTTGCACGAAGCGCTGGTAAAGCCCTCCCTCGCCGGCCTTGCGCATCGTCTCGACGTTGAGCTGGAACTCCCCGCGCGGCTGGTACATCCCGGCCAGGGCCCTGACTTCGACCTGGTCTCCGTTGCGCGGAACGAAGCCGATCGCCTGCGCGCGGTTGCGAAACATCACCGCGCGCACCTGCGCGTCGTCGTCCTTGAGCGTCAGGTACCAGTGCCCGCTCGCCGCACGCGTCACGTTCGACAGCTCGCCGCGCACCCACAGCGGCGGGACGTTGCGCTCGAGCAGCGTCGCCACCGCGCGGTTGAGCTCGGACACGCTCAGGACCTCGCGATCCGGCGCGCCGCGCGAAGGCGTCGCTTCAGGATTCATGCGCCTTTGCGGCCCCAAGTTGTCCACGAAACCGCGCCAAGTCTGGATTCTTACAGTCTAAGTCGGAAGGATCACGCGAGTTCGTGCAAGTCATTGTTTTTATTACTGGTTTCTGATGCCCAACATCTAAGCAATCGACATTGGCTGCGAAGCGATGCGGGTTTCGGGAACGCGGCGCCGAGATCCGCACAGATTTATCCACAAGTCCTGTTGATAGATGATACCGGTCGTCGGCCGACTTGCCCGGTCGCGGCAAAAGACCCGACAATGAGGCCGCTTTGCGGGCGGTGGCGATGCGCGTCCCCGCCGCGACGAGGCATTCCGACCGGCTGGGCCGCCCCGTCCGGTCAGCGCAGGAGATCCAGTCTCGTGTTCTCTCTGATCCAGGCTGCAGGCTGGCCCGTATGGTTTCTGATCGCTGCCTCGCTGGCCGCGGTGGCACTGATCGTCGAGCGCGCGCTCTCGCTCAAGCGCGCCAAGGTGCTTCCTCCGCGGCTGCTCGACGAAGTGCTGATTTTGCATCGCGGGCAGCAGATCACGCCCGAACTGATCCAGCGCCTCGAGTCGAACTCGCCGATCGGGAGGATCTTCGCCAGCGGGCTGCGAATGGAGCTGGCGCCCCGCGACGTGATGAAGGAGACGATGGAGGAGACGGGCCGGGGCGTCGCTCACGAGCTCGAGAAGTACCTCTCCGCGCTGGGAACGATCGCAGCGACCGCTCCGCTGATGGGTTTGTTCGGAACCGTCGTCGGGATGATCGAGATCTTCGGCGCGCAGGCGCCGGGCGGAACGAACCCGCAGCAGCTCGCCCACGGGATCTCGGTTGCGCTTTACAACACCGCGCTCGGGCTGATCGTCGCGATTCCCGCACTGATCTGCTATCGCTACTTCCGCGCGCGGGTCGACGGATACATGGTCGAGATGGAGCAGCAGTCGTTGCGGCTGATCGACACGATCCGCGGTTCGCACAACGCCGGCGCGAACGCGGCCCCGGCCGTCGCGCCGGTGCGGGCCGCTTCGCTCGCCCCAGCACAGGCGAGCGCGACGAAACCGCTGGCGGCCGCGACGCGCCCCCGGGCGCGCGCCGCGACGCGCCGCACCGCCGACAGCACCACGGTCGAACCGGCCAGCGCGAGAAGGGGCGACTCGTGAATTTCCGGCGCGCGCTGCGGCGCGACGAACCGGAGATCAACTTCATTCCGCTGATCGACGTGCTGCTGGTCGTGCTGATCTTCCTGTTGGTCACCACCACCTTTTCCAAGTTTACCGAGCTGCAGGTGAACCTTCCCGCCGCCGGCGCCGACCGCGCCGAGCAACGACCGCGCGAAATCGTCGTCGCGGTCGCGACCGACGGGCGCACGCTGATCGACAACCGCCCGGTCGCCTTCGCCAGCCCCGGCGCGTTCGCCGCCGAGCTGCGCCGTGCCGCCTCAGGGCAGACCGAGCCGACGCTCGTGATCTACGCCGACGCGGGCGCGACGCACCAGTCGGTGATCGACGTGCTCGAAGCCGCCCGGCTGGCCGGGCTCGCGCGCGTCACCTTCGCCGCGCAGGCGCCCGGCACCGCAGCGCGCTAGCAGCGGCGCGATGCGCGGCGCGCCCGCGGCGATGCTGGAACGCGCGCTCGGCGCGCTGTGGTACGCGTCGCCCGACAGCCTCGGGGTGCGCGTCGCCGCGACCTTGCTCTGGCCACTTTGCGCGCTCACGCGCCGGGTCGCTGCGCGCCGCCGCGCAGCGGTGCGCCGCATCGCGCCCGGCGTCCGCCCCGCGGTCGTGGTCATCGGCAACCTCTGCGTCGGGGGTACCGGCAAGACCCCGGCGACGCTCGCCACCGCGCGCGAGCTGGTCGCGCGCGGCTGGCGCGTCGGCCTGATCTGCGCCGGCTACCGCGCGCAGCGCCGGCACGCGCGGATGGTTGGACCCGACGCCGATCCGCTGGTCGATGGCGACGAGGCCGTGCTCCTTGCCGCGCAAAGCGCG
>JAHDXY010000257.1 GCA_023384005.1 Burkholderiaceae bacterium | reverse complement strand
AATTTGCCGCTGTAGCTCAGTTTGGTAGAGCGCCGGGCCGAAAACCCGGGCGTCGCAGGTTCGACCCCTGCCGGCGGCACCAGAACCATGAAGCCTGCGCTCTCCGCTCTGATAGGAAACAATAAAGTCTGTCGAATGGGATTAAAGTCTGTCGGACATGTCATCAATGACGGTATTGACATTTCGAAACTCATGAATCCCGCCAATAACATTGGCAAAACCAGTCTCTGACTGGACGATGACCCCGCCGAGCCCCGCGCCCTGCGGGGTTTTTCGTTTCTACCTGTTGACCTCGCTCCCCCACGTTCTCAGGAATCTGCGCTCTGAGACACCCGTTTTCTCGAAACCTGTTGACTACGAGCATTTCGGTGCAGGTTTTCAATCGCCCTATTAGCAAGGATTTCAGGGTGGTCAGGGACGAGTTTGTGTTGGCGTATGTTCTGGTTGTTTTGAAGCGCCAAAGCGAAAATGTAGTGCCGAAATCACCTGCAGGAGGCTCACTCTATGGGCCTCCCCGATGAGACAATGGCATTTATTCCCTTTTTGCTTCATTTGACGGCTTTCTAACAATATGAAAAATAAGCAATCTAGTGACCAAAGCCAGATCAAGTGGATTTCCGACTTCATCTGGAACATCGCTGACGACCGCCTGCGCGACGTTTACGTGCGCGGCAAGTATCGCGACGTGATCCTGCCCTTTATCGTGCTGCGGCGGCTCGATGCCGTGCTCGAAGCCACCAAGGATGCGGTGCTGGAACGCAAGAAATTTCTCGACAACCACAAGGTAGCCGAGCAGGACGGCGCGCTGCGCATGGCGGCAGGCCAGGCCTTCTACAACGTCTCCGAATTCACGCTGGCCAAGCTGAAGGCCAGCGCGGCAGGTCAGCGTCTGCGCGATGACTTCATTGCGTATCTGGACGGCTTCTCGCCGAACGTGCAGGAAGTCCTCACCAAGTTCAACTTCCGCAACCAGATTCAGAAGCTGGTGGATTCCCACGTCCTGGGCTACCTGATCGACGACTTCCTCGACCCTGAGGTCAATCTCGCGCCGTTACCCGTGAAGGATGCCGATGGTCGCATCAAGCTGCCCGCGCTGGACAACCACGGCATGGGCACGGTGTTCGAGGAGCTGATCCGCCGCTTCAACGAAGAGAACAACGAGGAGGCCGGCGAGCACTTCACCCCGCGTGACGTGGTGCAGCTCATGGCCAAACTGCTGTTCCTTCCGGTGGCAGACCGGATCGAGTCCAGCACCTATTCGCTCTACGACGGCTCCTGCGGCACCGGCGGCATGCTTACCGTGGCCGAGGAAGCGCTACACGAGTTGGCCGAGCAGCACGGCAAGGAAGTGTCGATCCACCTGTTCGGACAAGAGATCAGCGACGAAACCTACGCCATCTGCAAGGCCGACCTGCTCTTGAAGGGCGAAGGCGCGGAGGCCGAGAACATCGTCGGCGGCGCGGACAAATCGACCCTATCCGCTGACCAGTTCCGTTCCCGCGATTTCGATTTCATGATCTCCAACCCGCCCTACGGCAAGAGTTGGAAGACCGATCTGGAGCGCATGGGCGGCAAGAAGGAATTCAACGACCCGCGCTTCATCGTCAGCCACGCGGACAACAACGAGTTCAAGCTCATCACCCGCTCCAGCGACGGGCAGCTCATGTTCCAGGTGAACAAGCTGCAAAAGATGAAGCACAACACGCCGTTGGGCAGCCGCATCGCGCTGGTGCATAACGGCTCGGCACTGTTCACCGGCGACGCGGGTCAGGGCGAGAGCAACATCCGCCGCTGGGTGCTGGAAAACGACTGGCTCGAAGCTATCATCGCCCTGCCGCTCAACATCTTCTACAACACGGGCATCGCCACCTACATCTGGGTGCTGGCCAACAAGAAGGCCGAAGCACGCCGTGGCAAGGTGCAGTTGATCGACGCATCGCAGTGGTTCCAGCCGCTTCGCCGCAATCTCGGCAAGAAGAACTGTGAGCTGAGTGAAACTGACTTTGCCCGCATCCTCGACCTCTACCTCGGCGAGGCACAGGAAACTGCCCAGTCAAAATGGTTCGACACCCAGGATTTCGGCTACTGGAAGATCACCGTCGAGCGTCCGCTGCGCCTGAAAAGCCAGCTCTCCGACGATCGCATCGAGCCCCTGCGGTTTGCCACCGGCGACGAGACGCTGCGCGCCGAGATCTACGCCACTCACGGCGAGGCGCTCTACAGCGCGTTCGCCAAACGCAAGCCGGCCATCGAGGCGTGGCTGAAAGGCGAGGACGAGAACGAAGACGACGACAGCGAAGACAGCGACAGCGGCGATGACGGCGAAGCCCCCGCCGCCCGTAAGGCCGTGCCCGCCAAGCGCCGCAAGAAGCTGCTCGACGCATCGACGTGGCAGCGTGACAAGGGGCTGATGGAGGTGGCGCGACGGGCGCAGAAGACACTTGGCAGTGCCGTGTTCGACGACCACAACGAGTTCCGCTCCCGCTTCGATGCTGCGCTGAAGGCGCAGGGCGACAAGCTCGGCGCGCCGGAGAAGAAGGCCATCTACAAAGCGGTGAGCTGGCGCGACGAAGCCGCGCCGCCGGTCGTCGCCAAGCGCAGCAAGCTCAAGGCGGGCGAGCATTTCGAGCCCGGCTTCGATGGCGCGTACCTGGAGACCGTGGGCAAGGATCGCTTCATGGTCGAGTACGAACCCGACAGCGAGCTGCGCGATGCCGAGCAGGTGCCTTTGAAGGAACCGGGCGGCATCGCCGCCTTCTTCGCCCGTGAAGTGCTGCCGCACGCGCCGGACGCCTGGATCGCCACGGACAAGACCCAGATCGGTTATGAGATTTCCTTCGCCCGCTACTTCTACAAGCCCGCGCCGCTGCGCACGCTGGCCGAAATCCGCGCCGACATCCTCGCGCTGGAGCAGCAGAGCGAAGGTTTGTTGCATCGGATCGTGGGGAGCGCGTGATGGCGGTGGAGACCACTTATCCGAATTACCAGCCACTTCGGTCGCGTTGGGTGCCGCGCGTGCCGGAGCACTGGTCGCTGCTGCGCGCCAAGAATTTCTTGCGGGAGATCGATGACCGGTCGAAAACCGGCGAGGAAACGCTTCTGTCAATGCGGATGCAACGGGGCTTGGTGCCGCACAACGATGTCTCGGTGAAGCGCATCGCCCCGGAGAATCTCATCGGCTACAAGAAGGCACAACCGGACGAGCTGGTGTTGAACCGGATGCAGGCGGGCAACGCCATGTTCTTCCGCAACCGCCAGTCGGGTTTGGTCAGCCCGGACTACGCCGTATTCCGCTTGCTCCGAGACGACAACCCCGAATATCTCGGCCACCTGTTCCGTTCGTGGCCAATGCGCGGGTTGTTTCGCTCGGAATCGAAGGGGCTTGGGACAGGCACGTCGGGCTTCTTGCGCCTCTACTCGGATCGCTTCGCGTCGCTGGTAATTCCGTTACCCCCGCGCCCCGAGCAAGACGATATCGTCGCCTATCTGCGCGTGCAGGACGCGCACATCGCCCGCTTCATCAAGACCAAGCGCGATCTGATCAAGCTACTCACCGAACAGAAGCTGCGCATCATCGACCACGCCGTCACTCGCGGCCTTGACGCATCGGTGGCGCTGAAGCCGTCCGGCATCGAATGGCTGGGCGAGGTGCCGGAGCATTGGGAACTGCAGCGCTTGAAGTTTCTCGCCAGCAATGTCACGAACCAGACCACTACGAAGGCCAATGACGAAAGTTATCTGGCTCTGGAGCACGTAGAAAGCTGGACTGGTGTAGCGCGACCGTTGGACGGTGAAGTCGAGTTTGCGAGCACAGTCAAGCGATTCGTTACCGACGATGTTCTCTTCGGCAAGCTCCGTCCATATCTAGCGAAGGTGACGCGAGCCGTTCGCGCAGGTGTGTGCGTCAGCGAGTTTCTCGTTCTTCGGTCGCGCAAGCAACTTGTTCTGCCCGCGTACCTTGAGCAGCTATTGCGCTGCAAGCGCGTCATTGACCTCATCAATAGTTCCACGGCGGGCGCGAAGATGCCACGTGCAGACTGGACGTTCATCGGAAATGCTCGGTTGCCCATTCCACCTGTCAATGAGCAGCAGGACATCCTTTCGTTCATCGCCCTCGAAACGAAGGACTTGGACGAAACCATCCAACGGGCCAACGATGAAATCGCTCTGATCCGCGAATACCGCGACCGCCTGATTGCCGATGTGGTCACGGGCCAAGTGGACGTGCGCGGCTGGCAACCCGGCCCCGACGACGTGGTGGACGACGCTGCACTGGCCGCGCTGGGAGATGACCAGGAAGATGTGACCGAAGAGGAGGATGGCGATGGCGAAGACTGACACCAGCGAGCGCTGGTTCGAGGCGCGCGTGGTACGCGGGCTGACCGGTGTGCCGCAGCCGGAGTACAGCCATGCGCTGGTCCCCACGGACTTCGCCGCCACCCACAACGGCTACGTGCAGGGCAAGCCCACCGACTACAACCGCGACGTGGCGCTGGATGTGACACAGCTGCTCGCCTTCTTGCAGTCCACCCAGCCCAAGGCAGTCGACACGCTGGAACTGGCGGCAGAAGGCATCAAGCGCACCCAGTTCCTACACCGGCTGCAGGGGGAGATCACCAAGCGCGGCGTCGTGGAGGTGCTGCGCAAGGGCGTGAGCCACGGGCCGGTACATGTTGATCTCTACAAGCTGCTGCCCACGCCGGGCAATGCCGCCGCAGCGGACGCATTCGGCAAGAACCTCTTCAGCGTCACCCGGCAGGTGCGCTACAGCAACGATTCCGGCAACGAGCTGGACTTGGCGATCTTCATCAATGGCCTGCCGGTGCTGACCTTCGAGTTGAAGAACTCGCTGACCAAGCAGACCTTGGCCGACGCCATCGTCCAGTACCAGACCACGCGCAGCCCGCAGGAGCTGCTGTTCCAGTTGGGTCGTTGCGTGGCGCACGTCGCAGTCGATGACGCGGAGGCCGCGTTCTGCACTGAGCTGAAGGGCAAGGCGTCGTGGTTTCTGCCGTTCAATCAGGGCTGGAACAGCGGCGCAGGCAACCCGCCCAACCCGGATGGTCTGAAGACCGATTACCTGTGGAAGCAGGTGCTGACCCGCGAGTCGCTGGCCAACATCATCGAAAGTTACGCGCAGGTGGTGGAAGAGGAGGAAGCGGACGCCAGTGGCAAAAAGAAGAAAAAGCGCAAGCAAATCTTCCCGCGCTTCCATCAGTTGCGCACGGTGCGGGCGCTGCTGCGCCGTGCCCATACCGATGGGGTGGGCAAGCGCTATCTAATCCAGCATTCGGCAGGCAGCGGCAAGAGCAACACGATTGCCTGGCTGGCGCACCAATTGGTGGAGCTGCGCCGCAAGGACGACCCGATGACGGCGCAGTTCGACTCCATCATCGTCATCACCGACCGGCGCGCGCTGGACACACAGATTGCCCGCACCATCAAGGGTTACGACCACGTGGCGGCGATCTTCGGCCACTCCGACAACGCGCAGGAACTGCGCGAGTACCTGCGCCGGGGCAAGAAGATCATCGTCACCACGGTGCAGAAATTCCCGTTCATCCTCGATGAGCTGGGCGACCTATCCGGCAAGAGCTTCGCGCTGTTGATCGACGAAGCGCATTCCAGCCAAGGTGGCAAGACCACGGCGCGGATGCACGAAGCCCTCGGCGGCAAGGTCGCCGAAGAGGAGTTCGAAGAGGACAGCACGCAGGATGCGGTGAACGCGGAAATCGAGAAGCGCATCGCCTCCCGCAAGCTGCTGGCCAACGCCAGCTATTTCGCTTTCACGGCCACACCCAAGAACAAGACGCTGGAGTTGTTCGGCGAGAAGACCCTCGTCGGCGACAAGATGCAGTTCCGCTCACCCGAAGAACTGACCTACACCACCAAGCAGGCCATCCAGGAGAAGTTCATCCTCGACGTAGTGGAGAACTACACCACCTACGACAGCTTCTACCAAGTGGCTAAGACGGTGGCGGACGATCCGGAATTCGACAAGGTGAAGGCGCTTAAGAAAATCCGCCACTACGTCGAATCGCATGACAAGGCCATTCGCCGCAAGGCCGAGATCATGGTCGATCACTTCATCGCGCAGGTGGCCGCCAAGCAAAAGATCGGCGGCAAGGCACGGGCGATGATTGTGTGCAACGGCATCGCGAGGGCCATCGACTACTGGCGCGAGGTGTCGGACTACCTCACGCAGATTAAGAGCCCGTACAAGGCCATCGTGGCGTACTCGGGCGACTTCGAGATTGGCGGGCAGAAGAAGACCGAGGCCGATCTCAACGGGTTTCCGAGCAAGGACATTCCGGCCAATCTCAAGCAAGACCCGTATCGCTTCCTGATCGTCGCCAACAAGTTCGTCACCGGCTTTGACGAACCCTTGCTGCACACGATGTACGTTGACAAGCCGCTGGCGGGCGTTCTGGCGGTGCAGACCCTGTCACGCCTGAACCGCGCACACCCGCAAAAGCACGACACTTTCGTGCTCGACTTCGCCGACAACGCCGAGGCGGTGAAGGCGGCGTTCCAGGACTACTACCGCGCCACCATACAGACTGGCGAAACCGACGCCAACAAGCTGCACGACCTGAAGGCCGAACTCGACGGGCAGCAGGTTTACAGCTGGCAGCAGGTGGAAGACTTGGTGGCGCTGTACTTGAGCGGCGCTGACCGGGACAAACTCGATCCGATCCTCGATGCGTGCGTGGTCGA
>JAHDXY010000256.1:4510-6730 GCA_023384005.1 Burkholderiaceae bacterium | reverse complement strand
GCGCCGCTCGGCGCAGACTGCGTTGCACCAGATCACCAGCGCGCTGTTGCGCGTGATGGCGCCCATCCTCTCGTTCACCGCCGAGGAAGCCTGGCCTGTGTTCGCGCCGCAGGTGTGGAAGTCCCAGGGCGAGACGATCTTCACGCAGACCTACCACGAGTTCGCCGCGGTGCCCGACGCGCACCTGCTCGAGCCCAAGTGGGCGCGCGTGCGCGCGATCCGCGCGCTGGTGCTGCGCAAGCTCGAAGACCTGCGCGCCGTGGGCGGCATCGGCTCGTCGCTGCAGGCCGAAGTGCTGCTGCGGGTCTCGGCTGAAGACCACGACCTGCTCGCGACGCTGGGCGACGACTTGCGCTTCGTGATGATCACGTCGCAGGCGCGCATCGTCCGCGCCGGTGCCGCGCACGAGCCCGAGGTCAGCGTCACCGCGAGCAGCCACGCGAAGTGCGACCGATGCTGGCACTGGCGCGAGGACGTCGGTGCGCACTCGGATCATCCCGGCCTGTGCGCACGCTGCGTGTCCAATCTGTACGGCAGCGGCGAGCCGCGCGCATACGCCTGAGCGCGCGACGCGAGCAAGACGGCCGCGACGATGCCGCGCAAGAACGCTTCCCCGAGGCTCGGTCGCTGGTTCGCGATCGCCGCGCTCGTCGTCGCGCTCGATCACCTCGCGAAGTGGGTCGTGGTGCGCTCGCTCGCCGATTTCGAACGCGTGCCGGTGCTCCCGGGGTTTTTCGACCTGACGCTGGTCTACAACAAGGGCGCGGCGTTCAGTTTCCTTGCCGGCGCCGGCGGCTGGCAGCGCTGGTTCCTCACCGCGATCGCGGTCGTCGCGACGATCTTCATCGTGTTCATGCTCTGGCGCCACGGCACGCAGCGGCTGTTCGGCTGGTCGCTCACGCTGATCCTGGGCGGCGCGGTCGGCAACCTGATCGACCGCGTGCTAAACGCGCAGGTCACCGATTTCGTCCTGTTGTACTGGAACGGCTATCACTTCCCGGCGTTCAACCTCGCCGACAGCGCGATCACGCTCGGCGCCGTCTTGCTTGTCGTCGACGAAATCCGCAGGGTGCGCCGCGGGCGCTGATCCGATCCGCGCTCGAGACGATGCGTGCGTCGCTCGCGCGCCCGGTCCTCTGTGATACAAAGCGTGGATGGAACTTGCAGACCGCCATCTGGTGCTCACGGTGACCGGCGGCGTGGCCGCGTACAAGGCCGCGTTTCTGGCGCGTGAACTGCAGCGTAGCGGCGCCACCGTGCAGGTCGTCATGACCGAAGCCGCGACGCACTTCGTCGGAACGGCGACCTTCCAGGCGCTGACCGGGCGCGCGGTCTTCAGCGACCAGTGGGACGCGTCGGTGCCGAACAACATGGCGCACATCGAGCTCAGCCGCGGCGCAGACGCGATCATCGTCGCACCGGCGACCGCCGACTTCCTGGCGCGAATCGCGCTGGGACTGGCCGACGACCTGGCGAGCGCGATGTGCCTGGCGCGCGGCTGTGCGCTGCTCGCCGCGCCGGCGATGAACCTCGAGATGTGGAACAACCCGGCGACCGTGCGCAACGTGCGCACCTTGCGCGAGGACGGCGTCACGCTGCTCGGTCCGGACAGCGGCGAGCAGGCCTGCGGCGAGGTCGGCGCAGGGCGGATGCTCGAGCCCGAGGAGATCGTCGAGGAAACGATCGCCTTCTTCACGCCCAAGCTCCTCGCCGGCCGGCGCGTGCTGGTCACCGCGGGCCCGACCTTCGAAGCGATCGATCCGGTGCGCGGCATCACGAACCTGTCCTCGGGGAAAACCGGCTTCGCGATCGCGCGCGCGATGCGCCACGCCGGCGCCGACCTCACGCTGGTGGCGGGCCCGACGACCCTCGCCACACCCCGCGGCGTCGCGCGCGTCGACGTTCGCACCGCGCGCGAGATGCACGACGCGGTCGTCGCCGCACTCGAGAGCGGCGCGCGCACCGACGTGTTCGTCGCCGTCGCCGCGGTGGCCGACTGGCGAGTGCAGAACGTGAGCGCGAAAAAGCTCAAGAAGCGCGACGACGGCACGCCACCCGAGCTTTCGTTCGCCCAGAACCCGGACATCCTCGCCACGGTCGCGGCGCGCGCCGACGCGCCGTTTTGCGTCGGTTTCGCCGCCGAGAGCGAAGACCTGCGCCGAAACGCGCAGGCCAAACGCAAGCGCAAGGGCGTGCCGCTGATGGTCGCGAACATCGGAC
>JAHDXY010000256.1:0-4500 GCA_023384005.1 Burkholderiaceae bacterium | reverse complement strand
AAAGCGAACTGCTGCTGGTCGACGCGCAGGGGGTGACGGAACTCGCGCGCGCCGCCAAGCAGGCGCAGGCGCGCGCGCTGGTCGGGCAGATCGCCGAACGCCTGCGCCGGCTTCGCTGAGCACGACCGACGCTGGCGACCCGCTGCCAATCCGCAACCAACCGGGACTCGCCACCGACCGGAACCCGCAACCACGAGCAGGCGGACGCCCGACGCGAGGCGAACCGCCCGGAGACCGCGATGATCGATTCAAACGAACCGAAGGACGGGGATTTCGTCCGCTACGTCGACGACCTGATGCGCATGCCGCGAGGCGTGGCGCCGGTAATGGGCGGGCGCTCGCCAGGCGAAGCGGCGCGAGACACGAAGACGCTCCTCGCCAGCCCCAAGACGCTGATCGAGGGCTTGCGCAAGGTGCTGGTCGAGGCGCAACGGGTGCAGGCGCAGCGCGGCGGCACTCAGGGGGCGGGCGGCGCCGATTCGTCCGCACCCGGCGCGAAGCCCGCCCCGCTCGCGCCGCACAAGATGCCGGCGCCGCACACGATGTCCGCACCCAGGCGCGCGCGCGCCGGCACGGCGACAAGCGCCGCCGCGGGCATCTCGCGCGCGATCAGTCGCGTCGCCTCGTTCGCGATCTTCGCCGCAGTGGTCCTGCTCGCGATGTCCTTCGCCGACGACCCGCCGCTGGAGATCGACCCCTTCGTCGGGATCGCGCTGCTCGTGGGCGCGGCAGTCCTCAAGCGCGTCTCCCGGGGCATCGCTTGAAGCTCGAAGTGCGCATTCTCGACGCGCGCCTGCGCGAGCGGCTTCCCGCCTACGCCACGACCGGAAGCGCCGGACTCGACTTGCGCGCCTGCCTGGCAGCGCCGCTGGAACTCGCCGCCGGCGCGACCGAACTGATCCCCACCGGAATGGCGATCCACATCGCCGATCCCGGGTACGCCGCGTTGATCCTGCCGCGCTCCGGGCTCGGCCACAAGCACGGTATCGTGCTGGGCAACCTCGTCGGGTTGATCGACTCCGACTACCAGGGCCAGCTGATGGTGTCGTGCTGGAATCGCGGGCGCGCCGCGTTCACGATCGAAGCGATGGAGCGGATCGCCCAACTCGTGATCGTGCCGGTGGTGCAGGCGCAGTTCGAGATCGTCGAGGACTTCGCCGCGACCGCGCGTGGCGCCGCCGGGTTCGGAAGCACCGGCAAGGGCTGAGACGCGGCGCAACCGCGCGCGCGGCGTCGCGCGCTTTCGTGCCCGAGCGCGACGAGCGCGCGCGTCATCGGGCCAACCGCCGCCCGATCAGGGCCGGCGCGCGGCCGAAACCATCTCCTCGAGCTTCGCTGCGTCGGCGACGAAGGCGCGGATCCCCTCGGCGAGTTTCTCGGTGGCCATCGCGTCCTGGTTCAGATCGAAACGGAAGTGCTTCTCGTCGAAGCGCACCCGGTCGACGTGCATCTGGCGCGCCGCCTCGGCGTCGAGCTTTCGCGGCACCGCGGCGTCGGATCGGCTCAACTCGTCGAGCAACTCCGGGCTGATCGTGAGCAGGTCGCAGCCTGCCAGCGCGAGGATCTGCCCGGTGTTGCGAAAGCTCGCTCCCATCACCTCGGTTTCGTAGCCGAACTTCTTGAAATAGTCGTAAATGCGGCGCACCGACCTGACGCCGGGATCGTCGTCGCCGGCGTAGTCGACTCCGTCGCGCTTTCGATACCAGTCGTAGATGCGCCCGACGAAGGGCGAGACCAGCGTCACCCCCGCGTCGGCGCAGGCCACCGCCTGCGGGAACGCGAACAGCAGCGTGAGGTTGCAGCGAATCCCGTCGGCCTCGAGACGTTCGGCGGCGTGGATTCCCTCCCAGGTCGCGGCCACCTTGATCAGGACGCGCTCGCGCGCGATGCCCTCGGCCGCGTAGAGCTCGATCAGCCTGCGCGCCTTCGCCACCGTCGCTTGCGCGTCGAACGACAACCTCGCGTCGACTTCGGTCGACACGCGCCCCGGAATGATCGCCAGGATCTCGCGACCGAATCGAACCAGCAGCCGGTCGCACAGATCGGCGGGCGATTCGCGCGGGTAGGCCGACACGGTCTGCTCGAGCAGCGGACGATACTCGGGCTTGCTCACCGCCTTGACGATCAGCGTCGGGTTGGTCGTCGCGTCGCGCGGCGCGTGCGCGCGCATTGCGTTGAAGTCGCCCGTGTCGGCGACGACCGTCGTGAGTTGCTTGAGGCGATCCAGCGTCGACATGGTCGGTCGGTCTTCCTTTTGGGGCCCGATTATGACCGATGTCGGCGTCGCGGCCGCAGCGGTGTGGGATCATTGCGGGTCTTGCTCACGAAGGACTCCATGATCCTGATTACCGGCGGGGCCGGATTCATCGGCTCGAACTTCATCATCGACTGGCTCGGCGCGCCCGGGCAGGACGAAGCGCTCGTCAACGTCGATCGGCTCACCTACGCCGGCAACCTCGAGAACCTCGCGGGCGTCGAGCACGACTCCCGCTACCGTTTCGTGCGGCTCGACATCTGCGAGCGCGACCGCATCCTCGAGCTGCTTCGCGCGCAACGTCCTCGCGCCATCGTGCACTTCGCCGCCGAGAGCCATGTCGACCGTTCGATCCTCGGCCCCGGGGAGTTCGTGCGCACCAACATCGAAGGCACGTTCTCGCTGCTGCAGGCCGCGCACGGCTACTGGGGCGAACTCGACGCGCCCTCGCGCGCGACGTTTCGCTTCGTCCACGTCTCCACCGACGAGGTCTACGGATCGCTCGGCCCCACCGACGCACCGTTCAGGGAGGCGAGCGCCTACCAGCCCAACAGCCCGTACTCGGCGTCCAAGGCGGCATCGGATCACCTCGTGCGCGCCTGGCACCACACCTACGGTTTTCCAGCGATCACCACCAATTGCTCGAACAACTACGGCCCGTATCAGTTCCCCGAGAAGCTGATCCCGCTGGTGATCGCCAACGCGATCGCGGGCAAGCCGCTTCCGGTGTACGGCGACGGCACGAACGTTCGCGACTGGCTCTACGTGGGCGATCACTGCGCGGCGCTGCGCAGCGTGCTGCGATCCGGTCGCCCCGGACAGACCTACAACATCGGCGGCGGCGTCGAAATGGCCAACATCGACGTGGTGCGCGCCGTGTGCCGGCTGCTCGACGAACTGCGCCCCGATCCGGCCGGGCCGCACGAGCGCCTTGTCAGCTACGTCACCGACCGCCCCGGGCACGACTGGCGCTACGCGATCGACGCGCGCAAGATCGCCGGCGAACTGCGCTGGACGCCGGCCGAGAGCTTTGCCAGCGGAATCGCGCGCACCGCGCGCTGGTACCTCGAACACCAGTCATGGGTCGAACGCGTGCTCTCGGGCGCCTACAAGGACTGGATCGCGACCAACTACGGGGGACGTTGAACACGATGAAGGGAATCATCCTGGCCGGCGGTTCGGGCACGCGGCTGCACCCGGTGACGCAGGTCGTCTCCAAGCAGCTTCTGCCGATCTACGACAAGCCGATGATCTACTACCCGCTCTCTACGCTGATGCTCTCTGGAGTTCGCGAGATCCTGGTGATTTCGACCCCTCAGGACACGCCCCGATTCGAGCAGCTGCTCGGAGATGGTTCGCGCTGGGGGCTTTCGCTCAGCTACGCGGTACAACCCGCGCCCGACGGACTCGCGCAGGCCTTCCTGATCGGCGAGCGTTTCGTTGGCGGCACGCCCTGCGCGCTGGTTCTGGGCGACAACATCTTCTACGGCCACGACCTCGCCAAGGATCTCGCGCTGGCCGCCGCGCGCGAATCCGGCGCGACGGTGTTCGCCTACCCGGTGAACGACCCGCAACGCTACGGCGTGGTCGAGTTCGACGCCGTCGGACGCGCGGTGAGCCTCGAGGAGAAGCCGGCCAAGCCGAAGTCTCGCTACGCGGTCACTGGCCTGTATTTCTACGACGCGAAGGTGGTCGAGCGCGCGAAGTCGCTTCGGCCTTCGGCGCGCGGCGAGCTCGAGATCACCGACCTCAACCGGATCTACCTGGAACATGGCGAACTCGCCGTGCACGTGATGGGTCGCGGCCACGCATGGCTCGACACCGGCACGCACGAGTCGCTGATCGAGGCGTCGCTGTTCGTGCGAACCCTGGAAAAGCGCCAGGGCCTGAAGATCGCGTGCCCCGAGGAGATCGCGTTTCGCAAGGGCTACATCGATGCGCGCCAGCTCAGGGCGCTGGCCGAGCCGCTTGTCAAGAGCGGTTACGGCCAGTACCTGCTCGGCGTGCTCGAAGACAGGGTTTTCTGAGGCCGCGGGCAATGAAGATCGCCGAGCGCTTCCTGGGCGACGTCCTTTTGCTCGAAGCGCGCGTCTTTGGCGATGCGCGCGGGTTCTTCTTCGAGAGCTACAACGAGCGCGTGTTTCACGAGATCACCGGCACGAAGGTCCGGTTCGTGCAGGACAACCACTCGCGCTCGGCACGCGGCGTGTTGCGCGGCATGCACTACCAGATCGAACAACCGCAGG
>JAHDXY010000255.1 GCA_023384005.1 Burkholderiaceae bacterium | reverse complement strand
GCGTGCACGGCTATACGCCCGGGCGCTACCTGCTCACCCAGCTCGCCGAGCTGCCCTTGGGCGGCGATTCGGCCGAAGCCACGTCGGTCGCGTACCAGCGCATCCACGACAAGTACCTCGCCAAGCTCGACGAACATCGCGGCCTGAAGGTCATCGCGGTATTCACCCACGGCCCCGGGAACATCTTCAACACCAAGCACAAGGTCGACTCGATCGCCGACCTCGCCGGGCTGAAATTCCGCGTCGGCGGCGGCATGGTCAACGAGATGGGCAAGCTGATGGGCGCGAACGTCACGCTCAAGCCGGCGCCGGCGTCGTACGAACTGCTCTCGTCGGGGGTGATGGACGGCGTGTTCTTCCCCTCCGAGTCGATCGAGTCGTTCAAACTCGAGAAGCTGATCAAGCACCAGACCAGCTTCCCCGGCGGCCTGTACAACACGAGCTTCGCGCTGGGGATGAACCCGGCAACGTGGAACAAGCTCGGCAAGTAGGACCAGGACGCGATCAACACGCTCTCCGGCGAACACGCGGCGCGCCTGTTCGGTCGCGGCTGGGACAAGGTCGACATTCGCGGGCAGGCGTTCATGCAGGCGAGCGGCGTGCAGTCGATCAAGGCCTCGAAGTCCTTCGTCGACGAGGTGGCGGCAAGAACGGCCGGGCTCGAGACGAAGTGGGTCGCCGACGCCAAGGCCAAGGGGCTGGCGAACGCCGACGCGGTTCTCAGGGATTACCGCGCCGAGATCAAGAAGCTCCAATAAGCTGAATGCGGCGCCGTGCGTCTCGCGCGCGGCCTGCCGAAATTCACCCGGCCGGCGATACGCCGGCCGGTTCGTTTCCCGGCTTCGGGATCATTCCGGGGGGATGCAAGTGCGCGGTCTCGAGCGAATACTCGGATACGTGAGCGCGACGTCGCTGTTCGCGATGATGGCACTCACCTTTGCCGACGTGATCGGACGCAAGTATTTCGGGAACTCGATCGTGGGCAGCTTCGAGGTCACCGAGCTGCTGATGCTGGTGCTCATCTTCACCGCGCTTCCGCTCACTTCGCTGCGCGGTGAACATGTCGTGTTCGACCTGCTCGACCGTTCGCTGAGCGAGCGGGCGCGGCACTGGCAGAAGCAGATCGCCAACCTGCTGACCGCCGGCATGCTGCTCGGCGCCGCGTGGCTGGTGTTCGAGCGCGCGACGCGCACCGCGGAATTCGGCGACAACACGGCGCAACTGAGAATCGAACTGGCGCCGTTTCACTTCATGGTCGCGCTGATGCTCGTGGTTGCAGCGGCAATGCACGTCTACCTGATCGCCACGACGCGCCCCGAGAGTGCGAGCGCGGAACTCGAGAGCGCGTGAGACGGGGATCCAGATGCTAGAGGGGTTGCTCGGCTTCGCCGCGATGTTCGTGCTGATGGTGCTGCGCGTGCCGATCGCGATCGCGATGGCCGCGGTGGGGCTGATCGGACTCGGGCTGATGCGTTCCTGGGCGGCAGCGGCCTCGTCCGCCGCCACCGAAGTGCTCGACATCGGCGCCTACACATTGTCGGTCGTGCCGCTGTTCGTGCTGATGGGCAACTTCGTCACCCGTGCCGGGATGTCGCGCGAGCTCTACCAGGCGGCCTACGCGTTCATCGGGCACCGGCGCGCCGGCCTGTCGATGTCGACGATCGTCGCTTGCGCCGGATTCGGGGCGATTTGCGGTTCGTCGATCGCGACGACCGCGACGATGGCGCGCGTGTCGATGCCGGAGATGCGGCGCTTCAACTACGAGCCCTCGTTCGCCGCCGGTTCGATCTGCGCCGGCGGCACGCTCGGCATCCTGATTCCGCCATCGGTGATCCTGGTGATCTACGGGATCATGACCGAGAGCAGCATCGGCGCGCTGTTCGCGGCCGGCGTCGTGCCGGGACTGATCGCGGTGGCGTTCTACCTCGCAGCGGCGGCCGCGATCACCGCGAAGAACCCGCACTACGGCCCGCCCGGCGAACGCACCGCGTGGCCCGAGCGCTGGCGTGCGCTGCGCCAGGTCTGGGGCGTGCTGGCGCTGTTCGCGCTGGTGATCGGCGGGATGTACGGCGGGTACTTCACTCCGACCGAGGCAGCGGGGGTCGGGGCGTTCGGCGGGTTCCTGTTCGCGCTCGCGCGCAGGCAGCTCCCGCTCAAGGCGCTGTCGCAGGTGCTGGTCGAGTCGGCGCGCACCACGGCGATGCTGTTCACGATCGTGATCGGCGCGGCGCTGTTCGCGACCTTCCTGAACTTCACCAGCCTGCCGAACGACCTCAAGGAGTTCGTCACCTCGTTCGACATCGCGCCGATCGCGGTGATCGTCGCGATCTGCCTGATCTACGTCGTGCTCGGCATGGCGATGGAGACGCTGTCGATGATCCTGCTCACCGTTCCGATCTTCTTTCCGCTGGTGCTGCACCTGGGGTTCGATCCGATCTGGTTCGGCGTGCTGATCGTTTGCGTGGCCGAGATCAGCATGATCACGCCGCCGGTGGGGATGAACATCTTCGTGCTCAGTTCGGTCGTGCCCGACGTGAAAACCACCGAGATCTGGCGCGGCGTGATCCCCTTCGTCGCGGCCGACATCGCGCGCATGTTCGTGCTGATCGCGTTCCCGATGCTCACGCTGTGGCTGCCCAGGGCGCTCAACCTCTGAGAACCGCCTGGCGCGCGTGCGCCGCTCGGCTATGAGCGCCGCGTTTCGCTGCAAAGGGCCAAGGTGGCCTCGAACAACGCCTGGCCCGGTTCGGCGAGCGCGTCCATCGCGGTGAAGTGATTGCGCTGCGGCAACGGCACGTCTGCGCGCAGGTTCGCGCGCCAGCGCTCTCCGATCAGCCGGTTCTGGCGGTGGAACTCGCTGCTCTCGAGTTCGCCCACCGCGGTGATCAGCGGCGCGCCGGTGGCCGGCGGCATCCAGGCCGGGCTCGCCGCGAAAGCCGACTCGGCGTCGAGCTTGAGGTCGGCGTTAAGGAAGCTTGCGTGCATGATCGGCTCGAGGTCGTACAGCCCGCTCACGGCGATCGCGCCCTTGATCAGGTCGGCGGGCAGGTCGGGGGCGAGCGCGGGCCACAAGGCGCTCATCGCCATCGCGCTGAGGTGTCCGCCTGCCGAGTGCCCGCAGACGAAGATGCGGTCGGCGTCGTAGCCGTAGCGTGGCGCGCCGCGCCAAAGCCATTCGATCGCGCGCAGGGTCTGCAGCGTGATCGTGCGAACCGACACCGCCGGTGCGAGGTCGTAGTCGATCACCGCGACGTTGATGCCGCGCTCGACGAAGGGCGGGGCAACCCAGGAGAAGTCGGACTTCTCCAGCGCTCGCCAGTACCCGCCGTGGATGTAAACGAGCAGCGGGGCGTCGTGCGCGTTGCACGGAAAGAGGTCGATGCACTCGTTCGACGTGGCGCCGTAGTACAGGTCGAGCAGCCCCATCTTCACGCTGCGTGCGTGGCGCGCCGCCTCCGCCCAGCGTTCGAGGTGCTGCGCGTACTCGGGAACGAGCGCGCGGTTGTTGTACTCGCGGTTGCAGAATTCCTCGGTGTATCGCATCGGCGGCTCGCGTTCGGTTCGGGAGGGGCGACAGCCGCCACTCTAGCGGCATCGGCCGCTGCGCGCGAGCCGTCGGCTGCGCGCGCACGCGGGCGTGCGCCGCCGCGTCGCGCGCACGCGGCCGCCCTTGCGTTTGAGCTATAATCCGCGTCTTTCGGGGCGGTAGCTCAGCTGGGAGAGCGTCGCGTTCGCAATGCGAAGGTCGGGAGTTCGATCCTCCTCCGCTCCACCAAACATCCCGCAAAGGCCGGCCGGGCCGATCGCGAGGCGACTCGCGCCCGACGTTCGTGGCCTCTCGTGTATGATCGGGCATCGGGATTCGCCTGGCGCCCCGCCCGGGGCGCTGCAGTCGGCGGGTTCTCCTGAGCTTCAATCTGCGCACTGTGCGCAGTTCACGCGGGTCCGCCAGGCACGATGGCGGAGCAACTCGAGGCGCCGTCGCAGCGACGTCTCCATCTGACCCGGAACTTCGGAAGGCGCGCATCGGCTGGCGCCGAGGCCGCGATCGCCTTTCGCGGTTCGCATGCGGATTCTCGCCGGCAGTTTCTCGCGCGAGATCGGGTCGCAACAAGGAGAAATAATGGCCAAGGAAGAACTGATCGAACTTGAGGGCGTCGTGAGCGAAGTGCTGCCGCAAACGCGCTTCAGAGTCACGCTCGAGAATGGCGTGGAAATCAACGCCTACGCCTGCGGCAAGATCCGCAAGCACCGGATCCGCATCCTCGCGGGCGATCACGTCACGCTCGAGATGTCGCCCTACGATCTGACCAAGGGCCGGATCAACTATCGTCACCGCACCCCTGGAGCCCCGGCGCCGCGCAGGAGTTTCCGCCGCTAGGCAGTACGGGGTGCTGGGGGCAGGCGCCGCGCGCTCGTCGCGCGCGACGCTTGGAAACTAGGCGAGCGCCGGCGCAGCGCTGCTGGCGTTCACCCGGGCCCGGAGTCGTTCCCATCCCTGGTCGACCTCGGCCTGCAGGTCGGCGATCGCGTCGGGCTGCATGTGCGCGTACCTGCGCTGCAGCGCGAGGTAGTCCGATACCGGGCGCGACTTCGAGGTGTGGTTGAGCGTGTAGCGGGTGCCGTCCTCGACTTCGTACAGCGGAAACGCACCGCTCTCGACCGCGAAGCGCGACGCGCGCAGCCCGCCGTCGTCGGGAAGCCCCCAACCGTCGAGGCAGGGAACCAGCAGCGTCAGGATCCGCGTGCCGCTCATCCGCTTGGCCTTCTCGACCTTCGCGACCAGGTCGGCGACGAAGCCGATCGACGCCGTGGCCACGTAGGGCACGCCGTGCGCGGCCATGATCTCGGTGAGGTTCTTCTTGCGCGAGGTCTTGCCGGCGGGCGTCGAACCGGTGCGCGCGTAGCGCGGAGTCGACGAGGACTTCTGCGCGCCGGTGTTCATGTAGCCCTCGTTATCGAGGCAGATGTAGATGAAGTCCTCGTTGCGCTCGGCCGCCGAGGACAGGCACTGGAAACCGATGTCGTAGGTGCCGCCGTCGCCGGCGAACACGACCACCTCGGTGTCGTGCTTGCCCTGCGCGTCGAGCGCGCGGCGCAGGCCTGACGCGGCCGCCGCGCTCGCCTCCAGCGTGGGCTGGTAGACCGGGATGCGCAGCGACGAGAACGGCTGCGGCCCGGCGATGATCGCCATGCACGAGGGCGGGATCACCGCGACCGCGTTCGATCCGATCGTCGCGAGCACGTGGCGCACCGACAAGGCCTCGACGCATCCCGGACAGGCCGCGTGCCCCGAGCACAGCATCGGATCTTCGTTGACTTCGAGCCTGATCATCGCTTCACCTCGCCCAGATCGATTCGGGCGACGGCGCGCCCTTGCCTTCGTCCGCTTCGCGAACATACTCGGCGATGCGCTGCGGCGACACGTTGACGCCGCCGACACCGGCGAGCAGTCCGCGCACGCGCGGCGGCTCGTCCATTCCATAGAGCGCCGCGAGCAGTTCCTGGTGCAGGACGCCGCCGTGACCGGGCGAGTAGTTGCGATCGAGCACCAGCACCCGCTCGACGCCGGCGAGCGCGGCGCGCAGCGCCTGCACCGGCAGCGGGCGATAAAGCCTTACCTTTAGCAGTCCGACGGCCTGGCCCGCGTCGCGCATCTGGTCGACCGCGTCGCGCGCGGTGCCGCACATGCTGCCCATCGTCACGATCACGGTGCGCGCGCCGTCGCAGCGGTAGCGCTCGACCAGCCCCCAGCCGCGTCCGGTGAGCTGGTTCCAGGCGCGGTCGGCGTCGATCGCGACCTCGGGCACCTGCGACATCGCCTCGCCGATCGCGCGCCGGTGGCGGCAGAACATCTCGGCCGAGACGACGTTGCCCCAGGACTCGGGCTTCTCCGGGTCGATGCGGTGCGCCGGGGCGAACTCGGGCAGGTAGGCGTCGACCAGCGACTGCGCCGGAACGCTCACCGGTTCCAGCGCGTGCGAGACGTAGAACGCGTCGTGGTTGATCATCACCGGCAGCAGCAGCTTCTCGGCGATGCGAAACGCCTGGATAACCGTGTCGAGCGACTCCTGCGCGCTCTCGGAGTAGAACTGCACCCAGCCGGTGTCGCGCTGCGAGAGGCTGTCGGTCTGATCGGGCCAGAACGCCCACGGTGAGGCCACCGTGCGGTTGACGTTGGCCATCACGATCGGCGCGCGCGCGCCGCTGGCGTAGTGCAGCAGTTCGTGCATCAGCAGCAGGCCCTGCGACGCGGTCGCGGTGAACACGCGAACGCCGGCGAGCGACGCCGGGATGCACGCCGCCATCACCGAGTGCTCGGACTCTGGCGTGATGATCTCCGCGTCGAACTCGCCCGCGGCGTGGAACTCGGTGATTTTCTCGAGGATCGGCGTTTGCGGCGTGATCGGATACACCGGCACGACCTTCGGTCGCGCGAGCCGCGCGGCCCAGGCGACCGCGTGGTTGCCGGTGAGAAGCATCGTCGTGCCCTCGGCCGCGGCGCTGGCGCCTGCCGCCGCGACGTCTGCCTCGCGCGCTCGTGCGTCGGCGTCGTTCATCGCAGTTCCTCCACCATTTCCATCGACCCGGTCGGGCACTCGCGCACGCACACGCCGCAACCCTTGCAGTAGTCGGTGAGCACCTCGTAGCCGCCCGGCACGCGCCTGATCGCGAGGTCGGGGCAGTACTGGAAGTAGTTGTCGCAGCGGATGCAGTTGCCGCAGGAGAAGCAGCGCGTCGTCTCCGCCA
>JAHDXY010000254.1 GCA_023384005.1 Burkholderiaceae bacterium | reverse complement strand
ACTGGGTTGCATCAACATCCACGCCTCGCTGCTGCCGCGCTGGCGCGGCGCCGCGCCGATCCAGCGCGCGATCGAGGCCGGCGACACTCGCACCGGCATCACGATCATGCAGATGGATTGCGGCCTCGACACCGGCCCGATCCTGCTCGTGCGAGAGTTGCCGATCGCACGCGACGAATCCGCGGGCAGCGTGCACGATCGCCTCGCGGTGCTCGGCGCCCAGGCAATCGTCGAGGCGCTTGCCGCCATCGAGGCGGGAGCGATCGAGGCGGTGCCGCAGCCCGAGGCGGGCGTGAGCTACGCGAGAAAGATCGGCAAGGCCGACACGATTCTCGACTGGCGCGAACCGGCCGCCCGTCTGGCCGACCGGGTGCGCGCGCTCGACCCGGCGCCCGGGGCGATCGTGCGGCTCGCGGGCAGTACCGAGGCGATCAAGCTCTGGCGCGCGCGTGCGCTCGACGCCACTGGTGCCGAGCCCGGAGTCGTGCGCAGCGCCGACGCCGGGTCCGTGGTGGTTGGATGCGGCGACGGATCGCTCGCGCTGCTCGAGCTGCAACGCCCCGGCGGGCGCAGGCTCGCGATCGCCGAGTTCCTGCGCGGGCATCCGATCGCGCGCGGCGCGCGTTTCGAGACGGTGCAATGAGCGGGTCTTGTCCGCGACCCATCGGCACCCCAGATAGGGTCTGAAGCGCTCGCCGGCGGGGCCCGGGTCCCGGCACGCGCGGCGCGCGGCGCGAGCGAAACTCGAAAACGGAGCGATACGATGTTCAACTGGTTCAAGACTGCGATGCTGATGGCGGCGATCACCGCGCTGTTCGGCGTGGTCGGTGCATCGATGGGCGGCCAGCAGGGAATGCTGCTCGCGCTGGGGTTCGCGCTGGTGGCGAACTTCTTCGCCTACTGGTTCTCCGACCGGATGGTGCTTCGGATGTACAACGCGCGTGAAGTCGACGCGTCGAGCGCACCGGAGTTCTACGCGATGGTGCGCTCGCTTGCCGCGCGCGCCGAGCTTCCGATGCCGAGGGTCTACCTGATCGACGAGCAGGCGCCCAACGCTTTCGCCACCGGGCGCAATCCCGCGCATGCCGCGGTGGCAGCCACGACCGGCATCCTGCGCGTGCTCTCGGCGCGCGAGTTGCGCGGCGTGATGGCGCACGAGCTGGCGCACGTGAAGCACCGCGACATCCTGATCTCGACGATCACGGCCACGATGGCCGGAGCGATCTCTGCGCTGGCGAACTTCGCGCTGTTCTTCGGCGGGCGCGGCGACGGCAGATCGTCCAACCCGATCGCCGCCATCCTGGTGGCGATCCTCGCGCCGCTCGCCGGGGCGCTGATCCAGATGGCGATCTCTCGCGCCCGCGAATTCGAGGCCGATCGGGCCGGGGCCGAGATCTCGGGCGACCCGCGGGCGCTCGCGGCGGCGCTGGACAAGATCCACCGATACGCGCAGGGTATCCCGCTGGAGACCGCTGAGCGCCACCCGGAGACCGCGCAGATGATGATCATGAACCCGCTCTCGGGGGGCGGTCTGCGCGGCCTGTTCTCGACCCACCCGTCCACCGAAGAACGGATCCGGCGCCTGATGGCGATGGCGGGCGCGTCTGGCTGAGCCGGCCGCGAGCGCGGGCGGCGGACCGACGCGCGTGGGTCCGCCGGCGCTGCGCGCGCCGCTGTCGGTCGAGATGCGCGCCGCCGCGCGCGCGCTGGCCGGTGTTCGCTCGGGGCGTGCGCTGCCGCAGGCGCTCGCCGGCGCGGCGGCGCAGTTGGGCCTGGCCGACGCGTCGCGCGCCGCGACGCAGGACATCGCCTACACCGCGGTGCGTCGCCTGGGGACCTGCCTGGCGCTGGCAGCGCTCCTCAACGAGCGCCCGCCGGCGGCGGCGATCGCGGCGCTGCAGTGCGTCGCGCTGTCCGAACTCCTCGCGCCCGCGAGGCGACACGAGGCGGTGGTCGTCGATCAGGCGGTGGCCGCGGCCCGACTCGATCGCGCGACGTCCGCGACGGCGGGTTTCCTGAACGCGACGCTGCGCCGCTTCCTGCGCGAGCGCGACGCACTGCTCGCCGCGGTGCGCGACGGGCCGCAGGCGCGCTGGAACGCCCAGCAGTGGTGGATCGAGCAGTTGCGCGCCGATCATCCGCAGCACTGGCAGGAGATCCTGGCCGCCGGCGACGCGTTGCCGCCCATGACGCTGCGGGTGAACACGCGTCGCACGACGCGCGAGCTCTACCTCGAGCGACTTGCACAGTGCGGAATCGGCGCATCGGCGATCGGACCGCAGGCGCTGCGCCTGGACACGGCCTGCGACGTCCAGTCGCTGCCGGGGTTCGCCGAAGGCCTGGTCTCGGTGCAGGATCTAGCCGCGCAGCTGGCCGCGCCGCTGCTCGACGCGCACTGCGGACATCGCGTGCTCGACGCCTGCGCGGCGCCGGGCGGAAAGAGCGCGCACCTGCTCGAACTGGTCGATTGCGAGCTGACCGCGCTCGACGTCGATGCCGCCCGCCTCGGGCGCCTGGGCGAGAACCTCCAGCGGCTGGGCTTGTCCGCGAAGGTGCTCGCCGGCGACGCGTCGCGGCCCGCGGGCTGGTGGGACGGGCGCCCGTTCGACCGGATCCTGCTCGACGCGCCGTGCTCGGCGTCGGGGATCGTGCGTCGCCACCCGGACATACGCTGGTTGCGCCGCCGTAGTGATCTCGCGACACTTTCACAGCGCCAGAAGACGATGCTCGCCGCACTTTGGCCGCTGCTCGTACCCGGTGGTAAATTGCTCTACGCCACCTGCTCGGTGTTCCGGGCAGAGGGTGAAGGGGTGATCGAGTGGTTCTGCGCCCGGCAGTCTCGGGCCGATCGCGAGTCGCCGCGTTGGCGCTGGGCCGACGCGGCGGACGCGGAGCCTGTCGGCCAGTTGCTGCCGTGCCCGCGCCCGGCGCGCGATCACGACGGGTTCTTCTACGCACTGATTCGGAAACGGCCGTGACCGCACGCATCGTCCGGGCGCTGGCCCTGGTGGTGGCGGTCTTCGCGGCGCAGCTGACGATCCATCCGGCACGCGCCAACGAAACCATCGAGGCACAGAACATCCGCCTCGAGCCGTCCGTGAGCGACGGCTGGGTGCTTTCTGCCGACTTCGTCCTGCCTTTGCCGGGGCGCATAGAAGACGCCGTCAGCCGCGGAGTCGCGCTCTACTTCGTGGTCGAGTTCGAACTGCTGCGCCCGCGCTGGTACTGGTGGGACGAGAAGACCGTGCAGGCGAGCCGCAGCTATCGGCTCAGCTACCATGCGCTGACCCGCCAGTACCGGATCGCGCTCGACGGGCTCGGCTGGTCCTACGCCACGCTGGAAGAGGCGCTCGAGTCGCTCGGCCGACTGCGTGGCTGGCGCGTGATCGCCCCCGAGCAGGTCGTGCCGGGTTCGAACTACGAGGCGCAGGTCCGGATGCGACTGGACCTGTCGCAGCTGCCCAAACCGTTCCAGGTGACCGCGATCGCGAACCGCGACTGGAATCTTCAGGCCGAATGGAAGCGCTTCAAATTCAACCCGTAGACGTCGAGAAGAAGGCGATCACGCGCGCGCTTCGCGTTGCCGTGATCATCTCGGTCGCGCTCGCCGCCGCGCTGCTGGTCGTGCTCGCCACCGCGAGCAGCAACACCCGCTTCTTCGAGCGCAACTACGAGATTCTGCTCTGGGTGACGCTGGGCGTGGCGGCGATGCTGTTCGTGCTCGCCGCCGAACTGGTGCGGCGCCTGGTCTCGCGCTACAGGCGCGGGTTGTTCGGCACGCGGCTGATGGCGCGAATGGCCGGCGCCTTCGTCCTGATGACAGTGGTGCCGGTTGCGCTGGTGTTCCTGGTGGCGGTGCAGTTCGTCGGCCGTTCGATCGAGTCCTGGTTCGACGTCCCGCTCGAACGCGCGCTCGACTCGGGGCTGAACCTCGCGCGCGCCTCGCTCGACTCGCAGCTCGCGGACCTGCTCAAGAAGGGCCGGCAGATGGCGCTCGAACTGGGGGACGCTCCCGAGGGGCTGCAACCCGCGGTGCTCTCGAGGCTGCGCGACCAGACCGGAGTGCAGGACGCGCTGCTGGTGTCCGGCACAGGGCGGATCGTGTCGGCCAGCACGACCCGGCTCACGCAGCTCATCCCCGCGCTGCCGCCCGCCGAGGCGCTGCGTCAGGCGCGCCTGACGCGCCACTTCGCACGGGTCGAGGGCGGGGAAGCGGGAAAGCCGGGCGAGGCCGGGGCGGCGGCGCGCGCGCTCACGTTGCGCGTGATCGTGACGGTGCGCGCCGACACGCAGCTGCTCGACGACACGCGCTACCTGCAGCTGATCCAGCCGGTCCCGGGCACGCTCGTAGACAATGCAGAAGCGGTCCAGCAGGGATATCGCGACTTCCAGGAGCTTTCGCTCTCGCGCGCCGGGCTGAAGAGTATCTTTCGCACCACGCTCACGCTCACCTTCCTGCTCACCGTGTTCGCTGCGGTCGCCGGGGCTTTCCTGCTCGCGGGCTGGCTCACCGGGCCGTTGTCCGATCTCGCCGCGGCGACGCGGATGGTCGCCGAGGGCGATTTCAGGCCGCTCAAGGATTACGCCGGGCGCGACGAACTCGGCGTGCTGACGCGATCGTTCAACGCGATGACGCGCCAGCTGCAGGAGGCTCGCTCGCAGGTCGAGCGCAACCAGCGCGAGCTCGAGCGCGCCAACGCGCAGCTCGAAAGCGTGCTCTCGAACCTCGACGCGGGCGTGATGGTGCTCGACTCCGACCTGCGCCTGACGCTCGCGAATCCCGGCGCCGACCGGATTATCGGCTCGTCGCTCGCCGAGTTTCTGGGCGAACCGCTCGCGGCTCTGCCGCGCGTCGGTCAACTCGCTCCCCAGGTGCGTGCCGCCTTCAACGAGCAGGTCGCCAGCGGCGCGGCGAGCTGGCAGCGCCAGTTCGCGTTGCAGCGTGCGGCGGGTGCGAGCGACGTCGGCACCGCGGTTCCCTCTTCCGCCGAGCAGACGCTGCTCGCGCGCGGGTCGATCCTGCCCGAGCGCAGGGTCGGCTATGTCATCGTGTTCGACGACATCAGCGAAGTGATCTCCGCGCAGCGGGCAGTGGCCTGGGCAGAGGTCGCGCGCCGGCTCGCCCATGAGATCACCAACCCGCTCACTCCGATCCAGCTTGCCGCCGAGCGCCTGCGACACAAGCTGCACGATCGCCTCTCGCCGCCCGACGCGGAACTGCTCGACAAGAACGCGCAGACCATCGTCAACCAGGTCGGCGCGCTGAAGATGATGGTCGACGAGTTTCGCGACTACGCGCGCCTGCCGGCCGCGCGCCTGGAGCCGCTGAATCTCAACGGACTGATCGAGGACGTGCTTCGCCTGTATGCTTCGACCGAAGCGCAGGGCGTGATGCGTTGCCGGCTCGCGAGCGACCTGCCCGAGGTGATGGGCGACGCGACGCAGCTGCGACAGGTGATCCACAACCTGCTGAAGAACGCTCGCGAGGCGGCCGACAAGCGGGAGCGCCCGGAAGTGGATGTCGTGACGGAAGCGGTCGAGCTCGCCCCGAATGCGAGAGCGGTACGGCTGGTCGTGCGAGACAACGGCAGCGGATTCACGCCGGCGATGCTCGCGCGTGCCTTCGAGCCGTACGTGACGAGCAAGCCGCGCGGCACGGGTCTGGGGCTGGCGATCGTGCGCAAGATCGCCGAAGAGCACGCGGCGCGGGTGGACATCGGAAACTGGGGGGACGAGGATCAGCAGGTGAGAGGCGCGCAGATCTCGATCCTATTTACGAAATTGGCAAAAAGCGTGGACAATCCGCGCTTCGAAGGAGTTGCGCCGCGGCGCGACGGAGGACATGGCTGAGATCCTGGTAGTGGATGACGAGATCGGCATCCGCGAGCTGCTTTCCGAGATCCTCGGCGACGAGGGGCATTCGGTGCTGCTCGCCGAGAGCGCGCAGCAGGCGCGCAGGCTGCGCGAGGGGAACGTGCTCGACCTGGTCCTGCTCGACATCTGGATGCCCGACACCGACGGAGTCACGCTGCTCAAGGAATGGGCGAGCTCGGGTCAGCTCACGATGCCGGTGATCATGATGTCCGGGCACGCAACGATCGACACCGCGGTCGAAGCCACGCGGATTGGGGCGCTCGATTTCCTCGAGAAGCCGATCGCGCTGCAGAAGCTTCTCAAAGCCGTCGAGCAGGGTCTCGCGCGGCGCAAGGCGCCGTCGCCACCCGTGCCGCGATCCGGCGTCACGCAGTTCGTCCCGGTGTCCGGGTCCGCGGCGCCGGCGAGCGCGCCCGCCGCGCGCGGCTTCGATTCCGCGCAGGCGCCGCCGTACGGCGCACCCGTCGCCAACGCGCAGGGTGCAGCGTTCGGGGCGCCGCAGCCGGGCGCGGCGGCCGAGGCATCGGTCACGCTGCGCGAACTGCCGCTCGATCTGCCGCTGCGCGAGGCGCGCGACGCCTTCGAGCGGGCCTACTTCGAGCACCACCTCTCTCGCGAGCACGGCAGCATGACGCGCGTGGCCGAGAAGACCGGCCTCGAGCGCACGCACCTCTATCGCAAGTTGAAGCAGCTCGGAATCGATCTGGCGCGAGGCGCCTATCGCAAGGGCCAGAGCGGCTGAGTCACCGGGGTCTTCGTTGAAGATCATCATCCTGGGCGCCGGACGCGTCGGCGAGTCGGTGGCCGAGAGCCTGGTCTCGGAACGCAACGACATCACCGTCGTGGACACCGACGTCGTTCCGCTGCGGCTGCTGCAGGACCGGCTCGACCT
>JAHDXY010000253.1 GCA_023384005.1 Burkholderiaceae bacterium | reverse complement strand
AACCGCCGGCGCGGCCGAGCGTCCGCGCCGGAGCAGTCCGGCGCGAGATCGACGCGTGGCGCGACCATCGCAGCATGGTTCTGCCTGTTCGGAGTCCGCTGGCATTCGGGCGCTGTCGCGGCGACCCGGCGAATGCCGTTGCCGGGGCGCGCGATTCGCGCACAGCCCCGGCTCGCCGGAAGGCTGCGCGAATGCCTTGATTGGAGCACCCCGGAGGTAGCCCGCGACGGACCCCGCGACGGGTGGCAGAACGGGCCGACCGGCGGCGAAACGCCGCGGCTCAGACGCCGGCGGGCTTGGCCAGCACCTCGGCGCGGTCGATCGAGCGCAAGCGGATCTCACGCACCGATCCGCGCTGCAGCACCCTGATCGTGACTTCGGTGCCCGCGGGGCCTGTTTTCCAGAGCTGGCGGTAGAACTCCGCCTGGTCGCTGACGCGCTCGCCGTCGACCGCGAGCACGATGTCGCCCCGGCCGATGCCTGCGTCGCCCGCGGGGCCGTCGCGCGACACCCGCACGACCATCAGGTGTCCCTGGACCACCTCGGTCGACAGGCCCAGCCAGGGTTGCGCCGGGCCGCTGCGCCGCCCGGTGGCGAGCAGGTCGGCAAGGATCGGCTTGAGCAGGTTCACCGGAACGAACAGGTTGCCGGGGATTCCGCGCCGGTCGCTTGCCGCGTCATTCACGATCAGCGACCCGATCCCGACCAGCTTGCCGTCTTCGCTGATCAGCGCCGACCCGCTCCAGTTGTTCACCGGCGGGAAGGTGTAGATCGGCCGCTCGAGCAGGTACTCCCAGCTTCCGGTGAACGGTTTGCGCGAGAGCACGTAGAGCTCGGTCGCCTGTCGCTCGCCGTGCCCGAGGGTGAGCACCTTCTCGCGTTCGGCGATGCGGTCCGAGTCGCCGATTTCTATCGGCAGTCCGTCGAGCGGGACCAGCGCACGCAACAACCCGAAACCGGTTGCGTGGTCGTAGCCCGCGACATTGGCCGGGATCTTGCGGCCCGACGCCGAGGTGATCTCGACCGACTCCGCCTCCAGCAGCAGGTAGCCGATCGTGAGCACGGTGCGTTCGTCCAGGATCACGCCCGAGCCGCTGCGCCGCTGGCCGAGCGACTCGGCGCTCAGCGCGCCGCCCACCGCGCGCGTTTCCACGCGCACGACGCTGTCCTGGTGGCGCGTCAACAGTTCGGTGCGCGCGCGCCCGGGGTCGGCTGCGGACTGCGCCAAAGCCTGCGGTGCGGCGAGTGCGACGCTGAACGCCGCGGCGACGAAGCCTGCCCGCAACGAAACTGCGTTGCGGCTCGAAACGGCGTGTGTCAGCGGCATCGTGACCTCCATCGGATGGTCGACGCGTGCAGAGGATTCTTTCACCGCAAGCGACGCGCGGCAAGCACCATCGGGCGGGTCGTGTGGTCTCTCTGGCGGCGCGGGCGAAAGCTGCGACGGTCAGCTCGCCGACGCCGAGCCCGGCGGCCGGCGCCGGGCCTGAATCCATGGAAACGCGGCGAAGACCAGTTGTCCCACGAGTCCCAGTTGGTGCGGCAGTTGCGCGTAGAGCGCCAGGTGTTGGTCCAGGCTGCGCCCGGCCAGCAGCAGCGAGACGCCGGCCTCGCCGAGCATCAGCAGTGAGAACGCCACTGCGCCCATCCCGACGGCCGCCGCTCGCGCCAACGGCCGGTGCCTCAGGACGCGCGCGCAGACCCGCCACGCGATGCCCAGGATGACCGGCAGTTCGACCAGCACCGCCCACAGCGGGCCGACCAGCGGCAGAAGGAACAGCGTGCGCAACACGCCGAGCACGAAGCCGGCGGCGAAAACCGCCGCGAAGTAGACGGCGCCCGCCGCCAGTGCGGCGCTCGTGCGCGCGACTGCGTCCGGGTCCGCGCCCGGGTTCGCGCCCGGGTCCGCGCCCGCGCCTGCGTCCGCGCCTGCGTCCGCGCCCGTGCCTGCCGTGGCGCCAGTGCCCTGGTGTGTAGCCATCGCGAGCGCCTACCTCGACCTGGCGAGGAGCGCGACGATCTCGGCGCGCACTGCCTCGTCGTGCCCGACGAGCAGGTGGCCGCCGTCGTCGAAGCCGACGAACTTCGCGCCGGGGATGCGGCTGGCCGTGTACTGCGCCGCGGCGTAGGTCCCGAAGCCGTCGTCGCGGGCGCTGACCACGAGCGTTGGCGCATCGATCGACTCCAGCGGATAGGGGGCGAGGCCCTTGCCCAGCCGCGTGTCGTCGCGCAGCCCTGCGGCGCGGCGCGACACCGGCAGGATGCGCTCGGCGAGGTCGTTCACGCGCGCGCGCTCCGATGGGCTAGCGGCCGCCACCTGCTCCGGTGGCGTGGCGAGCACGTGGCGGATCAGCGGGTCGCGCGCCACTCGCAGCCCGGTCCAGAACAGGAAATCCGAACCGAGCAGCCGCAGCAAGGCGGCGTCCTTGCCGTCGGACACGGGCGGCGCGGAGTCGGCCACCGCGCCGGGCTTGCGGGCAATCGGCACGACCAGCACGAGCGCGCTGACGCGCTGCGGATGGCGGATCGCGGTCTGCATCGCCGACGGCGCGCCGGCGGAGACGCCGATCACGGCGGCCTTGCCGATGCCCAGCGCGTCGAGAAGGCAGACGTGCGCGTCGGCCTGCGCTTCTGGCGAGGCATCAGCGGGGCGCGGCGTGCGCAGGTAGCCGAAGCGCGACATCGCGATCACCCGCACGCCGTGCTGTACGAGCGGGCGGGCCCAGGCCATGCCCTGGTCGTGGCCGCCGCCGCTGCCGTGGATCATCAGCAGCGGGTTGCCGGCGCCGGCCTGCTGGACCTCGATCGGGCCGCAGCGCGTGGCGATGATCACGCTGCCCTGAGCTGCGCGCTCGGAGGCGAGCGCCAGGTCGCGCTCGAAGCGCGAGCGGATCACCAGCACGGCGACAGCGATGGCTGCGACCACGATGGCGGATGCGGCGAACACGATGTTGCGGTTCATGTCTGGCGATCGCGAACCCTGCCCGGGCCGTTTCGATCGTTCCGGTTCTTCGCGCGCGATCGCCCAAAGAGTATCGCCAACCAGTATCGTCATCCGCGGGGAAATCGCTCCGCGAACGGATCCTGTCGCCCAATTTGATGTTGCGACGCAACAATTCGGCCGGAGATCTGCCGAAAATCAATACCGCGAGCCAGACCCGATTTGACCCTCGCGCGCATCAACCCTTAAAATCCACGGTCTTTGTCCGCCGCACTCCGGCCAGCCGCCCAGATGTTCGCAGCAGTCGGTTTGCAAGTCGCCACGGTTTTTCTCGCCGGCCTGATCGCCGCCGGGGTTTCCGACTGGACGAGCGCGAAGTTCCTCGCCCTTGGCGGCGCGGCGGCAATGATTCCGAACGCCTTGTTCGCCCTGCGTCTGGCGGTTCAAAAGGGCAGGCCCGCCGAGTCGTATCCGGTGGTGTTCTTCCTCGGCGAGTTCGTCAAGATCGGCCTGACCCTGGGCTTGCTTGCGTGGATCATGCACTGGCAGACCGACATCCGGTGGCTGGCGCTGATCATCGGCTTGATCGTGGCGCTGACGGCGCCGCTGTTCGCGCTGCTGGTCGTTCGCGACGCGCCGCGCGACTGGCCCGAGCGCGACGAGCACGCGGCGGGCGGGCGGGGCAGGTAGGTACGGCGCAGTAGGCAGGTACGGTGCGGTAGGCAGTCAGAAGAAAACGAGCGCAACAACGAGGAAAGCAGACGAACATGGCAGCCGGATCCAGCGCGCCCACCGCGTCCGAATACATCGTCCATCATCTGGCGCACCTGAATTCCTCGGGCGCGGCCCAGAAGAAAATCATCGATTTCTCGATCATCAACATCGACACGGTGTTCTATTCGGTGCTGCTCGCGGTGCTCACCGGATGGATGCTGCGTGCCGTCGCGGTGCAGGTCAGCTCCGGCGTTCCGAGCCGCTTCGTCGGCGCGATCGAGTCGATCGTCGAATTCGTCCACGAACAGGCACGCTCGATCGTGCACGGCGACGTGCGCATGATCGCGCCGCTCGCGCTCACCGTGTTCGTCTGGATCGTGTTCATGAACACGATGGACCTGATCCCGGTCGACCTGCTGCCGCGAATCGGCGAGCTGTTCGGGATCAAGTACATGCGCGTCGTCGCCACCGCCGACCTGAACGCCCCGCTGGCGATGTCGCTGGTCGTGCTCGGCGCGTCGATCTACTACGGCATCAAGATCAAGCACCCGGGCGGTTTCGTGAAGGAGCTTTTCACCGCGCCCTTTGGCGCCAAGCTCGTCCTCGCACCGTTCAACTTCGCGCTGCAGTTGATCGAGTACGCCGCGAAGACGGTTTCGCTCGGTATGCGGCTGTTCGGCAACATGTTCGCCGGCGAACTTCTGTTCATGCTGATCGCGCTGCTCGGCGCCACGGCCACCTGGTGGGGGTTCGGGCTGCACTTCCTCACCGGCATGGCGTGGTCGATCTTCCACATCCTGATCGTTCTCCTTCAGGCTTTCATCTTCATGATGCTCACGCTGGTCTACATCGGCCAGGCACACGAAGGACATTGACAGGGTTCGCATCGCGCAACGCCGCGTTTCCGGCAGTTCTTTCGCAAACGCATTTCACAAACGCAGTTTTCCTAAAGCTCATTCACTAGGAGTCATCATGACCAACGTTGCTCTCGTCGCCCTCGCCTGCGGTTTGATCATCGGCCTCGGGGCGCTGGGCGCCTGTATCGGAATCGGCCTGATGGGCGGCAAGTTCATCGAAGGCGCCGCGCGCCAGCCCGAGCTGATGGACAAGCTGCAGACCAGGATGTTCCTGCTAGTCGGCCTGATCGACGCGGCGTTCCTGATCGGCGTCGGGATCGCGATGATGTTCGCGTTCGCCAACCCCTTCCAGGGCTGATCCGCATCCGCTCCAACCAATTTTCTGAGGGGGCAACGTGAATCTGAACGCGACGCTCATCGCCCAGATCATCGTCTTCCTGGGCCTGTGGTGGTTCACGGCAAAGTTCGTCTGGCCGCCGATCACCAGGGCGCTCGACGAGCGCGCCAAGCGCATCTCCGACGGGCTCGCCGCGGCCGACAAGGCCAAGGCCGACCTCGCCGCGACCGAGCGCAGGGTGGCCGACGAGATGAAGCAGGCGCGCGCCGGCGCGGCCGAGCTTCGCGCCGGCGCCGAGCGCCAGGGCGCGACGCTGGTCGAGGAAGCCCGTACCGAGGCGGCGCGGATCATCGCCGTCGCGAAGAAGGCCGCCGAGGAAGAGGCTGCGCTCGCGGCACAGCGCGCCAGGGAGCAGTTGCGCGACCAGGTCGCGCAGCTCGCGGTCGCCGGCGCCGAGCGCATCCTGCGTCGGGAAATCGACGCCGCGCGCCACGCCGAGCTCCTCGCGAACCTGAAGAACGAACTGCACTAGGGCAACGCACATGGCCGAATCGCTCACCATCGCGCGCCCCTACGCCGAGGCTGCGTTCAAGCTCGCCCGCGAGCAGGACGCGATGCCGTCCTGGTCGGACGCGCTGTCGCGACTCGCGGCCATCGCGGCGGACGAGTCGGCGCGCGCGCTGATCAGCAACCCGGGGGTCAGCGCGGACATGGTCGCTACGGTGCTGGCCGACGCCGCCGGGCAGCTCGGCGCCGAGCAGCGCAACTTCGTTCGCGTGCTCGCGGCGAACGAGCGCCTGGGCGTGCTGCGAGAGATATCCGGGCAGTTCGAGGTGCTGCGAAACGCGCTCGAGGGAGTGGTCGACGCGAGGGTCAGCTCGGCGTTTGCGCTGTCGGACGCGCAGCTGGGCGAGATCGTCGCGACGCTGCGCGCGAAGTACGGCCGCGACGTGAAGGCCATGGTGAGCGTCGACCCCGAGCTGATCGGCGGGGTGTCGATTCGCGTTGGAGACGAAGTGATGGACGCCTCGGTGCGCAGCAAGCTCGCGCAGCTCGCCGGGGCGCTGAGAATCTAGGGAATCCGGCAGTGGCGCCCGAAGGGCGGCGCGATACGGACGGAACGCAAGGCAATCCAGGAGAGCTTCATGCAACTCAATCCGGCTGAGATCAGCGAACTGCTCAAGACCAGGATCAGGAACCTCGAGGTGTCGGCCGACACCCGCAACCAGGGAACCGTCGTGTCGGTCACCGACGGGATCTGTCGCATCCACGGCCTGTCGGACGTGATGCAGGGCGAGATGATCGAGTTCCCCGGCGGCACCTACGGGCTGGCGCTGAACCTCGAGCGCGACTCGGTCGGCTCGGTGGTGCTCGGCGAGTACGAGCACATCTCCGAGGGCGACACGGTCAAGTCCACCGGACGCATTCTCGAGGTCCCGGTGGGGCCCGAGCTGATCGGCCGCGTCGTGAACTCGCTCGGTCAGCCGATCGACGGCAAGGGCGCGATCGAGGCGAAGATGACCGACGTGATCGAAAAGGTCGCCCCGGGCGTGATCGCGCGCCAGTCGGTGTCGCAACCGGTGCAGACCGGTCTGAAGTCGATCGACTCGATGGTGCCGATCGGCCGCGGCCAGCGCGAGCTGATCATCGGCGACCGCCAGACCGGCAAGACGGCGGTGGCGGTCGACACGATCATCAACCAGAAGGGCAAGGAGCTGATCTGCATCTACGTGGCGATCGGCCAGAAGGCCTCGACCATCGCCAACGTCGTGCGCAAGCTCGAAGAGCACGGCGCGATGGCGTACACGATCGTCGTCGCCGCGACAGCGTCGGATTCGGCCGCGATGCAGTACATCGCGCCGTATTCGGGTTGCACGATGGGCGAGTACTTCCGCGATCGCGGGCAGGACGCGCTGATCATCTACGACGACCT
>JAHDXY010000252.1 GCA_023384005.1 Burkholderiaceae bacterium | reverse complement strand
GTACAGCAGCTTCTCGCTCGAGCCTTTCTTTTCGGACATGCTGCCTCCGCGCTGCGCTGCGAACCGGCCTCAGGCCGCGTCCGTGCGGGTTGCGAGCACCTTGTCGATCAGTCCGTAGCTTACCGCATCTTCCGGGGCCATGAAGTTGTCGCGGTCGGTGTCTTTCGCGATCCGATCGATCGGCTGGCCGGTCTTCTCCGACAGGATCTTGTTCAGGCGCTCGCGAAGGTACAGGATCTCGCGCGCCTGGATCTCGATGTCCGAGGCCTGCCCGTGCGTCCCGCCCGAGGGCTGGTGGATCATGATGCGGCTGTTCGGAAGCGCGAAGCGCTTGCCTTTCGCGCCGGCAGCGAGCAGGAACGCGCCCATGCTCGCCGCGATCCCCATGCACAAGGTGCTAACGTCGGGTTTGACGAACTGCATCGTGTCGTACATCGCGAGCCCGGACGAGACCGATCCGCCCGGGGAGTTGATGTAGAACGAGATGTCCTTGTCCGGGTTCTCCGACTCGAGGAACAGCATCTGGGCGACCACCAGATTCGCGGTGTGGTCGACCACCGGTCCGACCAGGAAGATCACCCGCTCCTTGAGCAGGCGCGAGTAGATGTCGTAGGCACGCTCGCCGCGGCCGCTTTGCTCGATCACCATGGGCACGAGCCCCAGACCCTGCGGCCCGGAGCCGTGCGCGAGATGGGCGTTGACGAGGTCCTCGACGAGGCTGTTGCGAGTCATGAGCGAACTCCGGTCGATAGTGAGCACACGATGTTAGCCGACACAGTCAGCCGACCCTGCCCCGACGCCTCATCCTGCGCCCATCAGTTGCTCGAAGGCCACGGCTTCCTCGCTCACCCTGGCCTTGGCCAGGACCCAGTCGACGACGTTTTGCTCGATCACGATCGCCTCGATCTCGGCCAAGCGGTTGCGGTCGCTGAAGTAGTGCCGGATCACTTCGCCCGGGTTCTCGTATGACTGGGCGAACTCCTCGATCTGGCGGCGGATCTGATCCGGTTTCGCCTGCAGGGAATGCGTCTTGACGAGTTCGGCGACGATCAGCCCGAGGCGCACGCGCTTGTTCGCCTGCTCGACGAACGCGTCCTCGGGGATCGGGATGTTCTTCGGGTCCAGTCCGCGAGACTTGATGTCCTCGAGCGCGCGCTCGCGCAGCGACTCGCGCTCGGCCCCGACCAGCGCCGCGGGAAGGTCGAGCGTTGCGATTCCGGGCAGCGCGTCCATCACCCCGCCCTTGATCCTGGCCCGAAGGCGCTGCGAGACCTCGCGCTCGAGATTCGCGCGGACTTCGGCACGCATCTTCTCCAGGCTCCCGTCGGGCACCCCGAACTTGCGCGCGAACGCCTCGTCGAGTGCCGGCAGTACCGGCGCCTCGATCTTCTTGATCGTCACTTCGAACTGGGCGGTCTTGCCCGCGAGTTCACCAGCGCCGTACTCCGCTGGGAACGCGACCGGGAAGGCCTTCCTGTCGCCCACCACGGCGCCGCGCACGCCGGTTTCGAAGTCCGCGAGCATGCGTCCCTGGCCGAGCTCGAAGGCGAAATCCTGCGCCGAACCGCCGTCGAAGGGCACGCCCTCGAGCGTGCCGACGAAATCGATCGTGACGCGATCGCCGTCCTGCGCCGCGCGCTGCGCCGGCGCCCACGACACTTTCTGCTTGCGCAGGATCTCGAGCGTGCGGTCGACCTCGGCTTCGCCGACCGCGCAGGTCGCACGTTTGATCTCGAACGCGGACACGTCGCCAAGCGTCACTTCCGGGTAGACCTCGAAGCTCGCGCTGAAGCCGATCTCGTCGGCCGGCGCGCCGTCGCGCCGCTCGATCGTGGGCTGGCCGGCAACGCGAAGCTTGTGCTCCTGCACCGCCGCCGTGAATGCGTTCGACACCAGGTCGCCGAGCACCTCGGCGTGAGCCTGCGCCCCATAGGACTGCTCGATCATCTTCATCGGCACCTTGCCGGGCCTAAAACCCGGCATCTTCACCGTGCGCGCGAGCTTGCGCAGGCGCTGCCCGACTTCCTTTTCCAGCGCCGCGGTCGCGACAGAGAGTTCAAGGCGTCGGCCGAGCGAGCCGGTGGTTTCGAGTTGCGTCGTCATGTTCCGTCGATGTCCGTTGTCTGGGAGTTCGCGCGCCGCGCATCGGGCGGACCTGGTGCGGCCGAAAGGACTCGAACCTTCACGCTTATGCAGCGCCAGGACCTAAACCTGGTGCGTCTACCAATTCCGCCACGGCCGCGAAAGCCCGAATTGTATCGGATCGCTCGTCGCAGGCCGGACCCGGACGCCGATCCGGACGCGGCGCTGCGCGGCTACTTCGCGCCATCGTCGGGCCGCACGCGATACCAGGCCGCGTACAGCGCCGGAACGAACAGCACCGTCAGGATGGTCGCGAACACCAGGCCGCCCATGATGGCGATCGCCATCGGCCCCCACAAGACGTCGCGCGACAGCGGGACCATCGCGAGCACCGCCGCCGCCGCGGTCAGGAGAATCGGGCGAAAGCGGCGCACCGTGGATTCGCGCACCGCGACCCAGCGCGAACTGCCGCCGGCAAGATCCTGCCGGATCTGATCGACCAGGATCACCGTGTTGCGCATGATCATCCCTCCCAGGGCGATCAACCCGAGCATCGCGACGAACCCGAAGGGCTGGCCGAACGCCAGCAGCGCGGCAGCCACTCCGACGATTCCGAGCGGCGCGGTCGCCAGAACCATGAAAGTGAGCGAAAAGCTCTGCAGCTGGATCATCAGGAGCCCGAGCAGCAGCGCGAGAACCAGAGGCATCCCGGCATTGATCGAGGCCTGCGCCTTCGCGTTCTCCTCGAAGGGCCCGCCGATCTCGATCCGGTACCCCGGCGCGAGCGCCTTGCGGATCGCGTCGAGCTGCGGATCGATCGCGGCCGAGACGTCGGGCGCCTGCACGCCCTCGACGAGATCAGCTCGCACCGTGAGCGTCGGCGTGCGGCTGCGCCGCCACACGATCGGCTCCTCCATTCGCTCGCTGATCTTCGCGACCTGCGACAGAGGCACCGAGCGCGCCAGAGACGTCTGGATCTGGAGGCTCGACAGATTCGCGAGGCTCGCCCTTTCGGCGCTTGGCGCGCGCATCACCACGTCGATCAGCTTGTCGTCCTCGCGAAAGGTCCCGAGCGACACCCCGCTGATCGCGCCGCCCACCGCGCGCCCGATCGCCGCGGACGACAGCCCGATCGCGCGCGCCTTGTCCTGGTCGACGTCGACGTGCACCGCCGGGCTGCGTTCTCCCCAATCGGCGTGCGTGTCGATCGTGTACCTGTTGGCGCGCACCACCTCCGCCACCTGCTCGCCGATCTCCTTGAGCCGATCGGCCTGCGGGCCCATCACCCTGAACTGCACCGGATAGGCCACGGGGGGCCCGAGCGGCGTACGGTAGGCGCGCGAGCGCACGCCCGGAAACTGGGTCTTGAGCGCGTCGCGAATCCTGAGCACCGCGCGGTCGCGGCCGGCGACGTCGTGCGTGAGGATCACGAACTGCGCGAAGTTGGTGCGAAAAAGCGGCTGGTTCATCGAGAGGTAGTAGCGCGGCGAGGCGTTGCCGACATAGCCGACGAAGATCGCGATGTCGGCGTCGCCGGCGAGCAGCTTCTCGAGACGGATCGCCTGCGCCTCGGTCGCCTGGTAACTCGCGCCTTCGGGCAACCACATCTCGACCAGGATCTCCGCCCGATCCGACGACGGGAAGAACTGCTTCTCGGTCGCGCCCATCCCCGCGACCCCGGCGGCAAGGACGGCGAGCGTCGCGCCGATCGTCGTCAGTCGATGGCGCATGCACCATTCGATCGTCACGCGAAGCGCCCGGTAAAAGCGCGAATCGAACACCTCTCGCCCGTGCCCCGGCTTGTCGCGCAGCAGGCGATAGCCGATGAACGGCGTCGCCGTGATCGCGGCTACCCACGAGATCAGCAGCGCGAGCGTGACCACTGCGAAGATCGCAAAGGTGTACTCGCCGGTGGTGGACTTTGCGGTCGCGATCGGCAGGAAACCGCAGGCGGTGACCAGCGTGCCCGTGAGCATCGGATACGACGTGCTCTCGTAGGCGAAGGTCGCGGCGCGCAACCGATCGTAGCCTTCGTCGATCTTGCGCGCCATCATCTCGACCACGATCATCGCGTCGTCCACCAGCAGCCCGAGCGCGATGATCAGCGCGCCGGTGGAGACCCTGTGCAGATCGATCCCGAGGATCGCCATTCCGAGGAAGGTCGCGGCGAGAACGAGCGGAATCGTCAGCGCGACCACCGCGCCGGCGCGCATTCCGAGTGTGAGAAAACTCACCGCCAGCACGATCGCCACCGCTTCGGCAAGCGCGCGCATGAAGACACCGATCGCGTGGCGCACGATCTTCGGCTGATCGGAGACTTTCGCGAACTCGATGCCGATCGGCAGGTCGGCCTTCAGCCTTGTCATTGCGGATTCCAGGTCGGCGCCGAGCTGGAGAACGTCGCCGCTCGGTTTCATCGACACCGCCAACCCTATCGCCTGCCGCCCGCCGAAGCGCATCGTCGAGCCGGGCGGATCGGCGTAGCCGCGCCACACGCGCGCGGCGTCGCCCAGGCGCACCACGCGACCGCCGACGTTGAGCCTCAGCTCCTGGACCGCGCGCACCGTCTCGAACTGCCCGCTCACCCGGATCGGAACCGCCCTGCTTTCGCCCTGGACCACGCCAGAGGGAACGACGAGGTTCTGCTCGCGCAGCTGCGCCGCGATACGCGCCGCATCGATGCCCAGGTTGGCCAGCGTGTTCGGCGAGATCTCGACGTAGATTCGCTCGTCGACCGTCCCGACCAGCTCGATCTTCTGCACGTTGGGCAGGCGCAGCAGTTCCTGCCGGATCGCCTCGACCCGATCGCGCAGTTGCGCGAGCGAGAACCCGTCGCCGGTGAAAGCGTAGATCGTGCCGAAGACGTCGCCGAACTCGTCGTTGAAGAACGGTCCGATCGCTTCGGCAGGAAGCTGCGAACCGATGTCGGCGATCTTCTTGCGAACCTGATACCAGAGTGCGGGCACCTCCTTCGCCGCAGCGGTGTCGAGCAGCTCGAGAACGATCAGCGACTCGCCCGGCTTCGAATAGCTGTTGGTCCACTTGAAGTACGGGACTTCCTGCAGCTTCTTCTCGATCCGGTCGGTGATCTGCTGGTCGACCTGCGTGGTGGTCGCACCGGGCCACAGCGTGCGTATCACCATGCCGCGGAAGGCGAAGTCGGGGTCCTCGCGTTGACCCAGCTTCGCGAACGCGAGCGCGCCGGCGACGGCGACGACGAGGAGGAAGAACAGCGTGAGCTGCGGGTGCCGAATCGCGGCACCCGACACGTTCAGGCGCCCGCCCTGCGGAGCCGGGCTCACTTGCCGCTCTCGAGCAGGCGCACGGCCTGTCCCTTCTCCAGCAGGTTGGCGCCGGCGGTGACCACCGTGTCTCCGGCGTTGAGCCCCTCGAGCACGCGTACCGCATCGTCGAGCAACCCGCCGGTTCGCACCGCAACCGGACTGACCGTCATTTTCGCGGTGTCTACCACCCAGACGTAGGTCTGTCCGTCGCGCGACCAGAGCACGCTCAGCGGCAGCACGAAGGCCGAAGCGCGCTCGCGAGGCGCGACGGCGACGGCGCTCATTCCGAGTTCAACGCCGGCAGTGTCGCCCTGCAAAGCCAGCCGCGCCGCGTAGGTGCGCGACGCCGGATCCGATAGCGGCGAGATCTCGTGCAGCTTCGCCGCGAAGTTCTTCGCGCCCAGTGCGGGAATCGACACAGTCCAGACGGCGGCCGCCTTCGCCGCTGCGAAATCGCCCTCTGGAACGTGCACCAGGATGTCCTTGTGTGCCGATCCGGCCACGCGAATCACCGTCTGGGCGGCTGCGACGACCTGCCCGGCCTCGGCCTCGACTGCCGTGACGACGCCTGGCGCGTCGGCGCGCAGCACCTGGAACGCGGCGTTGTTGCGCGCGGCATCGAGCTGCGCGAGCGCGGCGTCGACGCGCGCCTTGAGCGCGTCGGCCGATGCCTGCTGCCGGTCCACCTGCGCGGTCGAAACAAAACCGCGCGCGCGCAGCGCGCGCAAGCGCTCGAGTTCGAGCTGCGCGAGGCGGTACTCGGTGCGCGCCGCCTCGAGCTGCGCACTTTGCGCGTCGATCGCCGGGCCGACGTCCTGGGGGTCGAGCCGCGCGATCACCGTTCCCGGCGCGACCCGATCGCCCAGCGAGACGAGCCGCTGTGCGACCTTGCCGCCGATACGGAAACCGTATCGCGTCTCGACGCGCGGCCGGACTTCCCCGGGCAGCGACAGGCCGAGTTCGACCTTGCTCGCCTGCACGACCTGTACACGCACGGGGCGCGGCGGCTCGCTGCGTGCGGCAGGCTCCTTCTGGCAGGCCGCGAGCGTGACGAGCACGGCCAGCAGTGCGGCGTCTCTGGTAGGCATCATTCGGTCACCGATCGGATTCGGCGCTGGCTGGGAATGGCATTCAAGCGGGCGAACATACGTGCAAGGGCCGCGCCGCGTCAAACGCCGCCGGTTTCGCGGCGCGCTGTCGCGCGCCGCGGCACTCTGCTATAAGCGCGGTGCGCAGGCGCGCTCCAGCCATGGCTCCCCGAACAGATCCGGCACCTCCGGCCCATCCCCGCCCCGACCGAGCGGCCTTCGCCGTTCGCTGGGCCCGTGGTGTCGCCCACTACGAGAACTTCCCGGTCGGATCGATCCTGTTCCCGCGCACGCTGCGCCCGGCCGTGCACGCCATCTACCGATTCGCACGCTATGCAGACGACGTCGCCGACGAGGGCGACGCG
>JAHDXY010000251.1 GCA_023384005.1 Burkholderiaceae bacterium | reverse complement strand
TTAAGACGCTTCCTTCGCCTTGCCCTTGCTGCCCGCCTGTTTCAATCAGTGCCCCGATGTCGAGGGGATTAAGACGGGTCGGCCTGCAGGTCGTGGCGCATCTTGATGTTTCAATCAGTGCCCCGATGTCGAGGGGATTAAGACCGATGTCGCGCGACCAGGCGGCGCTGGTTTTCCGTTTCAATCAGTGCCCCGATGTCGAGGGGATTAAGACGTCAAGTCCTTGTCGACCAGGAACTCGGCGAGTGTTTCAATCAGTGCCCCGATGTCGAGGGGATTAAGACTTGTGCGGCGGCACCGGCTCAAGCTGCTCGAGGGTTTCAATCAGTGCCCCGATGTCGAGGGGATTAAGACGCATGCTCTTCGCTACACAGCTCACGCGCGACGGCTTCGAGCCGGTCGATCGCGTGCGCGTCTACCTCGACCTGTCTGGTTCGATGGAAGACGTGCTCGCGCCGCTGTACGCGGCGCTCGCCGGCTGCCTCGACCTGGTCGAGCCGGTGATCTACGGCTTCTCGACCGGCATCGCGCCGCTCACCCACGCGAACCTGCGCAGCGGGCTGCGCCCGACCACCGGCGGCACCGAGATCGACGCGGTCAGCGCGCACCTGCTCGCGAGTCCGGCGCGGCGCGCGCTGGTCGTGACCGACGGCTGGGTGGGGCGCATTCCCGCCGACCACCTGCAGCGCATGCGCAAGCGCCGCGTGCGGCTGGCGGCGGCGATCAGCGCCGGCGGCGACGGCACGTTTGCGAAAGACGCCGGTTATCCGGTGTTCACGTTGCCGGCGCTTGCGTGATGAACGCACCAGTGAACGGCGCGATGAACACTCCGATGAACTCACCAATAAACGGATTGAATCCATGACAACAACCATCCACGCACAACGCGTCGAGGCTGCCGAATTCGTGCTGCCCGGTCACCCCGACAAACTGTGCGACGCCTTCGCCGACGCAATCGTCGACCAGGTGATGCGCGGCGACGCGCTCGGGCAGTGCGGCGTCGAGGCGGCGTGCGTGTTCGGCCGGCTGTTCGTCACCGGCAGGATTGCCGCCGCGCGCGAAGTCCTCGACGCGCTCGACATCGACGCGCTCGCGCGGCGCACCTATCGCGAGGCCGGCTACGGCGAGGACGCGGCGGGCCGCGTCTGGGGTCCGCGCCCCGAGGACCTTCGCGTCGACACCGCGCTGTGCTTCGGCGAATTCGAGCCGGGCGAGCGCGAGCTGCGCCACCTCTCGGACGACCAGGCGATCTGCGTCGGCTACGCCAACGCGTTCGCCGCGACGAAGCACCTGCCGCCGGCGCACTGGCTCGCGAACCGCATCGGGCGCGAGCTCTTAAGGCTGCGCCTGGAAAAGGGCGCAGGCGAGGTCGGGCCCGACGGAAAGGTGCTGGTGCAGGTGGCGCGAGACGGTCTCGCCTGGCGGGCGAAGCGCGTGTCGATTTCGCTCAACCACCACACGGGATCGGACTGGCTGCTTCTGAGGCGAATCGCGGAGGAAGCGGTCGAGACGGCGTGCGCCGGCAGGGCGCTTCCCGAGATCGTGGTGAACGGTGCGGGCATGTTCGTCGCCGGCGGGCCGAACGGCGACAACGGCACCACCGGCAAGAAGCTCGTGATCGACGCCTACGGCCCGACCGTGCCGATCGGCGGCGGCGCGTGGTCGGGCAAGGACTTCAACAAGGTCGATCGGGCCGGCGGCTTCCTGGCGCGCGAGCTCGCGCTGGGGGTGATGCGCGAGCTCGCCGCGGAACCGGCCCCCGGCGGGGAGCGCGACCGGGCGAACCCGGACGAACTCGCGCTCGGCCCCGAGGTGCTCGTCACGCTCGGCTACGAGCCGGGTGGGGCGGGGCCGCAGTGGATTCGCGTCGAGGCGGGTGGGGCAGGCGGGGCGCGCGAGTTCACATCGATCTCGGCATCGGACCCGCACTTCGCGACCGCCACGGTCTCGGCGCGGCTGCGCGCGCTTGCCGCCAGGAAGCAGTTGGCGGAGGTGGCTCGGTGGGGGATCGCCGAACTCGAGCCCTCCTGTCACCGGGTGCCCGCGAGCGGCCCAAACTCCCCGCATCCATTCCCCTTGTCCCGTCCCGGACGGAATGCGTTCGCCGCCACGAACGTTTACCGTAGCGAACAGGCACACCCGGTGCCTGTCGTACCACCAGGAGATCGCAGATGAAGAAAACCCTGTTGACGATCGCCGCGCTCGCCTTCAGCGGCAGCGCGTTCGCGTTTCACTGCCCGGCCGACATGAAGAAGATCGACGCGGCGTTGGCTGCCAGTCCGAAGATCTCGGCCGCGCAGATGACCGAGGTGAAGAAGCTGCGCGCCGAAGGCGAAACGCTGCACAAGGCGGGCAAGCACCAGGAGTCGGTCGACACGCTGGCCAAGGCGTCGAAGATCCTCGGAATGTAGTCCCCGCGAGGCTGCGCGGCGCCTCGCGCGTCGCGCACGCCCCGTCGCGTGCGCCCCGTCCCCGCCACGGGGACCGCGCTCGTTCACGCGCCGCCGTGCGAGCGGCCCCGATCACACCCGCCGTACCACCCGAGTCCGTGCTCACCCGATGAGCCCGGGCCGCGGCAGCATGGGCGCATCCTGACTGCGTGACGACCTGAGGTGGCTTCATGACACTCGCTATCGAGCGCATTGGTCATTCGAGCGGCACCGGAGCTTCACCAGCGACGGCAGGCGTGCCTAGGCCGACTGCCGCCAAGCCTTGGCGACACTGGCTCGACCGCGTCGTGGTCGTTCTTTCGTTGCTGCTGTTTGCCCCTTCGAGCTCGGGGACGATCGCGTCCGGAATCGGTCTCGCGGAAGCCTACAGGCAGGCCAGCAGCGTCGTGCTCGTTCGGCTCGTCCAGGGCCAGACGATCGACGGCCCCGGGCTCGAGTGCGGCGTGCGCTACGCCGGGGTCGTCGTCCGTTCGTTCAAGGGAGCGCCCGAGGGGGCGCGCGTCGAGTTCGGGTCGCACTACTACTATCGCAAAGAGGACTCGACGATCGGCGGTCCCGTGCCGGCCAACCCCCACGCATTGCTCCTGGGCGATCACTACCTCGTCTTTCTCATGGACGCGCGGCACGAAGCGAGATCGGTACGTTGGGCCTCCACCAACGGCTGGTACATCGCGGCGCGCCGCGAGATGCTCGCGGCGTGCGAGAAAGTCCTGCTCCCGTTGTCGGTGATGAACTGGATGGACTGGTCGACGAGCGCGATGCGCGTCGATGCCTGGGGACGGGATCACCGATCGTGGCTGATTCGTTGGAGCCAGTACATCCGGCGACCGGACGTCCTGCGCGCGGTGGAAAAAGACTACGTAGAGCTCGGCAGCTTCGAGAAAGTGGTGAAGGCGCTCGGCAGGAACAGGTAGGTCTGTCTGCGGGGCATGCCCGCCTCAGGACGCCAGCCCAAGGATCCGGCGCGCCTCCTTCGGCGTCGCGAGCGTGCCGCCGAGATCGGCGATGATCCGTGCCGCCTTCTCCACCAGCGCGGCGTTGCTCGGCGCCGGCACGCCCTTGCTCAGGGTCACCGTGTCCTCCATGCCGATGCGCACGTGCCCGCCCAGGATCCAGGCCTGCGCCAGCATCGGGAAGGCCATCCGGCCGATGCCGAAGCACGCCCACTGCGCGCCCGCCGGCAACAGGTTGCGCGCGTACACGATGCTGTCGGTCGTCGCCGCGAAGCCGTAGCTGACGCCGGTGACGATCTGGAACAGCGGCGGCTGCGGCAGCTCGCCCTCGTCGAGCAGCTTGCGGGCGAGGTGGATGTCGCCGCTGTCGAACACCTCGAGCTCGGGCTTCACGCCCGCTTCGATCACGAGCCTGGCCATCGCGGCCACGCTCCAGGGCGTGTTGATCACCACCGAGGAGCCTGACCACATCGTGTTCAGGTCGAGCGAGCAGATGTCGGGGCGCAGTTCCACCACGTGCTCGACGCGCCGCTCGGGCGTGGTCAGCGTGGTGCCCGGCGCGGCCACTTTCGGGTCGTCGCGGCTGGGGATGAATCGCTGGCCTGGCCCGGTGGTCAGGTTGATCAGGATCTCGCTGCCCGAGTCGCGGATCCGGTCCACCACCTCGCGGTAGTGCGCCAGTTCCATGCTCGGGCGCCCGTCCGGGTAGCGCACGTGGATGTGGCTGATCGCCGCGCCGGCCTTGGCCGCGTCGATGCTCGCCTGCGCGATCTCCTTCGGCGTCTTCGGCAAGGCGGAGTTCTGCTCCACCGTCGTGAGATTGCCGGTGACGGCGACGGTCAGGATGGTGGGTCCGGGCGAAGTCTTTGCCATGGGCGTGGTTCCTGTCATGCGGGCGAGGTGGTGTTGCTCAGGACGGCGGCGAGCGCGCTCGCGAGCAGGCGCGCGGCCTCGTCGATTTCGGCCTGCGTCGAGATGTACGGCGGCGCGAGCAGCACGTGATCGCCGCGCGTGCCGTCGACCGTGCCGCTCGACGGATAGCAGATAAGCCCGAGCTCGAAAGCCGCCTGCTTTACGCGCTCGGCGATTCGCAGGCCGGGGTCGAACGGCGCCTTGGTCGCACGGTCGGCGACGAGCTCGACCGCCACGAGCAGCCCGCGCCCGCGAATGTCGCCGACGTGGTCGCCGACCCGATCGTCGCCCTGCCGCGACGCGCCGAGCGCTGCCGCGAGCTGGCGCATCAGGCGCGCGCCCTGTTCGCGGACGTTGGCGAGCAGGTTCTCGTCGCGGATCGCGTCCTGCACGGCGAGCGCCGCCGCGCACGACACCGGGTGGGCCATGTAGGTGTGGCCGTGGCGCAGCGCTCCCGTGCCGCGCGTGATCGCGTCGACCACCTTGCGCGAGACCATCACCGCGCCGATCGGCTGGTAGCCGGCGCCGAGCCCCTTGGCGCAGGTGACGATGTCGGGCGCGACGCCCTCGGCCTCGAACGCGTACAGCGAACCGGTGCGGCCCATTCCGCACATCACTTCGTCGAGGATGAGCAGGATCCCGTTGGCGTCGCAGATCTCGCGGATCCGTTTGAAGTAGCCCGGCACCGCCGGCTGCGCGCCGAGCGTCGCGCCGCAGACCGTCTCGGCGACGAAGGCCGCGACGTTCTTCGCTCCGAGCCGCTCGAGCGCGGCGGACAACTCGTTCGCGACGCGCAGGCCGTACTGCTCCTCGCTCTCGTCGGCGCGGCGATCGCGGTACGGGTAGCAGGGGGCGATCCGCGTCGTTTCGAACAGGTAGGGCAGGTAGGGCGCGCGGCGCGGCTCGTTGCCGCTGATCGACAGGGCGCCCAGCGTATTGCCGTGGTAGCTCTGGCGGCGCGAGATGAAGTGGTGCCGGCCCGGCTCGCCGGTCTCGAGGAAGTACTGCCGCGCGAGCTTGATCGCCGCTTCCACCGCCTCGGAGCCCCCGGCGACGAAGAAGGCGCGGCTCAGGCCGCCGGGCTCACCCTCGGTCAGGCGCTCGGCCAGCGCTTCCGCGGCGGCGCTGGTGAAGTACGAGCTGTGCACGTAGGCGCAGCTGTCGATCTGCGCCTTCATCGCGGCGGCGATCGCCGGGTGGCTGTGGCCGAGGCACGAAACCGCCGCGCCGCCCGAGGCGTCGAGATAGCGGCGGCCCTGCGTGTCGATCAGGTAGCAGCCCTCGCCGCGAGCGATCGTCGGCAGGGGTTTGCGCAGCTGGCGATGGAACAGGCGGCTCATGGTTTCACTCGTGGAATTCGCCTTCGAACGCGGCACCGTCGCTATCCGCCTTGATCCCGTCATGGGCTTCGGCGCCGCCGCCTCCGCGGCGGAGCAAGCTCGGTTGACGCACTTGACAAACGATGCTGCTTGCACCAGCATGAAATGTATACAGTCGACTGGGTTTAGGGAAGCCTCCCTGAGGAAAATGTGCAAAGCGAGACGAAGCCGGGCGTTGTCGTTCTCTCTTCAGATGCGGGCCGCCACGTCGCGCGGCTGACCCCGCGTTTTCCGGATTTCTCGTTCGACCCCTGCCCTGCGTATGCCGACCTGCCGGCGCTGCTCGAGCGCCGCGCGCCGAAGATCGCGCTGGCCTTCAAGATCCCCGGAGCGCCGTTCCCGCGGCAGGACCTGATCGAGCGCGGCAAGGTCTCGTGGATCCACGTTTGCGGTGCCGGGGTCGACCACGTCCTTCCCTGGGACCCGTCGCGCCTGACGGTTACGAATTCGTCCGGAATCCACGGCGACATCATGGCGCAGTACGTGCTCGGCGCGATGATCGGATTCAACCATCACGCGCGCCGCTATTTCCTGCAGCAGGCCCGGAACAAGTGGTCGGCCGGCGAGAGCCGCACGATCGAAGGGCAGACGCTGACGGTGATCGGATTCGGCAGCGTCGGCTCGGCCGTGGGCGACCTCGCGGCGCGCGCCGGAATGAAGGTGATCGGAGTGCGCGCGCGCCCTCAAGCCGGCGCGAGCGCCGGCGTGGTGGTGGGTGTGGACCGGATGGAGTGGGCGGCCTCTCAAGCCGATCATCTCGCGATCTGCCTGCCGCTCGCGCCCGGCACCCGCGGAATCATCGGCGAAAGAGTGCTCGCGGCGCTCGCGCCGGGTGCGCACCTGGTCAACGTCTCGCGCGGCGGCGTCGTCGACGAGGCGGCCTTGCTCAGGGCGCTGAAGGCCGGACGCATCGCCGGTGCGACGCTCGACGTGTTCGAGAAGGAGCCGTTGCCCGCGGACAGCCCGTTCTGGGACATGGAGAACGTGACGGTCACACCGCATTCATCGAGCGACATCGAGGGCTGGCAGGACCGTGCCGTCGCGCTCTTCAGTGAGAATCTCGCGCGCTGGGAAAAGGGCGAGGCGTTGCGAAACGTCGTCGATCCGGCCCGGGGTTATTGAGGCAACGGCGCGAAACCCGCGTCAACGGAACCGCAACGGAGGAAATGGAGACATCATGAAAACCAC
>JAHDXY010000250.1 GCA_023384005.1 Burkholderiaceae bacterium | reverse complement strand
CAAACGCTACGCCACTCGACGTTTGAAGTCGATGCAACGTCGGCCCGCTCTGATCACAGCGTTCTGGAAGCAGGCTGAATTGCCGATCTAACGTCATATATTTACGTAAAGCTCAGTAGGAAGAAAAGCACATGCCCGACCCTGGCCTGCACGGCGTATTCCCCTATCTGGTCTCGCCGATCGATGGCGAGGGAAGGGTCGACGAAGCCGTCCTCACTCGTTTGGTCGAAGACCTGATCGCCGCCGGAGTGCACGGCCTCACGCCGCTGGGGTCGACCGGCGAGTTCGCCTACCTCGATCGCGAACAACGCGCGCGCGTCGTCGAGGTGGTCGTCGCGGCGGCACGCGGTCGCGTGCCGGTGATCGCCGGCGTAGGCTCGACCTCGACCCGCGACGCGATCGCGCAGGTGCGAAGTTGCGCCGCAGCGGGCGCCGACGGAATTCTCGCGATCCTCGAGGCCTATTTCCCGATCGCCGAGAGCGGCGTCGTCGACTACTTCGGCGCGATCGCCGCGGAGACCGACCTGCCAGTGGTGCTCTACACCAACCCGCAGTTCCAGCGCAGCGACCTTTCGGTGGCGGCGATCGAGCGCCTGGCCCGGATCGACAACATCGGCTACCTGAAGGATGCCTCGTCGGACACCGGGAGGCTGCTCACGATTCTCAACGCGGTCGGCGACAGGATCCGGATCTTCAGCGCCTCGGCTCACATTCCGGCGTGCGTGATGATGATCGGCGGGGTCGGCTGGATGGCCGGTCCGGCCTGCGTCGTTCCGCGCGCGAGCGTGCAGCTCTACGACTTGTGCCGCGCCGGGCACTGGGAAGAAGCGATGCGGCTGCAGCGCCGGCTGTGGGCGATCAACCGCGTGTTCGCCAAGTACAGCCTCGCGGCGTGCATCAAGGGCGGGCTGCAACTGCAGGGCTATCCGGTCGGCGATCCGGTCGCGCCGCAGGCGCCGCTCTCCGAGGCGGGACGGGTCGAGGTCGCCGCGGTTCTGCGCGCGCTCGACGCCCTGCCCGGCGCGGCGTGATGGGCCGCGCCGCTCCGCCCCCGGGGACCGCCGGCGCGGCCGCCGTCGGCGCGGCGGGCGGAGGCGCGGCGGGCGGAGGCGACGCGGCGCGCAGGGCGCTGCTGGTGGGCACGTCGAGCTACATGCTCGCCAGCGTGTTCTGGGGGATGAACATTCCGTTCACCGCGGTCCTGTTCCGCAGTTTCGACCCCTTCTTCATGGCGCTGCTGCGCGTCGCGCTGGCCACTGCGCTGCTTGCGGTGCTGGTCGCGCTCAGGCTGGGCCCGCGCGCGCTGGCCGTGCCGATGCGCGCGGTGCACTTCGCGCTGATGACGCTCGCGATGACCGGGTTCTTCGTGTTCTTCAACCTCGCGCTTCGCTACACCAACGCGATCACGATCGCCGCGCTGATGGCGGGCGCGCCGGTGTACGCGGCGGTAACGATGCGCGTCGCGGTGGGCGCACGACTCGAGCGCGGCTTCGTGCCCGCTGCGGCGCTCACGCTGGCCGGAGCCGCCGTCACGATCCTGGGCCGCGCCGCCGAGACCGGCGAGAGGCTGCGCTTCGAGGGCGGTGAGCCGCTGATCGTGCTCTCGCTCGTTTGCTGGGCGCTGTACTCGCTGGGCGCGCAACGCTGGTTCGCTCCCGGCGTGGCGCAGCTGCGCCGCACCTACGTCTCCACGCTGGGCGCGACCGCGTGGCTCGCCCTGTGCTGGTGGCTGCTGCGCTCGGGCGGGATGATCGGCGCGCCCAACCTCGCGCCCGATGCGCAGGCGATCGGCTTCCTGCTCGCGACCGCGGTCTTCTCCACCGCGCTGGGTGGCGTCGCCTGGAACGTCGGCGTGAACCGAATCGGACTGATGGCGGGGTCGCTTTGGCAGAACGCAGTCCCGGTGTTCGCCGTGTTCATCGCGATCGCGATGGACATCCGCCCCAGCGCGAGCCAGATCGCCGGCGGTGCGATCGTGATGTCGGGAGTGCTGTACATGCAATGGCGCAAGTTTCGCGAGCAGCGCGGGCCCGTGCTGCGACCAGCACGATGAGCACGATGGGCGCGACGGGAACGACAGGCCTTCGCGGCCCGGACTTCGGCTACAGCCTCGACGAGCGCTACCTGCGCCGCGAGGGTCGCGTCTATCTGACCGGAACGCAGGCGCTGGTGCGCGTGCTGATCGATCAGTCGCGTCGCGACCGCGCGGCCGGAGCGAACACGGCCGGCTTCGTTTCCGGCTATCGCGGCTCGCCGCTCGGTTCGGTCGACCTGGAGATGTGGCGCTCGGCGCGGCTGCTGCGAGAGCACCGGATCGAGTTCCTTCCCGCGGTCAACGAGGACCTCGCCGCGACCGCGGTGCTCGGCTCGCAGCAGGTCGAGACCAAACCCGGACGCACGGTGGACGGCGTATTCGGCTTGTGGTACGGCAAGGGCCCCGGGGTCGATCGCGCCGGGGACGCGCTCAAGCACGGCAACGCCTACGGCTCGTCGCCGCACGGCGGCGTGCTGGTCGTCGCCGGAGACGACCACGGCTGCGTTTCGTCGTCGATGCCGCATCAGTCGGACGTGGCGTTCATGGCGTGGTTCATGCCGACGCTCAATCCGGCAAGCGTGGCCGAGTATCTGAGCTTTGGCGAGTACGGGTACGCGCTCAGCCGCTTTTCCGGGATGTGGGTCGGCTTCAAGGCGATCTCCGAGACCGTCGAGTCCGCGGCGTCGGTCGAGTTGCCCGCGCCGCGCCTCTTCGCGACGCCCGCTTTCGACGCCCCGCCCGGCGGCCTGCACTATCGCTGGCCCGACCTGCCGGGCCCGCAGATCGAGAGCCGGATCGAGGCGAAAAAGCAGGCGGTGTTCGCGTTCACCGACGCCAACCCGATCGACCGTCGCGTCTACGACATCGCCGACGCGATCTACGGCATCGTCACCACAGGCAAGGCGCACCTGGACACGATGGAGGCGCTGCGCCTGCTGGGGCTTGACGAAGCTGTTTGCCGCCGACTCGGCATCGACATCTACAAGGTCGGAATGGTCTGGCCGCTGCCGCGGCGCGATGCGCTCGAGTTCGTTCGCGAGAAGCGCGAGATCCTGGTGATCGAGGAAAAGCGCGGGATCATCGAGAGCCAGCTGAAGGAGTACTTCTACGACTACCCCGGGCACAAACCCGAACGGATGGTGGGCAAGGTCGACGAGATCGGGCGCACGCTGATTCCGTGGATCGGCGAACTCGCGCCGCGCATGCTGCCCGCGATCCTCGCCGCGCGCCTGGACCCGATCTTTCCCGGGCTCGGCCTGGTCGAGCGTGCCGCGCAACTGATGCAATCGGGCGAGCTGATCGAGGTCACCGGCGCGACGCGCACGCCGTACTTCTGCTCGGGCTGCCCGCACAACACCTCGACCAGGGTGCCCGAGGGTTCGCAGGCGCTGGCCGGAATCGGCTGCCATTTCATGGCCAGCTGGATGGACCGCGAAACCACGTCGCTGATCCAGATGGGCGGGGAAGGCGTCAACTGGGCCGCGTCGTCGAAGTTCACCGGCAAGGGGCACGTGTTCCAGAACCTGGGCGAAGGCACCTGGTACCACTCAGGATCGATGGCGATTCGCCAGGCAGTCGCGGCGGGCGCGAACATCACCTACAAGATCCTCTACAACGACGCGGTCGCGATGACCGGCGGGCAGCCGGTCGACGGCCCGATCAGCGTCGAGGGGATCGCGCAGTCGGTGCGCGCCGAAGGCGTACGGCGCATCGCGCTGGTGAGCGACGAACCGCAGCGCTACGAACGCGACCTGCTTCCGGCCGGTACGACGGTCCACCACCGCCGCGACCTGGACACGGTCCAGCGCGAACTGCGTTCGATTCCGGGCGTCACCGTGCTGATCTACGAGCAGGCCTGCGCCACCGAGAAGCGCCGCCGGCGCAAGCGCGGCGAGGTCGAAGACCCGATGCGTTTCGCCGTGATCAACGAGCTGGTGTGCGAAGGCTGCGGCGACTGCTCGGTGCAGTCGAATTGCCTGAGCGTGGAGCCGGTGCCCTCGCCGCTGGGCACCAAGCGCAGGATCAACCCCTCCACCTGCAACAAGGACTTCAGCTGCCTGGACGGCTTTTGCCCGAGTTTCGTCACGGTCGAAGGCGCGCCGCGCAAGCGCCGCGAGAGCAGCGGTGTCGACACAGTGGCACGCGCGGCGACGCTCGCGCCGCCCGAGCTGCCCGAGATCGCGCCGGTCTACGACCTGCTGGTCACCGGTGTCGGCGGCACCGGCGTGATCACGGTAGGCGCTTTGATCGCGATGGCCGCGCACCTCGAAGGGCTCGGCGTGTCGGTGCTCGACTTCACCGGCTTCGCACAGAAGTTCGGCCCGGTGCTCGCCCACGTGCGCCTGGGCATCCGCCCGGAAGCGCTGAACCAGGTGCGGATCGACCGCGGCGCTGCCGACGCGCTGATCGCCTGCGACGTCGTCGTGGCGACCTCGCCCAAGGCGTCGGCGACCTACCGACGCGGTACGCGCGCGGTCGCGAGCGCCTCGGCAATGCCCACCGGAGACGTCGTTCGCAGGCGCGACGCCGACCTCGCGGTCGACACCCGGCTCGACGCGCTCGCGCGCCGCATCGGCGCTACCGGTTTGGCGGTGATCGACGCCAACCGCGCCGCGGAACACCTTCTGGGCGACAGCGTCTACGCCAACGTGATGATGCTCGGCTTTGCCTGGCAGCACGGCCTCGTTCCGCTGGGTTTCGATGCGCTGATGCGCGCGATCGAACTGAACGACGTGCAGGTCGAGCGCAACGTCCGGGCCTTCGCCTGGGGCCGGCTCGCCGCCGCCGATCGCGAGTTCTTCGTCCAGAGCACCGGCGGCAAGCCCGCGCCCGAGGACTCGCTCGAACAGGCGATCGAACGCCGCGCGCGCGAACTCGTCATGTACCAGGACGAGGCCTACTCGGCGCGCTACCGCGCGCTGGTCGCGAAAGTGCGCAGCGCCGAGTCGGCGCTGGGAAGCGAGGAGCTCAGCGACGCGGTCGCGCGCGCGCTGTTTCGCCTGATGGCCTACAAGGACGAATACGAAGTGGCGCGACTGCATACGCGAAGCGGATTCGTCGAAGGCCTGCGCGAGCAGTTCGAGGACGGATTTCGCATCGTCCACCACCTCGCGCCGCCGCTGATTCCATCGGGCCACGACACGCAAGGGCGCGCGCGCAAGCGCGCGTTCGGCCCCTGGATGCACGGCGCGATGAAGCTGCTCGCGCCGATGAAGCGGCTGCGCGGCACCGCATTCGACCCCTTCGGCTACACCGCCGAGCGCCGGATGGAACGCGAACTCGTCGGCTGGTACGAGCAGGTGGTCGCGAAACTCCTGCACGGCCTGGACGCCGGAAATGTCGCCGAGCGCGCGGCGCTGGCGCGACGGGCACTGGAGATCCGCGGATTCGGGCCGGTGAAGGGCAAGGCGGTGTCCGAGGTGCGCGCCGAGCTGAACGAGGTGCTCGGCGGCTAGTCCTGGGCCGCCAGAGCACGACGCCAGTGCTCGGTCGCTGGTGTTTGCCCGATAGCCGTGGGGCCCGCTTCGCCTCGGACGAGCGCGATTCAGGCGGCGTCCGCCGGCGCCAGGAAATCCGGCATTGGAGGCTCTTCGACCAGGCTGAGATTCTCGAGACGGTGAATCCAGTGATCGAGCGACTTGCGCAGGTGCTCGCTGAGCGCCTGCGCGGCAGCCGTGTACTCGCCCGCGCGCAAGCATTCCACGACAAGAAGATGCTCGAGGGCGGTCTGTTTCGAGATCTCCGCCGAGATGCTGAGGTAGTCGTCGAAGATGTAGCGGGTCGCGATGATCAGCAAGCGAGTCTGGTCGAGCACGCGCAATAGCGGCTTGTTGGCGCACTTCACGAGCAGGCCGCCGTGCAGGTCCTGCTCGAGCTGGTCGAGTTCGGCGCTGCCGACCTTGGGGAAACGGGCGATCGTCGCGTTCAGCCGCCGCCACGCCTCGTCGATCGTTTCCCTGGGCAACTTGGGCGCCGAGTCCAGCAATGCGGCCGGCTCGAGCAGGCGACGCAACTGGTACAGGTTGCGCAGCGTCTGGATGCTCACCTTGTCGGCAACCCAGTGCCCTTGCACGTCCTTGCTGATCAGCCCGTTGGCGGCAAGCTGCGCCAGCGCTTCGCGCACCACCGTGCGACTGACCGCGAAGTGCTGCGACAGCCGATCCTCAGTGACACGCACTTTGCGGAACAGCATCCGCGTCGCGACCTCGCGCTCGAGATCCTTGTAGATCCGCCGCCACGACGGCTCGGTCGAGATCGCGACCGGATCGAACGCGTAGGTCTTCACCTCGGCCGGGTCGATCCGCCCGCGCCGTCTGCCGGTCACGATGTAGCCCTTGCGCGGAACCTGGTTGACCACACCCTCGCGGGCGAGCAGCTCGAGCGCCTGGCGCACGCTCGAGCGGCTGATGCCGAAGGCCCGTGCGATCTGCATCACCGACAGCAGGTGGCCGGGGCGCAACTGGCCCGATTTCACCATCGCGGCGATCCGGGAGTGAACCTCGCGATAGATGCTCGCGTTGTCGGGCTGCTTGCGCAACCGGCCGGTCCCGGCGGGCTGCCGTCTAGACGGGGGCGAGCTCGGCATAGCCATTGGCCAGGGCGATTTCGTCGACGGCATTGCGGACTTCGACCTGCACGCGCTGCGATTGCACGTCGACGCCACGCATGCCGACGGTGATCGTCGTGCCGGGAATCACGCGTCCTTTGAAGTGCCCGCACATGCGACGAAGCCGCGTCGGATCGCCCGCGGCCAGACGACGCACGACGGTCAACCCCGCGAGCGCCCAGGTCGCGGTGCCGTGCAGGATGATGTCGGGCAACCCCTTCGAAAGCGCGACCGCGCGTTCGGTATGGATCGGGTTCCAGATCGAGGCGCATTCGGTGTAGACGTGCGGCAGCTCGCGTGCGATCG
>JAHDXY010000249.1 GCA_023384005.1 Burkholderiaceae bacterium | reverse complement strand
GTCGCGCACCGCGTCGAAGGTGCCAGGCGCCGCCACCACCGGCTTGGGCAGGATGCTGCACTTGACGCGATTGGACGTCGCGGCGGCGACCTCGTCGCACCATGCCGCCTGCGACTGCGAAAGGATGTGGGTGGGCGGCAGCCAGCTCGACACCGTGAGCGTAGTCTGCGCTTGCGCGCCGAACGCGACGCCGGCGAGCGCCGCGCCGATCAGGATGGTTCTCTTCATCATCGTCTCCTATAGGCCGGTCTTAGCCAGTTCTTGGGTTTGGCGTCGGCCAGTATACCGCCCGGGACGCACGCCGAAAGGCGATCCGGATCAAGGCATCGGCACCCGAAAAGAAAAAAGGCGCACATCGCTGTGCGCCCCGAAAATGGCAGCATTGCTGCCTCTCCTCCTCCTCAATCCCCGGGCCGACGCCTGGCGCGACCCGAACCCGGCGAATGCTATCGAATGCCCCGCCCAGCGTCCAGCATCAGGGCCTCGGGATAAACCCTTAACCCCTGGGCAGTCATCGGGCGCGATCGACCCAGGCGAGCATTCCCAGCGCGAGAGCCACGGCAAACAGGCTCGGCACCCCCGCGGCGAGCCAGGCGGGCCAGGTGTTGAGCAGCCCGAGGTGCGAGAACAGGCTGTTGAGGAAGTGAAAGGCGATACCGAGCATGATCCCGGCGAACACCTTGTAGCCGGTGCCGCCGGCGCGCACCTGCAGATAGCCGAAGGGAAGCGCGAGCGCCATCATCACGATCACCGCGAGCGGGTAGACGAGTTTCTTCCAGAGCGCGATCTCGTAGCGGTTCGCGCGCTGCTGGTTGTCGCGAAGGTGGCGCACGTACTGCACCAGCGACCAGGCCGACATGCGCTCGGGAACGAGCACCAGCACGCCGATCAGGTCGGGGTTGAGTTCGGAGGCCCAGCGCATCTCGTTCAGGCGCGAGCGTTCGGCGCGCAGGGCGACGGTGCTTCCAGCCACCGATACCGGCGAGAAGACCGTGCGTTCGACCGCTTCGAGCCGCCACGCCGAGGGCGGCTCGAAGCGCCCGCGCCGGGCGTGGAGGATCTCCAGCAGGCGCAGATCGCGATCGAACTCGAACACGCGCACGCCGCGAAGCGAAGCGTCGGGCGCGAGTTCGGCGATGTTCACGAAGCGGGTGCGCTGGGTCGCGCCCGACGCCTCCTTTACCGTGTCCTTGACCCACAAACCCGATCGGAACTGCCCGCCGACGGCGCCGCCCAGCGCGCCCAGTCGCACCGTCTGCGCGAGTTTCTCCGCCTGCGGCGTGACCAGCTCGCCCACGCCCGCGGTCGCCAGCGCGAACCACGCCCCCACCGAGGCGATCGCGGCGAGCGCCTGGCGTCGGCCGAGACCGGAAGCGCGCATCGCGGTGAACTCGGAGTGAGCGGCGAACTGCGAGAGCGCGAAGATCGTCCCGATCAGCGCGGCGATCGGCATCAGCTCGTAGACCCGCCCCGGAAGGCTGAGCGCGACGATCGCCACCGCGTGCTGCACTTCGTAGCCGCCGCGCCCGGTGTCCTCGAGCTCGTTGATGAAATCGAAGAACGCGAACAGCGCGAGAAAACCGGTGAGCACGAAGATCACGGCCGCGACGATCTCGCGCCGCAGGTAGCGTCCGATCGTCTTCACGTGCGCGCCCGGGTCTTCACGTGCGCGCCCGGCGCAGCCGGATCGCGGGCCGCGCGATCCGGATCCGGCGCCAGAACAGAGCGGCGACGCCCGCGAGCAGCACGGCGTGGATCAGCCACACCCCCAACGAGAAAGGCAACCGCTCCTGGGCGACCCAGGCCTGCGTCAGCGACAGAAGGTTGCTGTAGGTCACGTAGATCAGCAACGCGACGATCAGGTTGATCGAGCGCCCGACCCGGGGGTTGATCGACGACAGCGGAATCGCCAGCAGCGCGAGCGCCGCGGCAGAGATCGGCAGGCCGATCCGCCAGACGAGTTCGCCGAGGTTGCGCGGCACCGGATCGGCGATCAACTCGAAAGTGGTCTTGACCTTCGCCGAGTCGTCGCGCAGGTCGGTGAGCCTCGGTTCGAGCCGCAGCCCGTAGCGCTCGAACTCCATGACGCGAAACGCCGGCCCGGTCTCTTCGCCGTCGTAGCGCCTGCCCTTTTCCAGGACCAGGAAGCGCTCGCCGTCGTGCCGCGCCTCGATCCGGCCCGACACCGCCGCAACGATCGACACGCGTTCGCCGCCGCGCTGGGTCACGAACACGTTGCGCACCGACTGCTGGTCCTCGCTGAGCGACTCGACGAAGAACACGCGATCGGCCGAGGCCGATTCGCGGAACTGGCCGGCCGAGATCTGCGAGACGTCCTCGCGCTGCTCGAAGCGCTGCTTGTACTCGCTGCTCTGGCGGTTCGCCCAGGGCGACACGGCGAAGGTGAGCGCCGCGATCAGCGCCACGAACGGGGCGGCGAAACCGAGCACCGGGCGGACCCAGTGCAGCAGGCTGCGCCCGCTCGCGAACCAGATCACCATCTCGGAGTCGCGATAGGCGCGCGTGACCGCGATCAGGACCGACACGTACAGCGTGAGCACCAGCAGTACCGGCAACGCGTTGATCGCCGAGAAGACGATCAGCGGAATCAGGCTCGCCGTGTCGACCTTGCCGCTCGCGGCGCGCCCGAGCATGCGAATCAGCGTCGTCGTGACCAGGATCGTGAACAGGGTCGCGAACACGACTCCCGCCAGGTTGGCGAGTTCGCGGCGCATCGACTTCTTGAAAATCATTGACTGGGCTGTCCGGTCGGGGGCTCTCGGCATACGCGCCCCGCGCACGATAACCCGGATCGTATAATCGGTGCGCACGAACTCCAGGATGATGCGATGCGATTCAGTGTGAAGACGGCCGACCCGGGCGCGCTGCGCTGCGGATGCGTGATCGTTCCGGTTCTCGCCAAGGCCAGGCTCGGCGAGGCGGGAACGGCGATCGACAAGTCGCTGGGCGGCGCGATCTCCAAAGCGCTGGCGCGCGGCGACCTCGCGTCCAAGGCGGGCTCGACGCTGCTGCTCTACGGTGAGGAGCGAAAGGCCGCGCGGGTGCTGCTCGTGTCGATGGGCGCGGACGCGACGATCTCCGAGAAATCGTTTCGCGAGGCGACCCTCGCCGGCCTGCGCCACGCCGGCACCGTGTCGTCGGCCGAAGTGCTGAGCGTTGTGCACGAAGCGAGCGTCGAGAATCGCGACCTGGCGTGGCAGCTTCGCGTGCAGGTGCTCGCCGCGCGTCAGGGCGCGTACCGCTTCGAGTCGCTCAAGTCCAAGAAGGAGAAGGACCCGGTGCGACCCGCGTCGCTCGCCTTGCTGGTCGCGCGCGAACACGCCGCCGCGGCGCGCAAGACGGTCGCGCAAGCTACCGCGCTGGCCAACGGCGTGGACCTGGCGAAGGACCTCGGCAACCTGCCGGGCAACGTGTGCACGCCCGCGCACCTCGCGAACGCGGCGAGGTCGCTCGGTCGCGAGTTCAGGCTCAAGGTGCAGGTGCTCGAGCGCAAGCAGATGCAGGCGTTGAAGATGGGTGCGCTTCTGGCGGTGGCTCAGGGATCGGACGAGGCGCCCAAGCTGATCGTGATCCAGTACAACGGCGGCACCGCGAAACAGGCGCCGGTGGTGCTGGTTGGAAAGGGCATCACCTTCGACACCGGCGGCATCTCGATCAAGCCGGCGCCGGAGATGGACGAGATGAAGTACGACATGTGCGGCGCCGCATCCGTTCTCGGCACGATACGCGCGATCGCCGAGATGAAGCTCGCGATCAACGTCGTGGGCGTGATCCCGAGCTGCGAGAACATGCCTTCGGGTCGCGCGATCAAGCCCGGAGACATCGTCACCAGCATGTCGGGCCAGACGGTGGAGATCCTCAACACCGACGCCGAAGGCCGGTTGATCCTTTGCGACGCGCTCACCTACGTCGAGCGCTTCAAGCCGGCGGCGGTGATCGACATCGCCACGCTCACCGGCGCGTGCGTGATCGCGCTGGGGCACCACAACAGCGCGATGTTCACCAGCAGCGACACGCTGGCCGGGCAGCTGAGTGCGGCGGGCCGTGAAATGGCCGATCCGTGCTGGCGCATGCCGCTCGACGACGAGTACCAGGAGGCGTTGAAGTCGCCCTTCGCCGACATGGCCAATGTCGGCGGACGCGCGGGCGGCGCGGTCACCGCGGCGTGCTTCCTCTCGCGCTTCACCAAGGCCTACGAATGGGCGCACCTGGACATCGCAGGCACCGCCTGGCGCTCGGGGACGAACAAGGGCTCGAGCGGGCGGCCGGTGCCCTTGCTCACCGGCTTTCTGGCGGCGCGCGCGCAACGATGACGCGGGTCGACTTCCACTTCAACGCGCCCGGCAAGCTGCAATACGGCACCCGGCTGGTGCGCAAGATCTACCGCGCGGGCCACAAGGCGGTCGTGTACGGTCAGCCGGCGGCGATCGCCGAACTCGACCGCATGCTGTGGACCTTCTCCGCGCTGGAGTTCATTCCGCACGTGGCGGCGGGCCACGAGCTCGCCGCGCGCACGCCGGTGCTGCTGGCGAGCGAGGTGTGCGACACGCCGCACGCCGACGTGCTGGTGAACCTCGGCGCGACCACGCCGGCGTTTTTCAGCCGCTTCGAGCGGCTGATCGAGGTGGTCGACGCGAACGACGAAGAGCGCACCAGCGCGCGCGAACGCTGGCGCTTCTACAAGGATCGCGGCTATGCTGTGCAGGGCCACGACCTGGGAGGGGCATGAGCGGATCACGCGACGGAACGCTGGCTGAACCGGACGCCGCGCCGATGCCCGACGGGTCGATCCCGCTGCTGACCGAGATCATCCGGCTTGCGGGCGACAGCGACGAGCCGCTGCCCGCGTCGATCGAGCACGTCGACTGGGCGGGACTGGCGCACAGGGTACGCGACGACGTGCTCGGGCGCCTGATGCAGAGCTCCGACGCGATGCTCGCCACCGAGTTGCACGCGACGCTCGCCACCGTGCTCGAACGCACGCTGCGGCAACTGGGCGACGAGCTCCAGGGCGCGCTGACCCAACTGATGCGCGACCTGGTCGCGCGCGCCGTCGCCGACGAGATCACGCGGCTGCACGACGAGATCGAGCGCCGCGGCCCCTACCGGCGCCCCGGTTGAGTCGCACTGCGACGCTATAATCCGGCGCTTGACCAGGCACCTGGCGGCGCAGTTCGCGACCGTCCGACTAGATGAACCCTTCGCCCCCCGCGAGCGACGCCGACGCACTCGCCAAGAGTTTCGAGCCGCACGACATCGAGGCACAGTGGTATCTGCTGTGGGAATCGCGCGGCTATTTCGCCGCGGGCAAGGCTGCCGACACGCCGTCGTTCTGCATCCAGCTGCCGCCGCCCAACGTTACCGGCACGCTGCACATGGGCCACGCGTTCAACCAGACCGTGATGGACGCGCTCACCCGCTTTCACCGGATGTGCGGCGAGAACACGCTCTGGTTGCCTGGAACCGATCACGCCGGCATCGCGACCCAGATCGTGGTCGAACGCCAGCTCGACGCGCAAGGCGTCTCGCGCCACGACCTCGGGCGCGCCGCCTTCGTCGAGAAGGTCTGGGAGTGGAAGCAGAGCTCGGGCGCGACGATCACGCGGCAAATGCGGCGGATCGGCGCGTCCACCGACTGGTCGCTCGAGTACTTCACGATGGACCCGACGCTCTCGGAGGTGGTCCGCGAGGTATTCGTGCGCCTCTACGAGCAGGGGCTGATCTACCGCGGCAAGCGGCTGGTGAACTGGGACCCGAAGCTGCTCACCGCGGTGTCCGACCTGGAGGTGCAAAGCGAGGAAGAGGACGGCAGCCTGTGGCAGATCCGCTATCCGCTTGCCGAGGGCGGCGGGCACCTGACAGTGGCGACGACGCGCCCCGAGACGATGCTCGGGGACACTGCGGTCATGGTGCACCCGCAAGACGAGCGCTACGCGCACCTGGTCGGCAAGACGGTGCGGCTTCCGCTCACCGGATCGGGCGAGATCGGCGACGTCTCGGGCTGGCGCGAGATTCCGGTGATCGCCGACGACTATGTCGACCGGGCCTTCGGCACCGGTGCGGTAAAGGTGACGCCGGCGCACGATTTCAACGATCACGCGGTCGGAGAGCGCCACGGACTGCCGGTCATCGGCGTGCTCACGCTCGACGCGAAGATCAACGAGAACGCGCCCGAGCGCTATCGCGGACTCGATCGCTTCGAGGCGAGGCGGCGCGTGGTCGCCGATCTCGAGTCGATCGGAATGCTCGAATCGGTCAAGCCCCACCGGATGGTCGTTCCCCGCGGGGACCGCACTCACGAGGTGATCGAACCGATGCTCACCGACCAGTGGTTCGTCGCGCTTTCGAAGCCCGCGCCGCAGGGAACGCTGTTCCCGGGAAAGAGCATCGCCCAGAAGTCGCTCGAAGTCGTCGCCGACGGTTCGATCCGTTTCTTCCCGGAAAACTGGACTTCCACCTACAACCACTGGCTGGAGAACATCCAGGACTGGTGCATCTCGCGCCAGCTCTGGTGGGGCCACCAGATCCCGGCCTGGTACAAGGCCGACGCGCAGGGGCGTGCGATCCACGACGGCGTCGTCTTCGTCGCGCGAAGCGAGGCGGACGCGCGAATGCAGGCGCGGGCCGGCGGCTGGAACGGACCGCTGGTGCGCGACGAGGACGTGCTCGACACCTGGTTCTCGTCGGCGCTCGTGCCCTTCTCCACGCTGGTGCGCACCGAGCAGCCCTTCGGCAGTGACGGCAAACCCCGGCTGCGCCCCGAACTCGCGCAGTTCCTGCCCTCCACCGTCCTGGTCACCGGCTTCGACATCATCTTCTTCTGGGTCGCGCGGATGGTCATGATGACCACCCATTTCAGCGGCGTCGTGCCCTTCGGCCATGTCTACGTGCACGCGCTGGTGCGCGACGCCGAAGGCCAGAAGATGTCCAAGAGC
>JAHDXY010000248.1:6001-6968 GCA_023384005.1 Burkholderiaceae bacterium | reverse complement strand
ATCGTCGAGCGGATGGTGAGCGAGGCGATCGCGAAGGGCGAGAGAATCGCCACGCGCAAGGCATCGCAGAACGCGCTCAACCACCTCGGGCCCGCGGTGCCCGAGATGCTCGGCGGCTCGGCCGACCTCACCGGGAGCAATCTCACCGATTTCACCGGTTGCGGCGCGCTGCGCGCCACCGACGCGGGGCTGCAACCCGGGCGCCACATCAACTACGGCGTGCGCGAGTTCGGGATGTCGGCGATCGTCAACGGCGTCGCGCTGCACGGCGGATTCATCCCCTACGCCGGCACCTTCCTGACCTTCTCCGATTACTCGCGCAACGCGCTGCGCATGGCGGCGCTGATGCGCCAGAGGGCGATCTTCGTCTTCACCCACGACTCGATCGGTCTGGGCGAGGATGGACCGACGCACCAGGCGGTCGAGCACGCGGCGACGCTGCGGATGATCCCGAACATGGACGTGTGGCGTCCGGCCGACCCGGTGGAAACCGCGCTGGCATGGGCGGCGGCGCTCGAGCGCAGCGACGGCCCGGGGGCGCTGCTGCTCTCGCGCCAGGCCGTGCCCTTCGTGTCGCGCTCGGACCAGCAGGTGGGCGCGATCCGGCGCGGCGCCTACGTGCTGCGCGACGCCGCCGAGGCGCGTGCCGCGATCATCGCCACCGGCAGCGAGGTGGGCGTCGCACTCGCGGCGCGCGAGCTGCTCGCGCAGGAGGGAATCGCAGTGCGCGTCGTTTCGATGCCGTGCACCAACGTGTTCGACCGCCAGGAGGAGTCGTACAAGCGCTACGTCCTGCCCGAGCACCTTCCCAGGGTCGCGGTCGAGGCGGGCGTGACCGACTTCTGGTGGAAGTACCGTTGCGATGCGGTGATCGGCGTCGATCGCTACGGCGAGTCCGCGCCGGCGCCGGCGTTGTTCGACCTGTTCGGCATCACCTTCGACGGTCACCCCGACCTGACCCGGATCC
>JAHDXY010000248.1:0-5991 GCA_023384005.1 Burkholderiaceae bacterium | reverse complement strand
CGCCGCGACAGTTCGCGCGGCGATCCAGCGCCGCGCCGCGCGCTGAGAGCCGAGGCCCGGACCGGCACGGCTGCGCGCGCAAGAGAATTCATTCGTCATTCAGGAGCAGGCAATGAGCATACGAGTCGCCATCAACGGATACGGCCGGATCGGCCGCAACATCCTTCGCGCGCTGTACGAGGGCGGCAAGAAGCATCCGATCGAAATCGTCGCGATCAACGACCTCGGCGACGCGAAGATCAACGCCCACCTCACGCAGTACGACACCGCGCACGGCAAGTTCCCGGGAACGGTCACGGTCAAGGGCGACACGATCGTGGTCGACGGCGACCCGATCAGGGTCCTGTCGAATCGCAATCCGGCCGAGCTTCCCTGGGGCGAACTCGGGGTCGACGTCGTTCTCGAGTGCACGGGGTTCTTCGCGAGCAAGGACAAGGCGAGCGCGCACCTCAAGGGCGGTGCGAAGAAGGTCGTGATCTCGGCGCCCGGGGGCAAGGACGTCGACGCGACGATCGTCTACGGCGTGAACCACGGCGTGCTCAAGTCCTCGCACACCGTGATTTCGAACGCGTCGTGCACGACCAACTGTCTCGCGCCGCTGGTCAAGCCGCTCAACGACAGCATCGGAGTCGTGACCGGCCTGATGACCACGATCCACGCCTACACCAACGACCAGGTGCTCACCGACGTCTACCACGAGGACATGCGCCGGGCGCGCTCGGCGACGCAGTCGATGATCCCGACCAAGACCGGAGCCGCAGCCGCGGTAGGGCTGGTGCTGCCCGAACTCGACGGGCGGCTCGACGGCTACGCGATGCGAGTCCCGACCATCAACGTCTCGCTCGTCGACCTGTCGTTCATCGCCGCGCGCGACACCAGCGTCGAGGAGATCAACAAGATCCTGCGCGCTGCCGCCGACGGCCCGATGAAGGGGATCCTCGCTTACAGCGACGGGCCGCTCGTGTCGGTGGACTTCAACCACGACCCGGCCTCTTCGACCTACGACGCGACGCTCACGAAGGTCTCGGGGCGGCTCGTCAAGGTGTCGTCCTGGTACGACAACGAGTGGGGCTTCAGCAACCGGATGCTCGACACCACCGTCGCGCTGATGGCGGCGAAGTAGCTCGTTGCGGCGCGCGCGGTGTTCGCCATCGCCAGTCCTGCGCGCGCCAGCGCGCGTGCGAACCGGCGATGATCGACGCCGGGCAGCTTGCCGCCGTCTTGCGCGATCTGATCGACGGCAAGCGCGAGATCCGGTTGAAGGATCCGCGCAGGCCCTGGGTGCAGGTCGCGGTCGGCGAAGTCGCGTTCGTGTCGGGCGATCTCACGCTGGTGCTGTATGCCGACTGCGCCTCGCTCGAGCACGTCGTGTCGGCGCAGCCCGCGGGCGGCGAGGCGAGCACCTACGAGCACTGGCTGATGCGCGACGGCGCCAACCCGGTCGAACTGCTGGACGATTCGGAGCGCGTCGCGCTCGAACAGGTCCTCACGCAAACCGCCTGAATCCTCCCCCCTCGGCGCCTCGTCCGTGGGCCGTTCAGCACTCCTTCGGAGCCCGACAACGATGCAGTTCAAGCGACTCGGCGACCTGAACCTCGAGGGCAAGCGCGTGTTCATCCGCGCCGACCTCAACGTCCCGCAGGACGACAGCCTGGCGATCACCGACGACACGCGGATCCGCGCCTCGGTTCCCGCGATCGAGCACTGTCTCGCCGCCGGCGCCGCGGTGATGGTCACTTCGCATCTTGGCCGCCCCACCGAGGGCATCGTGCGGCCCGAGGACTCGCTCGCGCCAGTCGCCCGGCGGCTGGGCCAGTTGCTGGGCCGCGAGCCGCGCCTGGTCGCCGATTGGGTAGACGGCGGATTCGAGCTCGTGCCCGGCGAGGTGGTGGTGCTCGAGAACTGCCGCTGCAACAAGGGCGAGAAGAAAAACGACGAGGCGCTCGCGCGCAGGATGGCCAGGCTGTGCGACGTCTACGTCAACGACGCGTTCGGAACCGCACATCGCGCCGAAGCCACGACGCACGCGATCGCCGCGTTCGCGCCGGTCGCCTGCGCCGGGCCGTTGCTCGCCGCCGAACTCGACGCGCTCGCGCGTGCGCTCGGCTCGCCGCGCCGTCCGATGGTGGCGATCGTCGCCGGCTCGAAAGTGTCGACCAAGCTCAGCATCCTCGAGTCGCTCGCGCACAAGGTCGATCAGCTGATCGTCGGCGGCGGGATCGCGAACACCTTCATGGCAGCCAGCGGTCTCGCGATCGGGAAGTCGCTCGCCGAGCGCGACCTGCTCGCGGACGCGCGACGGATCATCGATCTGATGGCGGCGCGCGGCGCGGCGGTGCCGATTCCGACCGACGTCGTGTGCGCGAAGGCGTTCTCTGCCGACGCGGTCGCCACCGTCAAGCCCGCCGCGCAAGTCGCCGACGACGACCTGATCCTCGACATCGGGCCGCAGACCGCGGCGGCGCTCGCCGCGCAGTTGCGCGACGCGGGTACCATCGTCTGGAACGGCCCGGTGGGGGTGTTCGAGTTCGACGCCTTCTCCAATGGCACGAGGGTTCTCGCGCACGCGATCGCGGACTCCGGCGGGTTCTCGATCGCCGGTGGCGGCGACACGCTTGCGGCGATCGCGAAGTACGGGCTGGCCGCGCGGATCGGCTACATCTCCACCGGAGGGGGCGCGTTTCTGGAGTTCCTAGAAGGCAAGACCTTGCCCGCCGTCGAGGCGCTCTCGCGCCGGGCGCAGGACTGACGCGAGCGTGTTTTCGCGCGACAATCGGGTGCCCGTCGACAGAGCGAGCCGCATCGAATGAGCCCGATCGACCAGGCGGGCCGGACAGAGCAGCAGGAGGAACACCGAATGGTTCGTGCAACCAAGATCGTCGCCACTCTCGGGCCAGCCTCGAGCGAGCCGGAAGTGCTCGAACGCATCCTCGTGGCCGGGGTCAACGTCGTGCGCGTGAATTTCTCGCACGGCACGTCCGACGAACACCGCGAGGTGGTGGCTCGCGTGCGGGAAATCGTCGCGCGACTCGGGCGCGACATCGGAGTGCTGGCCGACCTGCAGGGACCGAAGATCAGGATCGGGAAGTTCGCCGAGGGCAAGGTCACGCTCGCCGAGGGCGACAAGTTCAGCTTCGACACCGCCTGCGAGATCGGCGGCCAGCAGTGCGTCGGGCTCGACTACAAGGAACTTGTCGACGACGTCAGGGTGGGCGATACCCTGCTCCTGAACGACGGCAGGATGACGATGCGGGTCGACCGCGTCGGCACGACCGCGATCGATTGCACGGTGGTGGTCGGCGGCGTGCTCTCCAATCGCAAGGGCATCAATCGCCAGGGCGGCGGCCTTTCCGCGCCCGCGCTCACCTCGAAGGACATGGAGGACATCCGCACCGCGGTCTCGCTGGAGGCGGATTTCCTCGCGGTGTCGTTCCCCAGGAACGCGGGCGACATGTACATGGCCCGCGAGCTGATGCGCGCCGCCGGCGGCAAGATGCTGGTGATCGCCAAGATCGAGCGCTACGAGGCGATCGGCAACCGGGAGGAGATCCTCAAGGCCTCCGACGGCATCATGGTCGCGCGCGGCGACCTCGCGGTCGAAGTGGGCGACGCTGCCGTGCCGGCGCTGCAGAAGCGGATGATCCGCATGGCGCGCGAACTGAACAAGGTGACGATCACCGCGACGCAGATGATGGAGTCGATGATCGAGTCCCCTGTGCCCACGCGCGCCGAGGTCTCGGACGTCGCCAACGCGGTGCTCGACGGCACCGACGCGGTCATGCTCTCGGCCGAGACCGCCGCGGGCAAGTACCCGGTGGAAACCGTCGAGTCGATGGTGAGGATCTGTGCCGAGGCCGACCGCGGCGAGTCCGCCTCGCTCGGGCCCGAATACATGACGCGCGGATTCACGCGAATCGACCAGTCGATCGCGATGAGCGCGCTGTTCGTCGCGCAGCACCTGAAGATCCGGGCGATGGTCGCGCTCACGCAATCCGGTTCGACCGCGTTGTGGATGTCGCGCATCGACTGCAACGTGCCGATCTACGCGCTCACTCCGGAGGAGTCGAGCCGGCGCCGGATGTGCCTCTATCGCGAGGTGCACCCGATCATCCTCCAGTACAAGTCCACCGAACGCGAGTCGCTGCTGCTCGAGGCCGAAGCGCGCCTGATCGAGAAGGGCGTGGTCGACAAGGGCGACCTCGTGATCATCACGATCGGCGAGCCGATCGGCAAGTCGGGCGGCACCAACACGCTGAAGATCGTGCGCATCGGCGAGCACGGCTGAGGCGCGTGATCGAACCCAGGATCGAACCAAAGACCGAACCCGCAACCGCACGGAGAACAGACCATGCCCCTCGTTTCGATGCGCCAGCTGCTCGACCACGCCGCGCAGAACCAGTACGGAATCCCGGCGTTCAACGTCAACAACCTCGAGCAGGTGCAGGCGATCATGAGCGCGGCCGCCGAGCTCGACGCGCCGGTGATCATGCAAGCCTCGGCCGGGGCGCGAAAGTACGCCGGCGAGACCTTCCTCAAGCACCTGATCGAGGCGGCGGTCGAGACCTACCCGAAGCTGCCGATCGTGATGCACCAGGACCACGGGCAGTCGCCGCTGGTGTGCAAGAGCGCGATCGACATCGGCTTCTCGTCGGTGATGATGGACGGGTCGCTCGAGGAAGACGGCAAGTCGATCGCCAGCTACGACTATAACGTCGAGGTCACGCGCAAGGTGGTCGACATGGCGCACGCCGTGGGCGTGACGGTCGAAGGCGAACTCGGCTGCCTCGGTTCGCTCGAGACGATGAAGGGCGACAAGGAGGACGGCCACGGCGCCGAAGGCACGATGACGCGCGAGCAGCTTCTCACCGACCCCGAGCAGGCCGCGGACTTCGTGCGACGCACTCAGGTCGACGCGCTCGCGATCGCGATCGGCACCAGCCACGGCGCGTACAAGTTCACGCGCAAGCCCACCGGAGACATTCTCGCGATCTCGCGCATCAAGGAAATCAACGCGCGCATCCCGAACACGCACCTGGTGATGCACGGCTCGTCGTCGGTACCGCAGGACCTGCTCGCGCAGATCCGCGCCTACGGCGGCGACATGAAGGAGACCTACGGGGTTCCGGTCGAGGAGATCCAGGAAGCGATCAAGTACGGCGTGCGCAAGATCAACATCGACACCGACATCCGGCTCGCGATGACCGCGGCGATACGCAGGTTCCTGGGGGAGAACCCCGGGAAGTTCGATCCGCGCGAGTACCTCAAGCCCGCGCGCGAGGCCGCGCGCAGGATCTGCCTGCAGCGCTACGAGCAGTTCGGCTGCGCCGGGCAGGCCTCGAAGATCAGCGCCGTGCCGCTCTCGACGATGGTCGCGCGATACCGCGCAGGCGAGCTCTCGCAGGTGGTGCGCTGAGCGAATCCGGCGCGGGCGGGGCGACGGAGTTGCCGCAAGTGATCGAGACGCCGTTTGCGCGCGCGCGCAGCGTCGTGCTGCCCGAGTGGATCGACTACAACGGCCACATGAACGTCGGCTACTACCACGTCGCCTTCGACACCGCGGCCGAGCCGTTCTTCGAGTGGCTCGGCCTGACGGCGGAGTTTCGCGAGCGCCACGGTTCGTCCACCTTCGCGCTCGAGTCGCACCTTCATTTCGTGCGCGAGGTGCACGCGGGCGATCGGCTGCGCTTCGAGGCGCGACTGCTCGATCACGACCACAAGCGCCTGCACTTCTACCAGGAGATGTTCCACGAGACCGGGGGCTACCTCGCGGCGACCTATGAGTCGCTCACCGTGCACGTGGACTTCGCGACCCGACGCACCTCCCCGATGCCCGAGGCGCTGTCGCGGCGCCTCGCGCAAGTGCTCGCGGCGCACGGCGCGCTCGAGCGCCCCTGGCAGGTCGGTCACGTGATCTCGACCGCGCCGCCGCGGCGCCGCTAGTGTAGCGTCTCAGAAATAAGCTTACACATGACGAATTTCGCCTATACTCGG
>JAHDXY010000247.1 GCA_023384005.1 Burkholderiaceae bacterium | reverse complement strand
CGGGACGGGGGCCGCCATCATCATCGTGGTCTGGGTCGTGCTGTTCTGGATCCTCGCCACGCTGAGCCTCGGGCTCGCGACGCTGCCGCTGTCGCTGTCGCACTCCGACGGTTCGGTGATGCTGCAGCTGATGGCCTGGGCGCAGGGCATCGTGACCTTCCAGGCCGACGCGGCGAGCCACATGGCCAACGTGTCGCCGCTGTTTCGGCTTCACATGTTCATGGGCATGACGCTGTTCCTGCTGTTCCCCTTCTCGCGGCTTGTTCACGTCTGGAGCGGCTTCGCCTCGATCGGTTTCGTGTTGCGCGCACCGCAGCTCGTGCGCAGCCGGCGGGTGGGGCTGCGATGAGCACGGTCACTACGCAGGCATCGAGGGCGAAGGCGCGTCTCAGCGTCAACGGCGTCGAGCTCGACGCGAGCGGCGCTTCGCCGGCCGAACTGCGCGAGCGCGCGTTGAACGAGCTGCTGCGCCAGGCAGCGCTCGAGCGCGGCCTGCTCGGGCAAGGGCAGGCGGCCGAGACGGCGCCGGAGGCCTTCGCCGCAGCGGTCGACGCGCTGGTCGAAGCGCAAGTACCGCGGCAGGTGCCCGACGACGCAGAATGCCGGCGCTACTTCGACGCGAACCCGGCGCGCTTCGCGCAGGGCGAGCGCGTGAAGGCGAGCCACATCCTGTTCGCGGTCACGCCGGGGGTGCCCGTGGTGGCGCTTCGCCAGCGCGCCGAGCAGGCGCTGCTCGACGTGCGCACCGCGCCGCAGACCTTCGCCGGGCAGGCGCGCAAGCTCTCCAACTGCCCCAGTGCCGCCGAGGGCGGCGACCTCGGCTGGCTCGAGGCCGGCCGGGCGGTGCCCGAGTTCGAGGCCGAAGTGCTCAGGCACGCCGAAGTCGGCGTCCTGCCGCGGCTCGTGCACACGCGCTACGGGCTTCACGTGGTGCGCGTCGAGGCGCGCGAGCCGGGCGTCGTGCCGGATTTCGAGGAGTCGCGCGGCGCGGTTCGTGCGACACTTGAGCGCGAAAACCAGGTGACGGCGATGCGTCACTTCATCCAGCGCCTGGCGGCGCGCGCGAGAATCGAGGGAGTCGATCTTGGAGCAGTGGGGCCGCCTCTGGCGCAGTAACCGGTGAAAGGAGCGACGTGCCCGGAGATCTCATCGACCGGCTGAGGCGGTTCCGCGACGAGTACTTCCCGCTGCACGAGGGCCATTTCCGCGACCTTGTCGAGAAGGGGCAGCGCCCGAGCATCCTGTTCATCGGCTGCTCGGACTCGCGGATCGTCCCGCACCTGCTCACCGGAACCGGTCCGGGCGAGCTTTTCCTTGTGCGCAACGTCGCGGCGATCGTGCCTCCCTACGACGGATCGAGCGGCTACCACGGCACCTGCGCCGCGATCGAGTTCGCCGTGCTCAACCTGGACGTTCACGAGATCGTGGTTTGCGGGCACAGCCACTGCGGCGGGATCAGGGCCTTGTACGAGGAGATACCGGCCGCGGCGGTGAACCTGCGCAACTGGCTCGAACTCGCGCGCGAGGCCGCGTTGCCGATACAGCCGACCAACGAGGCGTTGCGGCGCACCGAGCAGCGTTCGATCGTGCTGCAACTCGAGCGCCTGATGAACTACCCGATGGTCCGTGAGCGCGTCGAGGCCGGAAAGCTGTTCCTGCACGGCTGGTACTACGTGATCGAGGACGGCGAGGTGCAGGTGTTCGACTTGCGCAGCGGGCGTTTCATCCCGGTGTCGGATCCGGCGCCGCCGTAGCGATGAGCGCCGGCATCCGGCTGATCGCGTCGAAGAACCGCCGGCTGGTGACTGCGTGCTCGACGTCGAGGTGAGCCGGGCGGCGAAGTCCTGAAGTTGCATCGGTTGCGTGAAGACTTGGCCGTACGGTGCTAGAGTCTCTGCGAGCGCCCGAGCGCCCGAGCGCCCGAGCGCGTGCAAGGAGGGCCCAACGTGAGGTTTCAGTGGCCGATGATGCTCTGGCTGTTGGCGGCCATCCCGGTGTTCGCCTTCGGCTATGCTGCGCTGGTGGCGCGCCGCCGTCGGCAGGCGTCGCGCTTCGCGAACCTGACTTTCGTGATGGACGCGGCGCGCGCCGGTGCGAAGCGCCGGATCCCGGGCGCGCTGCACCTGCCGATCGCGCTGTTCGCACTCGGGCTGATTGCCGCGATCCTCGCCGTCGCGCGACCGACCGCGTCGATCACGCTGCCCTCGATGCAGCAGACGCTGGTGCTGGCGATGGACGTCTCGCTGAGCATGCGCGCCCGCGACGTCAAGCCCGATCGGATCACCGCCGCGAAGGAGGCCGCGAAAGCCTTCGTGAGCGACCTGCCGCCCGAGCTGAAGGTGGCAATCGTCACCTTCGCCGGAACCGCGCAGATGGTGCAGGCGCCCACGCGCAACCGCGAAGACCTGATCGCGACCATCGACCGCTTCGAACTGCAGCGCCACACCGCGACCGGCAGCGCGATCCTCGTTTCGCTCGCGACGCTGTTTCCCGACCACGGCATCGACATCGAGGCGGCGACCCTCGGCCCGTCGTGGCGCAGCCAGGCGTTCTCCGATTCGCCAAAGCGCGAGCCGAAGCAGATCGCCAAGCCCTTCGACGCCGTCCAGCCTGGATCGAACACATCGGCGGCGATCGTGCTGCTGAGCGACGGGCGCCGCACCACCGGGCCGAATCCGCTCGAAGTCGCGAAGATGGCCGCGCAACGCGGCGTGAAGGTCTACACGGTCGGATTCGGCACCGTCGAGGGTGCCGAGGTCGACGTCGGCGGCTGGTCGATGTTCCTGCGTCTGGACGAAGTGGCGCTCAAGGCGGTGGCCGAACTGACGCATGGCGAGTACTTCCATGCCGGCACCGAGGAGGACTTGCGCAAGGTCTACCAGGGGCTCACCTCGAAGCTGGTGCTGGAGAAGGCCGACGTCGAGATCTCGTTCATGTTCCTAGCGGCGGCGGTCGCGCTGCTCCTGCTCTCGGCGGGGTGGTCGGTCGCGTGGACCGGGCGCGTGGCCTGAATCGCGCCGCAGCTCGTGCGCTCAGAGCTCGCGCGGGTCGAGCGCGTCTCGCAGCCCGTCGCCCAGCAGGTTGAAGCCGAGCACGACCAGGAAGATCGCCACTCCCGGCGACAGCGACATCCACGGCGCCTGCTCGAGGAAGTTCTTCGCTGTATTGAGCATCGATCCCCACGACGGCGCGGGCGGCTGCTGTCCCAGCCCGAGGAAGGACAGGCTCGCTTCGGCGATGATCGCGGTCGCCACGGTGAGCGTGGCCTGCACCAGCACCGGCGGGAACACGTTGGGTGCGACGTGGCGCACGAGGATCATCGCGTCGGCGACCCCCACCGCGCGCGCGCCCTCGACGTAATCCTCGTTCTTGACCGCGAGCGTTTGCCCGCGCGCGAGGCGAACGAAGATCGGCACCTGCGACAGGCCGATCGCGATCATCGCGTTCACGAGCGAAGGTCCCAGCGCGGCGGCCAGCGCGATCGCCAGGATCAGGAACGGCACGGCGAGCAGCGCATCGGTGGCGCGCGAGATCGTCGCGTCGACCCAGCCCGAGTACCAGCCCGCGGCGAGCCCGATCGGCACGCCGATCGCCACCGCGATCAGCACCGACACGACGCCGGCGTAGAGCGACGCGATGCCGCCGTGGATCAGTCGCGAAAGGATGTCGCGGCCGATCTCGTCGGTGCCCAGCCAGTAGAGCTCCGAAGGGGGCTTGCGCAACGCGAGGAAGTTGGTCTTGTTCGGGTCGAAGGGCGAGACCAGCGGTGCGAACACCGCGAGCGCGACGAACAGCAACACGATCGCAGCGCCCGCGACTGCGCTGCGGTTGCGCAGGAACTTGGCCAGCACGCGGTTGCGTTGCGGCGCGATCTCCTCGGCCGAATACGCTGTGGCGTCGCCCGCGGCGAGCGCGCTCTGCGCCTGCGGTGAAGCGGGTGGGTTCATCCGGTGCGCAGCTTCGGGTTCACGACGATGTAGAGCACGTCGGCGATCAGGTTCATCGCGATGAACGCGATCGCCGTGCACAGCACGACGCCCTGTACCACGCCGTAGTCGCGATTGAACACCGCGTCGACGATCAGTTTGCCGAAGCCCGGAATCGTGAACACCTGCTCGGTGAGCACCGCTCCGGCGAGCAGCTGGCCGAACAGCAGCGTCGAGAGCGTCACGATCGGCACCAGCGCGTTGCGCAGCGCGTGGCGAAGGATCACCGCGCTCGGCCGGAGGCCCTTGGCGTAGGCGGTGCGGATGTAGTCCAGCCGCAGCACCTCGAGCATCGCCGAGCGGGTGTGGCGCATCAGCGTTGCCGCCAACCCGCTGCCCAGCACGAAGGCCGGCATGATCGTCGTCTGCAGCGAGCGGATCGGGCTCTCGAACACCGATACGTAACCCGAGGCCGGCAACCATCGCAGCTCGACCGAGACCAGCAGGATCAGCATGATTCCAAGCCAGAAGTTCGGAATCGACAGCCCGGAGAGCGAGACGATGTTGGCGGCATAGTCGACCGCGGTGCCCTTGCGCACCGCCGAGAGGATCCCCATCGGGATGCCGATCGCGACCGCGACGACGATCGACGCGATCGCGAGGTGGATCGTGACCGGAAGGGTCTGCCCGATCAGTTCCAGCACCGGTGTGCCGGTGCGCAGCGACACGCCGAAGTTCCCGCCCGCCACCGCGCGCAACCAGGCGAGGAACTGCATCGGGACCGGCTCGTCCATCCGGTAGAGCTGGCGCAAGGTGGCGAGCACTTCTGGGTCGCGTTCCTCGCCCGCCATCACCAGCAGCGGGTCGCCCGGCATCATCCGCTGCAGGATAAAGACGAACAGCATCACGAGGAACAGGGTCGGCAGCGCGACCACGATCCTGCGCGCGATCAGCTGGCCCAAACCCTCGCTCCCCGATGCGCCCGGCCGCTCGCTCGCGCCCCGAAGGGCGGGTCGCGGCGCCTACCTGGCAAGCCTGACGTCGGCGAGACGGATCATCCCGTCCGGGCTCGGGGCGAAGCCCTGCAGCTTGCTCGACATCGCCCAGATCCACGGCTGGTAGTACAGGTAGATCAGCGGCAGGTCGGCGCGCAGGTGCAGCTCGGCCGCGTCGTAGTGCGCCTTGCGCCTGGCGCTGTCGTAGACGCGGCGTGCGGCGTTGAGTTCGGCGTCGACCTTCGGGTTCGAGTACTTCGCGTCGTTGATGCCGCCCCCTGTGGTCACGAACTGGTGCAGGTTGCCGTCGGGATCGACCCGGCCCGACCATCCGACCTGGCTCACCTGGTACTTCCCGGCGCTCTGGTCCTTCAGCTGCGACGCGAACTCCATCGCCCGGATCTTCACGTCGAAGCCGACCTCGGCCGCCATCGCCTGGATCACCTGCGCGAGCTGCTGCTGCACCGGGTTGTTCGCGACCATCAGTTCGAACGAGAACCTCGGGTGTCCCGCGGCCTGCAGCAGTGCCCTGGCTTTCGCGACGTCGCGCGCCGGCACCGGGAAATCCTTGTCGAAGTACGGGCTCGCGGGCGGAAACGGCTGGATCGCCGGCGGGTATAGGCCCTCGAACACGACCCTGCTGATCATCTCGCGGTCGATCGAGAGCGAGAGCGCCTCGCGCACCCGGCGGTCCTGGCCCATCGGCGTTTTCGCCATGTCGCCGTTGCCGACGTTGATCGTCAGCCCCTGATAGCCGAGCCCTACCGCCGAGGCCACCGCGAGAGAAGCGTCGGCCTTGGCCGATTTCACGTCGCTCGGGGCGAGACGCTCGAGCAGGTCGAGCTGTCCCGAGCGCAGGTTCGCGAGTCGCACCGTCGTGTCGGGGATCATCCTGAACACGATCCGCTCGAATGCGAAGCGGTCGCGCTCCCAGTGCTCGGCGAACTTCTCCAGGACGATGCGGTCGTTCTGCACGCGCTCGACGAACTTGTACGGACCCGAGCAGATCGGCTTGGCCCCGACCGGCTGCGAAAAGCTCGCCGGCGAGAGCATCATCCCGGCGCGGTCGGAGAGCTGCGCGAGCAGCGGCGCGTCGGCGTCCTTGAGCCGGAACGCGACGGTGAGCGGGTCCACCACGTCGACGCGCTCGACCGACGTGAGTTCGCTCTTGCGCCGGCTGGTCGGGATCGTCTTCGCGCGCTCGATGTTGACCTTGATCGCCGCCGCGTCGATCGCGCTGCCGTCGTGGAACTTCGCGCCGGCGCGAAGTTTCATCGTCATCGTCTTGCCGTCGTCGGAGAACGACCAGCTCGCCGCGAGTCGCGGCACGAACCTGAGCCGCGCGTCGACGTCGACCAGCTTCTCGCACAGCGACTGGAACACGATCCGCCCGACGAAGGTTCGCGCCTCGTGCGGATCGAGCACGTCGGGGTCCTCCTGAAGCCCGATGCGCAGCGTCTGGGCGGCGAGCGGCGCGCACAGCAGCGTCGCCCCGAGCACCGACAGCGCGGCGTTGCGCGAGAAACGGGTCATCGTGGTCATCGTGGTCTCCTCAGGTATCGCGGGCGCCGGCGTTCGTGGGCGCGCGGCTGTTGTAGATCGACTGGCGGCGGCGTCTCGCATCCGCGCCCGGATTCGCAATCATCGCGGCGCGCGTCCGCGCCGGCAAGTCCCGCGCGAAGTGGCACGCGACCAGGTGCGCGTCGCCGATCGGCAGGAGTTCCGGGACCGACTCGCGGCAACTCGACTGCGCGTGGGCGCAGCGGGTGTGGAAGCTGCAACCCGCGGGCGGCGCGGCCGGACTCGGCGGGTCGCCGTGGGGCAGCTCGCGCGCGCCGCGCGCTCCGGGCATCGGAACCGGAATCGCCGAGAGCAGCATCCGCGTGTACGGGTGCGCGGGCGCGTCGAACAGGCGCTCGGCGTCGGCCAGCTCGACGATCTTTCCCAGGTACATCACCGCGACCCGGTCGCTGGTGTGGCGGATCAACGCCAGATCGTGTGCGACCAGCACCAGCGTGAAATCGAACTCGCGCTTGAGATCCGCGAGCAGGTTGACGATTTGCGCCCG
>JAHDXY010000246.1 GCA_023384005.1 Burkholderiaceae bacterium | reverse complement strand
GGGCTTCATTCACTTTGCACTGATCGCCGATGGTCTGCGTTAGTGTTAACAGGCCATAGTCCGAGCATCCGACCATCGAATTCGATGCGTCGGGTAGTGCATTCGATGTGCAGATGATCGGCCCCCGTCGACGTCGCGGCCGGATCGGAAAACGTTCCGCTCACCTCGATCCGCATCCCCGCATTTGACGCGAGCTCGATCGTCGCGCTGTCGTCGCCCGCTACGGCAGGGCACGCGCAGGAATTCCGCGCTGCGACCACAGTCAACGGCGCCAGCAGCCAACGCGTCACATCGAGGTGATGGATGAGGGACTCGCCGATCGCGAGGCGCGACAGGCGCGGCAGCAGAGGTTGCCGGTCCAGCGCGGGTAAACGACCGTTGACATCCGGCAGGAGTCCGGCGCTCGCCGCACGTAGCCGGTACATCACGATATCTCCGATGCAGCCTTCGCGCAACCGCATCTGCACTCGGCCGCATCTGCACTCGGCCGCATCTGCACTCGGCCGCATCTGCACTCGGCTTTCACGCGTCCGGAACCTTGTTCAGAATGGGTTCACCGCGTTCAAAACGGACTATGTTCGCGAAGATCGCGGCCATTTTGACCGCGAGCGCGTCGCGGGTTCCGGCCGAGATGTGCGGTGTGACCACGACGTTCGGCATGCCGAACAGTCGATGCGAAACGTCCGGCGGTTCCTTCGTGAAGACATCGAGTCCTGCGGCGGCAAGGTGTCCAGTCGCCAGCGCGTCGGCCAACGCATCTTCGTCGACGATGCCGCCACGCGCGGTGTTGACGAGGATGGCGCCGACTTTCATCCGGGCGATTGCGTCGCGACTGATCAAGCCGCGCGTTTCTCCCGTCAGCGGCAAATGGAGCGACAGGATGTCTGCCGCCGCGAGCACCTCGTCTAGGCTCGCCCGGCGTACTCCGAGCGCGGTCTGCGCTGTAGGATCCAGGGCAACGGCGGCGTCGGCATAGAGTCCGTTGGTGCCAAACACCTTGAGGCGGGTCGCTACTGCCTGGCCAATCCGTCCAAAGCCAACGTAGCCGATCGTCATCCCGGCGATTTCGCGCGATTGCGGCCGCAGCGCGTTGATGTGAAAGCGACCTTCGCGCAGTTCACGATCGGCGAAGGGGAGCAGCTTGCATGCAGCGAGCATCAGCAGGATCGTGTGTTCCGCCACGCCGGTCGTCGTGCCTTCCGGCGTAAGTGCGATCGGAATCCCGCGCTCGCGAAGCGCGACAATGTCCATCGTGTCGTGATAGCCTACACCCTGAGAATGCACGAGCTTCAGATTGCGCGCGACATCGATGAGCGGCCGCCGGAACGGATAGCTGGCGACGATCACGATATCCGCATCCGCCAGCCTGCCGCGTCGTTCGTCGTCGCTATCGCGGTCGAGCGTGACGAGATCGATGCCGGGCGATACGGCGGCGCGGATGATCGCGTAGACCTCCGGGGTTGCATGGGACAGGTACAGGACTCGGGTCATCGGCGTCAATCGAGATAGTGGACGCCCTTTTCGGCCAGTGCTGCGTCGAGCCAGGGTGGGACCTTGGCACCATCGCGCACCCATTGATCCATTCGGGCCTCCTTGGCGCCGACCTCCTCGAGGGCGGCGGCAACGGCTACGGCACGGTCGCGCGCGACGACGACCACGCCATCTTGGTCGCCGAGAACGATATCCCCCGGATTCACAATCATGCCACCGAGGGTCACGGGGACCCCGATTTCGCCGGGGCCGTCCTTCTGCGGCGAATTGGGCGACAGGCCGCGGGCAAACACGGGAATGCCGACCGCGTTAAGACCGTCGATGTCGCGCACCATGCCGTCGGTGACCAGCGCCACGATACCGGCGTTGCGAGCCATACCGAGCAAGACGTCACCCGCCAGACCTGCGGGCTCGAAGGCATCCGTGGCGACCACGAGGACATCGCCCGGTCTGGCGAACAGCAGCGCGGCATAAGGCGCGAGATTGTCGCAGGCACGGCTCCTGACGGTGAGCGCAACCCCGATAAATCGGATGGCCCGAGTCAAGGGCCTGATGCGATAGTCGAGCGCGCCGCGACGGCCGTTGGCATCAACTACCCAGCCGGTCGACATATCGCGCAATGCGTCCACAAGCACGGAATCCGGTCGCGCAAAGGCGCGGGAAACGGTCAGCGACGACAATTTTTTTGTCACGTGGTCCTCCTCTGGCGGCGTCTATAGCCGCGTGGTGTTGATTGGATCGAACAAGTGGGTGTGCGCGGGATCGAAGCTGAGACCGACGTGATCTCCGGCCACGGCTTGCGCCACGCGTGGTACGCGGGCGAGCACTTCGCCGTCCACGCCCGGTAGCTTCAGACGCAGGATCGTTTCCGCGCCGAGCGGTTCGACCGGCGTGACCAACGCGGGCAGCGCTGCAGGTCGGACTTCGGTCACGACGAGGTCCTCGGGTCGAACGCCCAGCAGCACGCCGCGCGCGCCGGCCCGTTGCGCAACGAGATGCAGCGCACCCTCGAGCGGCGGCGTGCTGTCGCCGCAGCGCGCCGATCTGCGTTCGTTCGCCGATCGTTGCAGGGAGCAGGTTCATCGGAGGGCTGCCAAGGAAGCTCGCCGCGAAGGTGTTTGCCGGCTGCTGGTAGACCTCGAGAGGCGCACCAATTTGCGCAACGCGCCCGCCCTGCATGATGCAAATCCGGTCACCCATGGTCATCGCCTCGACCTGGTCATGTGTGACGTAGATCATGGTGGTGCCCAGACGACGATGCAGACGTGTCAGTTCGCCGCGCATGCCGACGCGCAACGCGGCGTCGAGATTCGACAAGGGTTCGTCGAACAGGAACACCTTGGGCTGCCGGACGATCGCGCGGCCTAGCGCTACCCGCTGGCGCTGCCCGCCGGACAGCGCGTGGGGCTTCCGCTGGAGCGGAGCGTTGAGCCCGAGTATGGTTGCGACGTCACCCGCCCGCTGCCCAATCTCGCTCCTCGGGAGCGAACAACGGCGCAGGCCGAATGCCAGATTGTCGAACACGCTCATGTGAGGATAGAGGGCATAGGACTGGAAGACCATCGCGATGTCGCGGTCCTTCGCTGCGACATTGGTCATCCGCACGCCATCGATCGCAAAATCCCCGTCGGAGGTGGTTTCGAGATCGGCAATCATGCGCAGCGTCGTCGATTTGCCACAGCCGGAAGGCCCCAGCAGCGCGAAGAACTCGCCATCGGCGATCGTGACGGTCACCGCGTCCGCCGCCGCGACGTCCGTATCCGGAAAGCGTTTGGTGAGGCGATCGAGCGTGACGGTGGCCATGGCGGAAGAGCTCAGCGTGCGTTGCCGAGTGCATCCGCACCGATCTCGGTAGCTGTTGTCCATTTGATCAATCGAACGGCAGCGGGCGACCGCATTCATCGAGCATCGAAACCACTCACTTTACGGCCCCGGCGGTCATGCCGAGGATGAGCTTCTCGGAAATGAACACGTAGATCACCACCACTGGGACGATGGCGATCATCAGACCCGGGGTGATCATCCCGACATCTTCGAGCTGGTCACCCATGAAGCGCTGGATGCCCAGGCAATGTGCGGTTCGCCTCATCGGTGATGAGCAGCACGGCGCAAAGGAACTCGTTCCATAGAAGAATCGTCCTGAGGATGACGGTGGTGGCGAGTGCGGGCATGGCGATCGGCAGCGACACTTCCCAGAAAATGCCCCCTTCTGAATAGCCATCGATCCGTGCCGCGTCGAACAGATCGCCGGCTATGCGCGCGAAGAAGCTTTCGAGAATATAGATGGTCAGCGGCAGCTGGATTGCGACGTAGACCAAGGTCAGGCCAACCAGGCTGTTGTAGAGCCCATACTGCTGTTAAGCGAAATATAGGAGAGGCGTCCATAGAATGTCAACAAAAGTATTAATAAATATGGCGAGCACATGAGTTGTCCGGTTCTGTAGCACGTAAGTTGTCCGGTTTTAGGGTGAGCGATGCAAACACCCCGAAGCCGGGCGAGATGGCTACAGGAGACCCGGGTCATGAGATTCGAGGAAGCGCATGAGGGATGGAACGCTGGGCGGTTAACGCAAGCGCAGACGGGGGCGATTCTTGGGGTGAGCGAGCGTACGTTTCGGCGCCAGATCGGGCGCTACGAGGCCGATGGGGTGGACGGGCTGATCGATCAGCGGCTGGCTCAGGTGTCGCACCGGCGCGCTCCGGTCGACGAGGTGATGGGGTTGGTGGATCTGTACCGGCGCGAGTACGCGGGGTGGAACGTCAAGCACTTCCACAGCTTTTACCGAAGCGATCACGGCGGCGGGCGCGGCTACACGTGGGTGAAGCTGCGCTTGCAGCAGGCGGGCCTGGTGGCTCGGGCCAAGGCCCGCGGCAAGCACCGCAGGCGGCGCGAGCGCGCGCCGCTGCCGGGCATGCTGATGCACCAGGACGGCAGCCGCCACGCGTGGGCGCCCGAGCGCTGGTGGGACCTGATCGTGACGATGGACGACGCCACCGGGGAGCACTGCTCGATGTTCTTCTGCGAGGAGGAGGGCACGGCGTCGAGCTTCCATGGGATCGGGCAGACGATTGCCCGCTACGGGCTGTTCTGCGCTCTGTACAGCGACCGCGGCAGCCACTACTTCCACACACCCGAGGCTGGCGGCAAGGTCGATCGCAGCAACCCCACTCAACTCGGCCGGGCGCTGGCGCAACTAGGCATCGAGCACATCGCGGCGTACTCGCCCGAGGCCCGGGGGCGCTCGGAGCGGGCCTTCGGCACACATCGGATGCGCCTACCGAGGGAGTTGGCGTGCGCCGGGATCACCGAGATCGGGGCGGCCAACCGATATCTCGAAGGGGTCTACCGCACACGTCACAACGCAGAGTTCGCCGTGCCGGCCGCCCAGCCCGGCAGTGCGTTCGTGCCCTTCATCGGGACGGCACTGCCCGACATCCTGTGCGAGCACCACGAGCAGGTCGTGGGCAACGACAACTGCGTGCGCTTCGACGGCCACTGCCTGCAGATCTCGGCCGACGGGTGCGCCACCACTACGTCAAGCGCCGGGTCCGGGTGCACCGCTATGTCGACGACAGCTTGGCGATCTTCTACGGGCCCAGGCTGCTCGCTCGCTATGATGCCGATGGACGGATTCGCAGCACCGAGTTCAAGATGGCTGCGTGAGGCGTCCGCCACGCGGTCAGCGCGCGTGCAAACCGGCTCGGGCTACGCCCTTACCGGTTTGCACGCCTGAACCAAAAGGGGACAAATCATGTGCTACGAAACCGGACAATTCAATTAGCTCGCGACACGAAATCATTAATAAATAGGCGGCAGTGGAATTTCTCTTTGGATCAGGCGTCGGGACAGCAACCCGCCGCGCGCATGATCATCGGGTTGGCGTGCCCAGTGAACCGCTTGGGCATTTAGGACCAGACCGGGCGTCAGTCTTCGGCACCTCTGAACCGCCTCTTGTCCGGAAGAAGGCCATGTGCTCCAGCGCTGGATTGGGCCGAATCTTGTGGATACTGATCTTATTGTCGATAATAGTGAAATGGTCGTGGCATTTAGCCGCGCGTCGGCAGGCATCGCGGTTGGCACCTGACGCACGTGCGGTGCCTGTTACGCTGGAGGGGACGGATGTCGCCTCGGATTTCATTGAGGTCGATCGCAATCTCGGCCTAACTCCAATGGTGGTTGATCTTGCCGCCGGTGCCCGGCCGCGGGCCCCTCAGTCAAGCGAGTTTATTGACATGCACGACCCCGCGACAAGGAAGAAGGACGGGCAACACAATGGGGGGGAAGCCCAGTACACGGCGCTTTCGCGGATTGTTGCGACGCTCGAGGACGGCATCCTTTTCGGGACGCTTCGCCCGCGCGAGCATCTGGTCGAGGACGCTCTCATGGCCCGCTTCGGCGTCAAGCGCCACGTTGTGCGTCAGGCGCTGGCGCAACTGGAAGGGCTCGGAATCGTCGTCAGGAGTCCGAACAAGGGCGCGACTGTCCGCGATTTTTCGGTCAAGGAGATCGAGGAGATCTATGAGATCCGGGAGGTTCTTCAAGCGCGCGCGGCCGAGCGCATGCTGTTACCGGTCACGCCCGACGTCATTGCCGAGTTGACCGACATTCAGCGCCAGCACGATGCCGCCGCCGCCGAGCGAAACCTGCGCCGGATCAGCCAGCTCAACGACCGGTTTCACAGCGTGTTCTATGCCGCCTGCGGCAACGCGCATCTGGCCGACGCGATCAACAACTATTTTTACTTGATGCGCGCCATGCGTCTGTATCCGATCGCGGATCCGATCATTCTGGCCAAGGCGCAAGAAGACCACTGGGCAATGATCCGGGCCGTTGAGGCGGGCGATCGAAACGCGCTGATCGACCTGTGCGTACGCCATATCCAGCCGTCGAAGAGGGCATATCTGTCCACCCAATCGTGGATTTGAGCGGCCCCGGCAGCCGACGTCCGAGTCGATCGTCCGCACGACCTTCCTTACGGCAGGGGACTCTCGGCATAGCGGAACGAAAACCGGCGGCGCTGCTCATCCCGGCGGCACCGCCGTCACCCGCACCAACTCATCGGGGTTGTCGCCCGCCACGTGCCGTTTGCGCGCAGCCTGCGTGTGTGCTCCGCAAAGATCCGCATCGCATCAAATTCAGCAGATTTCCTAGGGAAACACTGAATAAGTCTGCAATGCGGTCCTCCAGATGATGCATACGCGTTGAGGATGAATTGACTGGCCGGACTGTGCGGGGACGACGATGAAGCAAATGACATTGGCGAGCGCGAAAGGATTCGAAGTGCACGGCCGAGCCACGCGCAAGGCCGAGTTTCTGGCGCGCATGCAGACGCTGGTGCCGTGGGCGCAGGTGTGCGCGCTGATCGAACCGCACTATCCGAAGGCCGGCAACGGCCGCCCGCCGGTGGGGCTGGAACGCATGCTGCGCATGTACCTGATCGCTAACAGGCTGTTGAAATTTGGTCGCACAAACCTGTAGCTCTGCGGTGCATAGATCGAG
>JAHDXY010000245.1 GCA_023384005.1 Burkholderiaceae bacterium | reverse complement strand
TGGCACATTCCCCCGGGGCAGTTTCGGGGAATCGCCGGGCTCGATCTGGCCGGGCTCGGCATTCCCGACGAAGCGAGCTACATCCGCGCCTATTGCGAGCGCACCGGACGCGACGTCGCCGCCCTGATTCGCAACTGGGACTTCTGCATCGCCTACAACATGTTTCGCCTGGCGGCGATCCTGCAAGGGATCGTGCGCCGCGTCGTCGATGGCACTGCCGCCAACGCCACGGCGCCGGAAACCGCCGATCGCGTGCGCCCGCTCGCCGCGAGCGGGTGGAGATTCGCGCAACGCCAGGGCTGAGGCGCGGCGACCATTCAACCGACGATTCGAGGGAGAACACGCAATGGATTTCGACTATTCGCCGCGCGTGCAGGAAATGCGTTCGCGCCTGCTCGCGTTCATGGACGAGCACATCTACCCGAACGAACAGCGTTTTCACGACGAGGTCGATTCCAACCGCCGTGCGGACAACGCCTGGATTCCCACCACGATCGTCGAGGAACTCAAGCCGCAGGCGCGCAAGGCGGGGTTGTGGAACCTCTTCCTGCCCCGGTCGAAGCGCGTTCCCGAGGGCTTGTCCAATCTCGAGTACGCACCGTTGTGCGAGATCATGGGGCGGCTCTCCTGGGCGCCCGAGGTCTTCAACTGTTCCGCTCCCGACACCGGGAACATGGAGACGCTCGAGCGCTACGCGAGCGAAGAGATCAAGCGCGCCTGGCTCGATCCGCTGCTCGCGGGAGAGGTGCGCTCGGCGTTCGCGATGACCGAACCCGACGTCGCCTCGTCCGATGCCACCAACATCCGGTCGCGCATCGAGCGCGACGGCGATCACTACCTGATCAACGGACGCAAGTGGTGGACTTCGGGCGCGGGCGACCCGCGCTGCAAGGTCTACATCTTCATGGGAAAGACCAATCCCGACGCGCCACGGCACTCGCAGCAGTCGATGATCGTCGTTCCCGCCGACGCGCCGGGGATCACTGTGGTGCGCGCGCTCAAGGTGTTCGGCTACGACGACGCTCCGCACGGGCACTGCGAGGTCGTGTTTCGCGACGTACGCGTCCCGGTCGGCAACCTCTTGCTCGGCGAGGGCCGCGGATTCGAGATCGCGCAGGGCCGACTCGGGCCCGGGCGAATCCACCACTGCATGCGTTCGATCGGGGCGGCCGAGCGCGCGCTCGAGTACATGTGCCGCCGCCTCGCCGCCCGGGTCGCGTTCGGCAAGCCGATCTCCGCCCAGGGCGTGTGGCGGGAACGGATCGCCGAATCGCGGTGCATGATCGACCAGGCGCGCCTGCTCACGCTCAGGGCCGCGCACATGATGGACACGGTCGGAAACAAGGTGGCGAAGGCCGAGATCGCGATGATCAAGGTGGTGGCCCCGAACATGAGCACGAAGATCATCGACTGGGCGATACAGGCCCACGGCGGCGGCGGATTGTCCGACGACTTCCCGCTCGCGGCGATGTATGCGAACCAGCGCACGCTGCGCCTGGCCGACGGACCCGACGAAGTGCACCGCAACGCGATCGCCAAGCTCGAATTGGCACGCCACGCGGACCTTCCGGGTGGCACCGAGCGCGTCGACATGCCGATCACGCGAGGCGCCTGAGACGCCGACCGATACGCACGCCGGCGTCGCGCGCGACGCCGGCGCACCCCGGAGAACGACCGTGATCGACCTCTACACCTGGCCAACTCCGAACGGACACAAGATCCACATCATGCTGGAGGAGTGCCGCCTCGCCTATGCGGTGCACCCGATCGACATCGGCGCCGGGGACCAGTTCTCGCCCCAGTTCCTCGAGATCAGCCCGAACAACAAGATGCCGGCAATCCGCGATTCCGGGGGGCCCGACGGCAAGCCGATCACGCTGTTCGAGTCGGGCGCGATCCTGATCTACCTCGCCGCCAAGACCGGACGCTTCATGCCTTCGAGCGATCGCGGCAAGTACACGGTGCTGCAGTGGCTGATGTGGCAGATGGGCGGCTTCGGTCCGATGCTCGGGCAAACGCACCATTTCCGGATCTACGCTCCCCAGAGAATCGAGTACGCGGTCGCTCGCTACACCAACGAGGCGCGACGCCTCTATCGGGTGCTCGACACGCGACTCGCCAGGACCGGCGCCTACGTCGCCGGGCGCAGCTACACGATCGCCGACATGGCGATCTTCCCGTGGTGCCGTTCGCACGCCAACCAGGGCGTCGATCTGGACGAGTTCCCACAGGTCAGGCGCTGGTTCGCGAAGATCGCCGCCCGACCCGCGGTCGGGCGCGCGCTCAGCGTGCTGGCCGACCGCCGCCGCCCGCTGATCGACGAGCGCGCCCGCGCGATGCTCTTCGGCGCCGACCAGTACAAGAAGCGGTAGGCGAACCTGGTCCCGATCGATACGCGCCGCCCCCGGCTGGACCCGCGCGCGATCGCACTGATCGTTGCCTGCTGTGCGCTCTGGGGCCTGAACCAGATCGTCGTCAAGGCGACGATCCCGCACCTTGCGCCGCTCACGCAGGGAGCGCTGCGTTCGGCGCTCGCCGCGGTTCTCGTGTGCGTCTTCATGCGCCGCCGGGGAATCGCCCTTCTCGGTTCGGCGGCCGAGTCGCGGGCGGGCCTCGCCGCCGGTTTGCTCTTCGGACTGGAGTTCGGCTTAATCAACTACGGGCTCCACTTCACCAGCGCGTCGCGCGTCGTCGTCTTCCTGTACCTCGCCCCCTTCGTCGTCGCGATCGGCATGCCCTTCATCTCGGACACTGAACGCCTGACTCGCCCCCAGGCGCTCGGTCTGATTGCCGCTTTCACCTCGCTCGCGTTCGCCTTTCAGGAAGGATTCGCGGCGCCGGCGCCGCGACAGTGGCTCGGCGACATGCTTGCACTCGGCGCGGGCATCGCGTGGGGCGCCACGACGCTGCTGATCAGGGCCTCCGCCTTGTCGGTCGCCGCCCCGGAGCGCACGCTGATGCTTCAACTCGCGGTGTCGGCGCCGGTGATGGGCATCGCCGCCTTCTTCGCCGCCGAACCGCCGCCGCAGTTCGACCTCGCCGCGACCGCGTCGATCGCGTTTCAGGCGGTGATCGTCGCGTTCGCGAGCTATCTGGCCTGGTTCTGGCTGCTGCGTCACTACCCCGCGACCCGCGTGTCGGCGTTCACGTTCCTCACCCCGGTTTCGGGGCTGGTGTTCGGCGCCTTGCTGCTCGGCGAGCCGATCACCGCACGAATGCTCGTCGCAGTGGCGGGGATCGCGATCGGGATCCACCTTGTCAACCGGCGCTGACGCCGGCGCGTCGAACTGCGCTACTGCAGCGGCCCGCTCGGCCCCTTGGGCATCGGCAGAGTGAACACCTCGATGCCCTCGTCGGCGAGTTCGCTCGCCTCGCGGCGCGAAGCGACGCCGCGGATCGCGCGCGCCGGAGTCTCGTCGTAGTGGATGCGCCTCGCTTCGTCGGCGAAGCGTTCGCCGACATCTTCGGTGTTCTCGCGGATGTAGCGCGCCATCTTCAGCCAGGCCGCCTGCGTCTGCTGCTCGCCGGTCTGCGCCTTGGTGGTCTGCCTCGCCGAGGCCTCGGAAGGTGATTCGGTGCCCGAGAGGTTGAGCCTCGGCGCACTGGGCAGCCTGCGCACCGCGTGCGTTCCGCACACCGGGCACTCGATCAGCGAGCGTTCGAGCTGGGACTCGTAGGCGTCAGCCGACGCGAACCAGCCTTCGAACTCGTGCTCGCGTTCGCAGCCCAGATTGAACACCTTCATCGTCACGGTTGTCGCCTCTCCTTCCGATATTGTACGGCGAGCAGGCCTTCGCTGCCCGAGTCGCCCGCACGGTGCTTGGCCCGAGGCACTAGAATCGCGCGGTGATCAAGGACGCAGCGCGCACAACGATCGACGACGCCGTCGCGGGGCTGGCCCGATACGACGCCATCCTGGATGCGAGGAGCCCCGCCGAGTACCTCCTTGACCATGTTCCGGGAGCGATCAGCACACCGGTTCTGGACGACGTCGAGCGCGTGACGATCGGCACGATGTACAAGGAGCGCGGCGCGTTCGACGCCAAGCGCCAGGGAGCGGCGATCGTGGCGCGACGGATCGCCGGGCTGCTCGAGGGCCCGCTCGCAGCAATCGCCCGCGACGCACGCCTGCTCGTGTACTGCTGGCGCGGCGGCAACCGCTCGGGCGCGCTCGCGACGGTGCTGGCGCGCGTAGGCTGGCGCACCGCCATTCTGGAGGGCGGGTATCGCGCGTTTCGCCGCTTCGTGCTCGACGACCTGGAGCGCCTGCCCGGCGGATTTCGCTTCGCGGTCGTCACCGGACGAACCGGTAGCGGCAAGAGCCTCCTGCTCGAACGCGCTCAGGCGCTCGGCGCGCAGGTTCTCGATCTGGAAGCGCTCGCCCGTCATCGCGGGTCGGTTCTCGGGCACTTGCCGCAGAACCCGCAGCCGTCGCAGAAGCACTTCGAAACCCTTGTGTGGGACCAGCTTCGCAGTTTCGATTCGTCGCGCCCGGTTCTGGTCGAGTCCGAAAGCCGCAAGGTGGGCCAGTGTCAGCTGCCGCCGCGCCTGATCGAGGCGATGCGGGCTTCGGTATGCGTGCGCGTCGAGGCGAACGACACGGTGCGCGCACGGCTGCTGCTCGCCGAGTACCCCCACTTCGTCGAGGATCCGGGCCTGCTCGCGCGACGCATCGCGGCGCTGGCCGGGCAGCACGGACAGGCTACGCTGGCCCGCTGGCTCGCCCTGGCTCAACCGGGAAGCTGGGAGCAGTTCGTGGGCACGCTCCTGTCCGAACACTACGATCCGGCGTACGACCGCTCTATGCAGCGCAACTACGCCGGCCTGGCCCAGGCGCAGTCGATCGTCCTCGAGGACTGCGACGGCGACGCGCTGGACACCGCAGCCCGCGCGCTGGTTCGTTTGGCCGACCCCGGCGCGCTGGCGTCGCGTTGAGTCCTCGGCCGGCGCAGCTCAACGCGCGTCGGAGGGATTCGTCTTGCGTTCGGCGTGCAGTGCAACCTTCGAGCGCGCCTTCAGGCTCTCGATCAGATCGTTGCCCTGTTGCTGCGCGACAAGCGAGGCGATCTGATCGCGGTATGCCTCGCGCCGCGCGGCGAGCGCCTGCGCGGACGGTTCGGTCACCTTCACAACCTGCACGACGACGTAGCCCTGCGCGCCGAGGTTCACGCCGAGCACGGCAGGCAGCTTCCCGACCGGCGCCCTGAACACCGCCTCGAGCAGAGCCGGGTCGGCGTCGCTCGTCGCCGCCCGAGACAGCGAGCGCGGCGCGCCGAGATCGCTGGCGGGGCCGCCATCGCGCAGCGTCTTCAGGCGCTCCTCGCCCGCTTTCACGGCGAGCTTGCTGGCCTGCTCCTGAACAACGCGTTCGAGGATCGCTGCCTTCACTTCCTCGAAGGGCCGGCGCTTCGCCGGACGATGCTCGACAACGCGTGCCGAGACCAGCGTGTTGCCGCCCGCCTCGATCGCCTCGGTGTTGCGTTTCGTACGCAGCGAATCGGGAGAGAACAACGCATCGGCCAGCTTCGGAGTCGTGAGCACCTTGTCGCCGCTCGCGACCGGTCCCTCGCGGGTCATCTCGGCGTTGCGCACCTCGAGCTTGAACTTGTCCGCCGCGGGCTTGAGGCTGTCGGCCTGTTCGTACACGATATTGGTGAAGCCCTCGGCGTCCTGTGCGAAGCGCCGCGTCGCCTGCTGTTCGCGCAAGGCGTTCTCGATCTCGGCGCGCACCGCCTCGAAGGGCTTCACCGACGACGGCTTGATCGCAGTGAGCCTGATCACGTGCAGACCGAATTCGCTCTCGACCAGATCGCTGATCTGGCCCTCCTTGAGCGCGAACGCCGCGTCGGCGAACGGCTTGACCATCGTCTCGCGCGTGAAAAAGCCCAGATCGCCGCCGCTGGCGGCCGATCCGGGGTCTTCAGAGCTGGCTCTCGCGAGCGCCGCGAAATCGCTCCCCTCGCGCGCCTGCGCCAGGAGCTTGTCGGCTTTGGCGCGCGCGTCCTTGCGCGCCTGCTCGCCGGCCGACGGATCGAGTCTTATCAGGATATGGCTGGCCTTTCGCTCCTCCGGCGTGCCATAGCGCGCTCGATTCTGATCGTAGTAGGCGCGAACCTCGGCCGCGTCTGGTGCGATCGTCTGCGCGATCGCCGCGGCCGAGAGAACGACGTACTCGATGCGCACCGACTCGGGGATCTCGTAGGCACGCGCGTTCTCCTCGTAGTGCCGGCGCAGCTCGTCGTCGGACGGCTTCACGCTCGCACTGAAGTCCGCCGGCTTGAATGCGAGTTCGCGCACTTCGCGCACCTGCTCCTGCAACGCGATGATCCGGTCGAGCAGGGAGTTGCTCACGAAACCGGAGCGCGCGATCGCCTGCGGCAGCGCCTGAACCATCAGGTCGCGCCGCAGTTGTTGTTCGAAACCCGCTTCGGTCAGACCCTGACCGGAGAGCAGCGTGCGGTAGCGCGCCTTGTCGAAAACCCCGTCAGCGCCCTTGAGGCCCGGGATGTCGAGGATGGTCTGGCGAAGCTGCTCGTCGCTCACCAGGACGCGCGCCTCGAGCGCGGTGTTGAACAGGACGCGTTGCGCGACCAGGCCGTCGAGCACCTCGGCGCGCGCCCGCGGGGTATCGAGGATCCTCGGGTCTGCACGATCGCCGAGCACCTGGCGCATCTGCTCGAACTGACGGCGCATCGCGGTGTCGAGTTCCTGGCGCGTGATCTTCGATCCGCCCACCGTTGCGACCGCGCCCTCGTCCGACAGGAAGCGGTCGTAGCCGGAAACGCCGAAGAACACGAATGCGGGAAAGATCAGTATCAGCAGCAGGAACTGCATCAGGCGCTGGTGCTTGCGGATCGAGTCGAACATGATTCAGGATCTTCCCCGTTGCTGGCAGGCGCGAATGGCAAAAGGGGCGAACTTTCGTTCGCCCCTCGGGTATTGGCGGAGTGGACGGGACTCGAACCCGCGACCCCCGGCGTGACAGGCCGGTAT
>JAHDXY010000244.1 GCA_023384005.1 Burkholderiaceae bacterium | reverse complement strand
ACGAACTTCGACGAATCGGTGGCGCACTACGTCGGCGCGAACAAGCTGCTGGCCTGCGCGCAGCCGCTGCTCGCGCTGGTGCCGCAACTTCGTGCCAGCGTCGATCACCCCGATCCGGCCGGGTTGCGCGAGTCGCTCGACCGCGGCGTGCGCGACTTCGAGCGCGCGGCGCAGCGCGCCGACGTGCCGCGCGAGACGACGATCGCCGCGCGCTACATCCTGTGCACCTTCCTCGACGAGACCGCGGCGAGCACCCCCTGGGGCAGCGGCGCCTGGGGTCGCGACAGCCTGCTGGTGCGATTCCACAACGAATCGTGGGGCGGAGAGAAGGTCTTCGCGCTGCTCTCCAAGCTCGCGGAGAACCCGTCGAAGAACGTCGATCTGCTCGAACTCGTCTACCGCTGCCTGGCGCTCGGTTTCGAGGGCCGCTACCGCGTGCTCGACAATGGCCGCGCCCAACTCGATCAATTGCGCGAGCGGCTGCACCTGATGCTTCGCTCGGTCAACCCGGCGCCGGAGCGCAGCCTGTCGCTGCGCTGGGCGCCGGCGCAGATCCGCCAGCGGCGCTGGCTCTCGGCGACGCCGTTCTGGGCATTCAGCGCGGCAGTCGCGCTGCTCGCGGTCGGCGTGTACTTCGGGTTGAGCCTGCTGCTCGCGACGCGTTCCGATCCGGTGTTCGCCGCGATCCACGCGATCCGCCTGCCCTCTGCGGCGCCGCTGCCGGCGCAACCAGCGGCACGCCCGCGGCTCGCGCAGTTCCTCGAAGCCGAGATCCGCGAGGGGCTGGTGAGCGTGCGCGACGAAGCGAACAAGAGCGTGGTCACGATCAAGGGCGACGGCTTCTTCGTCCCCGGCAGCGCCGAGGTTTCGAGCCGCGTGGTGCGCGTCGTCGACCGGATCGCGAAGGCGCTCACCGAGACGCCGGGCAAGGTGCTGGTGAGCGGTCACACCGACAGCCAGCCGATTCGCACTGCGCGCTTTCCCTCGAACTGGCATCTCTCGCAGGAGCGCGCGCGCGAAGTCCTGCAGATCCTCGCGCGCACGGTGCCGGCTGATCGAATGCAGTCCGAAGGACGCGCCGACAGCGAGCCGGTCGACAGCAACGAGACTGCCGCTGGGCGCGAGCGCAACCGTCGCGTCGAGATCACGCTGTTCGCGTCGAACCGATGAGACGCCTGTTCGCCTTCATCTTCCGGCCGGCCTTGCTGCTGGTGCTCGGCGCGCTGTGCGTCGCATTGCTGATCTGGTTCGGCGGCCCGCTGCTCGCGTTCGCCGATTGGCGCCCGCTCGCGTCGACCACCGCGCGCATCGTGCTGATCGCGATCCTGCTGGTGCTCTGGCTCGGCAAGCGCGTCGCGAGCGCGATCCGCCAGAAGATGGCCAACCGGAAGCTGTTCGACGCGCTGAGCGCCAAGGGCGCCAAGCCGGCGAGCGAATCCCCGGCTGACGCCGCGCAGATCGCGGCGGTGCGCTCGCGCTTCGAGCAGGCGCTGGCGGTGATGAAGAAGACCCGGCTCGGCGCCGACCAGAGCTGGTTCTCGCGCTTGTTCGGCGGGCGGCGCTATGTCTACCAGCTTCCCTGGTACGTGTTCATCGGCCCGCCCGGCTCGGGAAAGACGACCGCGCTGCTGAACTCCGGCCTGCAGTTCCCGCTCGCCGAGAAGCTGGGCAACGACCCGATTCGCGGCGTCGGCGGCACGCGCAACTGCGACTGGTGGTTCACCGACCAGGCGGTGATGATCGACACCGCCGGCCGGTACACGACGCAGGACAGCGACGCGCAGACCGACTCGCACGAGTGGGGCGAGTTCCTCAAGCAGTTGCGCAAGTACCGCCCTCGCCAGCCGATCAACGGCGCGCTGGTCACGGTCAGCGTGAGCGACCTGCTGCAGCTCTCCGCGGCGGAACGCGAGCGCCAGGCGGGCGCGGTGCGCGCGCGCGTCCAGGAACTCCTCGCGACGCTGGACAACGACTTTCCGGTCTACCTTCTGGTGACGAAGGCCGACCTGCTCGCGGGCTTCATGGAGTTCTTCGGCGACCTGGATCGCGAACAGCGCGAGGCGGTCTGGGGTACCACCTTCGACTATTCTCCCGACGCTCCAAAGGCGCCCACGCTGGCCGATTTCGAATCGCGCTTCGACGAACTGGCGCGGAGAATCGACGAGCTCACGCTCGAGCGACTGCAGAACGAACGCGATCCGCAGCGGCGCGCCGCGATCCACGGCTTCGTCCACCAGCTCGCCGCGATCCGCTCGGCGCTGTCGGAATTCGTCGCGAACGCGTTCCCGGAGTCCAGGCTCGCGCGCCAGCCGCTGTTTCGCGGTGTCTACTTCACGAGCGGGACGCAGGAAGGCAATCCGATCGACCGGGTGATGGGATCGATCGCGCGCCAGTTCGGACTTCAGCGCCGGATCCTCGCCCCGCTCAAACCCTCGGGCAAGGCGTTCTTCCTCACGAGACTGCTGCGCGAGGTCGTGTTCGCCGAAGCGCCGCTCGCGGGAACGAACCTGCGCTGGGAGCGCCGGCTCGGATCGCTCAAGTGGATCGCGTCGGTCGGCGCGGTCGTGATCGCGTTCGCCGCGATCACCGGGTGGACGCTGAGCTACCTGAACAATCGCGCCTACGTGGCCGAGGTCGCCTCTCGCGTCGCGACGCTGAAGAAGTCGCTCGACGGGCAGGTCGTCACCAGCATCGACCTCGCTTCGATGCTGCCGCTGTACGCGGCGGTTCGTACGCTGCCCTCGACCGACGCGGTCGATCCGGCGGCCCCGCCGATGACCTATGGATTCGGGCTGTTCCAGGGCGCGAAGCTCGCCGACGCGGCCGAGCAGGCCTACCACCGACTGCTCGCGCAGACGCTCGCGCCCGCGCTCGCCGAACGGATCGCCGCGGTGCTGCGCCGGGGAGCGGCGAATCCCGAACTGCAGTACGAGACGCTCAAGACCTACGTGATGCTGCGTTCGCCCGAGTACCTGAATCCGGCGGCGGTCAAGGGCTGGATCGTGTTCGACCTCGAGACCTCTCCGGTGCAGGGCTTCGGCGAGGAGCAGCGGCGCGCGCTGCTCGCGCATGTCGACGCGCTGCTCGCGCGCAGCGCCTTCCAGGACGCGGTGCGCACCGACGACGCGCTGATCGCGAACGTTCGCGCGACGCTCGCGCGCACGCCGTTCCCGCAGCGCGTCTACGAGCGGATCAAGCGCCAGGGCGTAGGCCAGTTCGCGGACTTCCGCATCTCGGCCGCGGGAGGCTCCTCCGCGGCGCTCGTGTTTACGCGCAAGAGCGGCGCCGCGCTGACCGACGGAGTCCCGGGCCTTTACACCTACGACGGCTACCACAAGGGTTTCACCAAGGCGCTCGACGACGTGCTGCGCGACCTCGCCGCCGAGGAGGTGTGGGTGCTCGGCATCAAGGACTCGTCCAACGCGCGCCGCGCCGCCGACCTCACGACGCGCGGCGCCCTGGTCGACGACGTGAAGCGGCTCTACCTGCAGGACTACGCCGCCACCTGGGAGCAGTTCATCGCCGACATCGCGGTGGTGCGCGGAGCGGGCCTCACCCAGACGATCCAGACCGCGCGCGTGCTCTCGGCCCCCGACTCGCCATTGCCCACGCTGCTGCGCGCGATCGTGCGCGAGGTCTCGCTCACCGAATCCGAAGGCAAGAGCGTGGTCGACCGCGCGGTGGACAAGGCCTCGGACACGGTGAAGGACACCAAGCAGACGCTGTCCAGACTGCTGGGCTCGGCCGCTCCGGCCGCGATCCGCCAGCCGAGCGGTCCACGCCTGGAGTCGCTGGTCGACGATCGCTTCGAGTCGCTGCGTCGCATGGTCCGACCTGCGGGCCCGGGCGGGCCGGCGCCGATCGATCAGACGATGGCGCTGATCAACGAGCTTTACCAGCTGATGAGCACGACGGAGACCGCGGTTCGCTCGGGCGTCGCGCCGCCGGCGAGCGACGTGCCGAACAAGATCAAGAGCGAGGCCGCGCGACTGCCCGCGCCGATGCGCACGATGCTGGTCGATCTCGCCTCGAGCGGCAGCACGCAGGCGCTGGGCGCGACGCGCGCGAACATCAGCCAGGACCTCTCGAGCTCGATCGGCGATTTCTGCACCCGCGCGATCACCGGCCGCTATCCCTTCGACCCGTCGAGCACGCGCGATGTCACTCCCGAGGACTTCGCCCGCTTGTTCGGCCCCGGGGGCGTGCTCGACGACTTCTTCCAGCGCAAGCTCGCGTCCTTCGTCGACACGAGCACCAAACCCTGGCGCTTTCGCAAGGTCGACAACGTCTCGATGGGCGACAGCGCGTCGCTGATCCAGTTCCAGCACGCAGCCGAGATCCGGTCGGTATTCTTCGCCGCAGGCGCGCGCGGCCCCGCGCGTCGAGTCGAGATGAAGCCGGTCGAGATGGACCCGCAGATCCTTCAGTTCAGCCTCGACGTCGACGGGCAGGTGCTGCGCTACGCGCACGGCCCGATGGTTCCCCAGTCGATCCAGTGGCCCGGTCCGCGCAAGAGCAACCAGATCCGGATCCAGATCTCGCCGCCAGGCACTTCAGGGCAGTCGGGGCTCGTGTTCGAAGGTCCGTGGGCCATCTACCGGATGTTCGATCGCGCGCAGATCGACCCCGGAACGCAACCGGAGAAGTTCCGCGCCTCCTTCTCGATCGACGGACGCCGGATCGCCTTCGACGTCACGACCAGCAGCGTGCAGAACCCGTTCCGACTCGGCGACCTGCAGGCGTTTCGCTGTCCCACGCGCTTGTGAGCCGGCGTTGATGCACGGAATCGGCTGGTTCGGCAAGCTTCCCAGCACGGGCGATTTCGTTGGCCGGCGCCTCCCGGCGGAATTCCAGAACTCCTGGGACCAGTGGTTGCAGGACGGCCTCACGCACAGCCGCCGCAACCGCGGCGACAACTGGCTGGACCTCTATCTGGTCTTTCCGGTGTGGCGCTTCGTGCTTCCCGCGGGCAGGCTGGGACAGAGCGGCTGGTGCGGCGTACTGATGCCCTCGGTCGACCGCGTCGGGCGCTACTTCCCTCTCACGATCTGCGAACGGATCGCGACCGACGCCGTCGAACTCGGGCTGCGCAAGATCGACGAGCAACTCGACCTGTTCACGCAGGCCGGGCTGGACGCGCTCGACGGCATGAGCGGCGACGAACTGGACGAGCGGCTCGAGGGCATCGCCCCGATCCAGGCCGGCAATCCTTCGCCGGGCTTTTCGCTCGAGGCGTTCACCAACGGCTCGGGCTCGGGGCGCTGGGCGCTGAACGAACCGCTCGACCAGGCGCTCGCGCGCGCCGCCGAGCGCACGATGCTCGCGAACCTGTCAGATCGCGCCCTGTGGTGGCTTCCGGCCACGCGCGACGGGCAGGGCGAGATCAGGCTCTCGCGCATCCCGCTGGGCGCGGCGCTGTTCGACGAGCTGATCTCCGCAGCGCCGGCACGATGAGCGAGCACGACGACCCGATCCACTCCGGCGCGACGCGCGTCGTGCCTCCGGCGGCAGGCGCGAGCGACGACGCCGCGGGACAGACGAACCTGCTGCAGCCGGGCACGCGGCTCGGCGAGTTCGAGATCACGGGCCTGATCGGCGAGGGCGGCTTCGGCATCGTCTACGCGGCCTACGATCATCTTCTGGAACGCGAGGTCGCGATCAAGGAGTACATGCCCTCGGCGCTCGCCTCCAGGGTCCAGGGCGGCCTCGTCGCGGTCAAGTCTGCACGGCACGAGGAGACCTTCGAGGCCGGTCGGCGCAGCTTCGTCAATGAGGCCAAGCTGCTCGCGCAGTTCGATCATCCCGCGCTGGTGAAGGTCTACCGCTTCTGGGAAGCCAACGGCACCGCCTACATGGTGATGCCGTACTACCGCGGCAAGACGCTGCGCGGCGCGCTGAAGGAACTCGGCGCCGCGCCCAGCGAAGCCTGGTTGCGCCGGATGCTCGCGCCGCTGTGCGACGCGCTCGAGACGATCCACGCCCAGCAGTGTTTCCACCGCGACATCGCGCCGGACAACATCCTGATCCTGCCCGACGGGCGGCCGCTGCTGCTCGACTTCGGCGCGGCGCGCCGGGTGATCGGCGACATCACCCAGGCGCTGACCGTGATCCTCAAACCCGGCTATGCGCCGCTCGAACAGTACGGCAGCGGCCCGGAGATGCGCCAAGGCCCCTGGACCGACGTCTACGCGCTCGCAGCCGTCGTCTACTACTGCATCACCGGCCGCGCGCCGGTGCCGTCGGTGTCGCGCCTGATGAAGGACACGCTCGTCCCGGCGCGCGAGGCCGGGCGCGGGATCTGCGACGAACGCTTCCTCGCCGCGGTCGACCACGCCCTCGCGGTCGCGATCGACGACCGGACCGCGTCGGTGCGACAGTTCCTCTGCGAGATCGGGTCGTCTCCCGATGGCGACTCCCGGCCCGGAGCCCAACCGGGGCGCGACGAGGATTTCGAGGTGACGCACGTGCTGCCGCGCACCTTCGCGATTCCCGCGACGCAAGGCGGCGCGGGCGCGGCGGGCGCGCCGCCCTCGGCCGGTACGGCCCGCGAGCCGCGCAAGATCGATCGCTCGACCGTCGCGATCGCGCTCGGGCTGGCCGCCGCGATCGCGATCGCCGCGTGGGTACTGCTGAGCGGCGACAAGCCGCCGCCGGCGCCCTCGCCCGCTTCCGTCCAGGCGTCCGCGCCGGGCACGACGAGCGCAACGGCATCCGCGCCGGCCGCCGCGACGTCGACCGCCGCGGCGACCCCGTCTCGACCGGACGCCGGATCGCCTTCCGGTGCCACCCCGACCGGACCGACTCCGTCCGCTGCCGCGACGGGCGCACAGGCTCCGACGCCTGCGGCCGTCCCGGCACCCGCGCCCTCCTCGGCCGCAGCGCCCTCCCCCGCTACCCCGGCGCCTCCACCGGCGTTCTCAACCGACACCGTGCTCGACACCGTCTTCGCCGAACGCGACCCCACGTGGTCGGTGCAGATCGACACCGGACAGCGCACGCTCAGGATCGGGCAGGACAAGTTGCGCTTCGGCGTGCGCAGCGAGCGGACCGGCTACCTGT